>JAJZSR010000143.1 GCA_021849595.1 Pseudomonadota bacterium | reverse complement strand
TGCACCATGCGGACAGCGCGCTCACGGATTTCGGGAGAATACTTCGGGGTGTTCTTCTTGCTCATCATGGCTTCATTCTCTCAAGAGTTGAAGCCTCCTCAAAACCCGGGGCGGTTCAGTATGACAAGCAGCTCGACACCGACGGTATCTATCATTGTGCCCACACGAAACCGCCCGGCACTTCTGGCAGAGGCCCTTCTAAGCATCTCTGCGCAGACCACCGGGGACTGGGAGGTTGTGGTCGTGGACGATGCATCCGACCCACCGGCAAAGCTTCTTGAACCGGAGAGCCGCCGGATGCGCATCGTACGGCACCCTTACGCGCGCGGCGGGGCGGCGGCAAAGAATACTGGCGTCAGAGAAAGCTGTGGAAAGGTTATCGCCTTCCTCGACGATGATGATCTTTATGCACCTACTTACATCTCTAGAGCCCTTGGTGTGTTGGATCGCCATCCGGAAGTGGAAGTCGTGTTCATGGGAGTTTTGTGGTTCGGGGAGAGGGCCACGTGGGGTCAGCAAGCTTACCGAAACTCGATGGAAAAAGTACTTGCGACGGCTCAAGGGTACGAAATGGAGGATGAGGCATTGCGCTTTGATGACCGCCTTGTCCGGGCTCTGATTCAAAGCGTGCCTATGGCATTCCAACGTCCGGTCGTCAGACGCGATGCCTTCGAGCGCATCGGCGGGTATCGGGAAGGTTGCCTGCTCTGGGATTGCGACTGGGCAATTCGTGCGGCTCTTAATGGGGCTGCGGCGCTAGTCAATGAAGAGCTCTATCTGCAGCGCGCCGCGGCTCAGGGATATTCGTCGCGGCCTGACCGGCGGATGGAACATTTGCTGTCAGGCATCGAGATTCGGGAGGCACTGTTGAAATCCTCTAAAGAGAACGAAATCCTGGGCCACTGGCAATCGGTATTCCGCGTGGCAGCCGCTAATAGCTGGTTTAGCCTTGCCTATTGGCAATATCTTATGGGGAACCATAAGGAGTCTTTTGCTGCGTGGTGCCAGAGCCAGAGGTATTGCTTCAGGCCTTGGCAATTCAAGTTCCTCGCAAGACTGTTCCTTAGCGTCCTGCATCTGGCAAGGTATGCGGATTCGGAGAACCGCTAGGCCTGCTTGGATAGAGGCTCTAGCGCTCGTCTAGACGCCATCGCCTTCTCGTAGATTTTGCGCCTTTAAAACGGAAAAACCCTGATACGCTGATGAAAATACCCTTTTTAGGCTACCAGCTCAAATCTTATCTGGGCATCAAGATTCTTCCGGCCCTGATCGGGATGAATGTCGGCTCACGCCAGGAATTTGAAGCGGCATTGCAGGCGCCATCGATATTTACAGTCATCGCGATCCTCTTTGGATTGCGCTTCCGGCGGCTGATCGGAAAACTGGTTACCCCGCTTGCCAGGGGTATGCACCGTATCTTCGGGAGCAACGACCAAATAAGGGTTGACCTCGGTGCTGACAAAGTTGTGTCAGGTGATTTCGGAGCCTCTGCAGAGGTCAGCCCGGTACAGGGTTTGCAGAGGCCGCAGGTACCGCACGATGGGGCCTTTCCCAAGGTGATCTTTCAGACCTGGAAAAGCAAGATTTCGCTGCCATTCAACTACGCCCATTGGAGTGAAAGCCTTAGGCGCCTGAATCCTGATTTCGATTACATCCTTTGGGACGATACCGACAATCGCAGTTTCATCGAGGACTACTACCCGTGGTTCCTGCCCTTTTACGATGCATATCCGCGCGAGATCTACCGTGCAGATGCCGTTCGATATTTTTTCCTCTATCAGTACGGCGGCTTGTATGTCGATATGGACACGGAATGTCTTAAATCGTTATCACCGCTGTTTCACTCAGGAGATGTGTGGCTAGGTAGGATGGGCAGCGATCCAGCCTTTCCGCATTCCATTCCCAATGCAATCATGGCGTCCAGGCCGCGGCAGGAATTCTGGTTGCTGGTCATGCATTTCCTGGTTGAAAACGCGTCTGCTTGGGGTGACGCGAATGCCATGGCGAATCGCTCTCCCGAGGCGATGACTGGCCCAATCCTGCTCAAGCGGGCTTACAACACTTACGTGTCGTCCGCGCGACGTGGCGTACAGGAAATGATTCAGAGTATCGCCGCCAGGCTTCCAGACAGCCTTCGGCTTCATGCAGAGCCCTCAAAGATCGTTCTCCTGGCTCCAGATGTTTGGTATCCGATCGACTGGTCCAATGTCATCCATTTCCGTCTGCTATCTGAGATCACGTCTGCCCAATTGCTGCTTAGCGAAGCCGTTAAGCGACGGTTGTTCCCCAAGTCTTTTCTTACCACCTATTGGACGCATAGCTGGAAGGCTCCAGCAGCCCGTGACTGAGTCATGCCCGCCAACAGCCTGGCCGCCAGCCCGCGAATAACAGACGGTGCGCCATCCCGATTCCGAATGAGGACGTGCTGCGGCAGGCCGCTGTCGGTCGCCTCACTCCGCCAGCACCAGCTGCCCGCCGCACATGCTTTCCTTGCCGCTCAGCTTCGGGCCGACGGCGCGCGCGTCCGGCAGCGCCAGCAGCAGGGCGTCCGCCGTGCACATCAGTTCGTCGTCCGGCAGCAGCAGGGTGGCGCCGGGCCAGGAGTGATAGGCGCGCTCGAAGCGCAGGGCGGCGAGCAGTATGGGCTTGCCAGCGGAGACATAGTCCGAGGCCCAGGCATAGAGCACCAGCCGCCCGGCTTTGCCGTCCAGGGCAGCGGGCCGGATCAGGGTAAGACTGGGGGCGCGGCCGTCGTTGAGCATGGGCAGAACGGGCAGGGCCAGGACGCGGCTTTGCAGCAGCGCAGCCGGACGGAATCCACCCCAGGAGGGCGGCATCTGCCAGCCTTGCCGTTCCAGGGCCGCGGCCAGGCCGGCGGTGTCGCCGCGCCATTGCAGCAGGATAGGTTCTTCGCGCGCACCCACCAGGTCGATGCGATAAAGGGGCAGCGTCTGCCAGCCGCCGCTGCGCCAGGGCATGCCCAACTCCACGGTCCGGGTGTGTTGGATCTTGAGGGTGGTCAGGCGCGGCCCCAGAGTCGCGGTCACATGCCAACTGCCCAGCAGCAGCAGGGTCGCCAGCACCGTGCCGGCAAAAGCGCGCGGGTGTATGGCGAGCGGGGACAGGGGCGCGATGAGCAGGCCCAGCGCGACGCTCATCGCCAGTCCGAACGCCAGCCCGGCCAGGACGTCGCTGGGCCAATGCGCTTGCAGATAAACGCGTGAAAGGGCGATGAGCGCCACCAGCAGCATGAGCGGCGCGAGCCAGAAGCGCGCGCGGCGCCAGCCCAGGCTTTGCAGCAGCAAATTTCCGGTCATGCCGTAAAGGGTAGCGGCGAAGGTGGCGTGGCCGCTGGGAAAGGCGTCCAGGCCCAGGCCGCTCGGGCGTTCCAGGGAGTAGCCGGTTTTGAACAGCAGCACGAACAACCCGGCCAGGCCGAGGCCGCCGAGAAAATACCCGCCCACGCGAAATTGCCGATGCAGCAGCAGCCAGAGCAGGGCGACCGCGGCAACAGCCAAAGCCACCGCCGGATCGCCCAGGGCACTGAACGACAGCATGAGGGCATCGGTCCAGGGCGTGCGCAAAATGCCGGCAGCATGGCTCAGGGCCGCATCCATGGCCACGGTTTGCCGGCTGAGCACGGCCTGGGAAAGCCAGGCCACCAAGGCGAGCAAGGCTGTCAGCATCAGGGCGCCGACGGCGGCCAGCCGCGCCGGCGCCAGATCGGGCGCCGCGAGCCAGCGCGCCAGGCCGGCCCAGAGGCCCGGGCGGTACTGTGCCCAGCGTCCCAGGGGTCCGGCGGCCCAGCCATAGAGCCGGCGCGAGAGGGCGAAGGCCAGCCGCAGCAGGCCGTCCAACAGCACGGTGAGCAGCAGCAGCGCCACCAGCAGCGCCACCAGCCGCGCGCTGATGTCGCCCAGCCGCGCCAGGGCCGCGCCGGCGAGCGCGCCCGGCAGGATGTGCGCCGGCGACCACAGCAGGGCGGAAAGGATGTTGACCGTATAAAAGCGCAGGGGCGGCATGTTGAGCATGCCGGCCACGGCCGGCACGACGGAGCGCAGCACGGGGAAGAACCTGCCCAGCACGATGCTCATGGCGCCTTTCTCCTGGAAATAGGCCTCGCCCTGGCGCAGCCATTCGGGATGGCGCGAGAAAGGCCACAGTGCGCGCAAGGCCTGGTGGTAGCGGCGCCCCAGCCAGTAGGAAAAGCCGTCCCCGGCAATGGCGCCGAGCGCCGCCCAGACCAGGATGGGCCATAGCGGCAAATGTCCCAGGCCCACCAGGGCGCCGATGCCGATGAGGATAGAGGTGCCCGGCACCAGCAGGCCGACCAGGGCGATGGCCTCCGCCATGGCCGTGAGGAAGGCGATGGCGCCCGCCCAGTGCGGATGCATGGAAACGAAGGCGGTGAACTGATGGACCCAGTGCTGGATGTCCATGCCCTCGGCTTAACCTGTAATCCGCGTTGCGTGGCTCCGTCCCTCTCTCCCTCTGGGAGAGGGCGGGGTGAGGGAAACGGTCAAGGGAATGGCGCCGATCATCGTGCGGGGCGGCGTCAGCGCCATGCGCTCAGGATCTGCCGAGAATGCGCAGCAGGCTGCCGTGACCCAGCCACTGATGCAGCAGGGCCATGAAGGTGTGGCCGCCCAGATAGGCCCACATCAGATTGGCCAGCGCGCCGTGCAATTCCGCCACCTGGTGCGCGAAGCCGCCGGTGTCGCCGAGTAGCTCGCCCAGCAGCCAATACAGGCCGCCGCTGGCGCTCATGCCGAAGGCGGCCAGCAGGCCGAGGCCATGGATGGCGGAAGCGAAATCCGCCGTGGCCTCGGGGTCGGGCAGGCGGCGTTGCCAAAGGCCGCGCAGCAGAAGGGCGAACTGCCCCAGCACGCGGGCGCGCGCCCTCCCGGCCCAGGGAAACAGTTGGCGCGCGGGGGTATCGACGCGGCGCAGCAAGACCCAAGCGACGAAGGCGACCACCGTCGCCAGGCTGGTCAGGCCCAGCACCTCGTGCAGTTCGAACATCGCGCTGGGCGCTTCGCCGGGACGCGGGGCATGCATGAGGGCGCCGACGGCCAGTTGCGCCGTAATCAGCAAGGCCATGAGGTTGTGCAGGATCTGAGTGGGTTTATGCAAGGCCGGTTGTGCGGTCATGATGGCGACGTACAAAGAAAACAAAAACGCATGATGCCGTTGCCGGCTTAGCATTTCCTTAGGAAATTCTGTCAGCTAGGCAGCGTAGCCTTGCGGGTTCTGCGATTGCCAGCGCCAGGCGTCCCGGCACATGTCGTCGAGCGATTTTTCTGCCTGCCAGCCCAGCATTTCGCGCGCGCGGCCGGGGTCGGCATAGCAGGCGGCCACATCGCCCGGCCGGCGGCCGACGATGCGGTAGGGCACCTCGCGCCCGCTGGCGCGGGCAAAGGCGGCCACCATTTCCAGCACGGAGTAGCCGTGGCCGGTACCCAGGTTCACGGTCAGCACCGGATCGGCATGGGGTTTCCCCAGCGCGTCCAGGGCTGCGAGATGGCCGCGGGCGAGATCGACCACGTGGATGTAATCGCGCACGCCCGTGCCGTCCGGCGTGGGATAGTCGTCGCCGAACACTTGCAGGAAGGGCCGCAAGCCCACGGCCACCTGACTGATATAGGGCATGAGGTTGTTGGGGATGCCTTGCGGATCCTCGCCGATGAGTCCCGATGCGTGTGCGCCGACCGGGTTGAAATAGCGCAGCAGGGCGATGCGCCACTGCGGGTCGGCCGCGGCGGTATCGCGCAGGATGTCCTCGATCATGAGCTTGCTGCGCCCGTAGGGATTGGTCGCCGAGAGCGGAAAATCCTCGCGGATCGGCACGCTGTGCGGGTCGCCGTACACCGTGGCGGAAGAAGAGAACACCAGCGTCCTCATATTGGCGCGCCGCATGGCGGCGAGCAGGGCGATGCTGCCGCTGACGTTGTTTTCGTAATAGCTGAGCGGCTGGGCGACCGATTCGCCCACGGCCTTGAGGCCGGCGAAGTGGATGACGGCGTTGAGCGGATATTCGCGGAACAGATAATTCAGCAGCCTCTCGTCGCGCACGTCGCCTTCGACGAATTCCGCCTGCCGTCCGGCGATGCGCGCGATGCGCTGCAGCACCATGGGCTTGCTGTTGGAAAAATTGTCCAGAATGAGCACCTGCCGTCCGGCTTCCAGCAATTGCACCACGGTGTGGGAGCCGATGTAAC
>JAJZSR010000142.1 GCA_021849595.1 Pseudomonadota bacterium | reverse complement strand
GAGGCTAGCCTCGATATATTTTGCAAGGAGAAAACAAATGGGTGTTATGTACAACGGACAGGAACTGGAAACCGGTGACGAGGATTTCCTGCTCGAACCCGTCTATGACGACGAAATCTGTTCGGTCATGGCCGAGCGCGAGCAAATCGCGCTGACCGACGACCATTGGTTCGTGATCCGCTGGCTGCGCGAAAAATACAAGCAGGACGGCCATACGCCCAACTTCCGCAACATGGTCATCGAACTGACCGAGGAAGATGGCAGCAAGGACTGGAAGAAGCATCTCTACACCCTCTTCCCGAACCAGCCGGCGCGCCAGGCCGTTCGCGTCGCCGGGCTGCCCAAGCCCTACGGCAAGGGCGGTTACTGATAGTCGCACGCGGCGCTGCCCCGCTTACGGAGCGGCGCCCGCCGCACCTCGCTCACCAACTCTCCCCGATGTTCAGCAACACGCTCGTTTCCACCGCCGATCTGGCGGCACATCTCGATGATCCTCTTTGGATCGTTTTCGATTGCCGTTTCACGCTAACCGATCCGCAGGCCGGGCGTCGTGCCTACGAAGCCGGCCATATTCCCGGCGCTCGCTATGCCGACCTGGACACCGATCTGTCCGCTCCGCCGGGCGCAGGCACCGGCCGTCACCCTCTGCCCGACCCCCAGGTTCTAGCGCGCAAGCTGTCCGATTGGGGCGTGGGAGTGAACCGCCAGGTAGTGGTGTACGACGACAGTTACAATTCCATCGCCGTGCGTATGTGGTGGCTGCTGCGCTGGCTTGGCCATCCCGGAGTGGCCGTGCTGGACGGCGGCTGGCCCAAATGGGTGCGGGAAAAACGCCCCACGACGCTGCAGGCGCCCATGCCGCAACACGCGCTCTTCCCCCATCTGCCGGAAGCCAGCCAGGTCGCCCATGCGGACGAAATCCTGCAAGGCTTGTCCGATCCGTGCCACCTCCTCATCGACGCGCGCCCCGAGCGGCGCTTTACGGGCGAATACGAACCGCTGGATCCGGTGGCCGGGCATATCCCCGGTGCGATCAACTGGCCGTTCGAGGAAAACCTGGATTTCGACGGCACCTTCCTGGCGCCCGAAGCCCTGCGCGAAAACTACCAGGCGCTGCTCAAAGGCCGTGCGCCCCACGACGTGATCCATGTGTGCGGCTCGGGCGTCACCGCCTGCCACAACGTGCTGGCCATGGAAATCGCCGGCCTGCCCGGCTCGCGCCTCTATCCGGGATCCTGGAGCGAATGGATCACCGACCCGTCCCGCCCCGTCGCCACAGGAGAATAGCGCATCGTGGCTCACGGCATCCGCGTCAAAACCGACTGGCATAGCGACGGCGACGAACCCAAAGGGCCGGAAGAACAGGCTACGGTAGTCGCCACCAATATCTGGAAGCTGGCCGACCGCCTCACCATCAACCTGCAGGAGGCCGATTACGACATCGTCGACCTGCAGCGAGGCATCGGCATCATGGTGGAGGCCATGGCCTTCATGGTCCACCTGTCCGACCGCCTGATCTACGGGCGCATCGACGATGACGAGCGCACCGCCTTCATTTCCACCATGGCCAGCCGGCTGGCCGAAATCGTGGAGGGAAACATCCACGATCTCCTGGGCGATCACGACCATCCCTATCAGGCTGCCTTCCTGGACAAGATCAACGGGCGCGGCGCCGAGTATGCAACTTTCGATTTCGACCCGGAACATCCCGACTATCCGGTCAAGCATTTCCTCGGCAGCTGCATTCGCGAGCTCATGCTGGACAAGGACAAATCCTGGATTGCCGACCAGATTTCCGAAGTCGAGATACCGAAAATGCTGGATGTGCTCAAGCGCACGGTAGACGGCCTCTATCCAAAATATACGCCAGCCGAATGATCCCTTTATCCAGCCCTTTCCATCCCGACAGTCCTGCCTACCCGGCCTGGCGCGACGCCAAGCTGGCCGCGTATCCGGCGCGCCTGGACGAGCTGGTGGTCGAAGTGGCCGACCCGCGCAAGCTGTCCGCGGCCGAGCACGCGGCCTTGCTCGCGCGCATCCGCAAGACCAACATCGCCCTCTACGCTGGCGCCCTGCCCGAGCCGGCGGATAAATCCATCCCGCGCCTGCTGGGGCTGCAATTCGGACTCGTGCGCTTGGACAGCAACCTGCTGGCCGACGAAGACGCCATCACCACCCTCACGGTGGCCGAGGGGCAAAGCCGTAAGGGTGAATACATCCCCTACACCAACCGGTCGCTGGGCTGGCATACCGACGGCTACTACAACCGGGCCGACCACGGCATCTGCTCCATTGTGCTGCATTGCGTGCAGCCTGCCGGGGAAGGCGGCGAGAACGGGCTGCTGGATCACGAAATGGCCTATCTGCTGCTGCGTGAGCAGAACCCCGAACACATCCGCGCCCTCATGGGCGAAACGGTGATGACCATCCCGGCGCGCCTGGACGAAAACGGCGTCGCCCGTCCCGCCGAAAGCGGGCCGGTGTTCGCCGCCCTGCCGAACGGCCAACTGCACATGCGCTACACCGCCCGCACGCGCAGCATCGAATGGCAGGACCGCCCAGAGGTGCGTGCCGCCGTAGCCGCGCTGGAAGCCATTTTCAACGGCCCTTCGCCCTATATTTTCCGCGGCCGCCTGGAATCCGGCATGGGGCTGATCTGCAACAACGTGCCGCATTGCCGCAGCGGCTTCAGCGACGCTCCCGGACACAAACGCGTGCTGTACCGCGCACGCTATTTCGACCGCATCGCCGGCACCTGAGGATCGCTCAGTCTATTTCCTCCAGGCGGCGAAAGAGTTCGGCGATGAGGCGATCGGTCACCTCCCGGTCGTACTCGCTCAAGCCGTCGTAGCGTTCCTCCAACTCGGCAATGGCCGCCTGTACGGCCTCCCTGGTCACAAGCTTGTCCAGCTTCTGGGATAACTCGTAGAGCCGCGGATTCATCGGCGCCCTCCCCGCAAGCGGTTGGTTTCATGCTGGCACAAGGCAGGGATTTTTGATACCGTCGCGGCAATCCGAGAGAACATCGTCATGAATTTCTGCAGCCACTGCGGCGCGCGCGTGGAATGGCGCATCCCCGAGGGCGACCAGCACTTCCGCCATGTGTGCCCGGCGTGCGGCACGATCCACTACCAAAACCCCAAGCTGGTCGTCGGCTGCATTCCCGAGTGGGAAGATCAAGTTCTGCTCTGCCGGCGCGCCATCGAGCCGCGCTCGGGGTTCTGGACCTTGCCCGCCGGGTTCATGGAGAACGGCGAAACGGCAGCCGAGGGGGCGCTGCGGGAAACCTGGGAGGAAGCCGGGGCGCGCGTCTCCATCGGTCCCCTGTACAACCTTTTCAACCTCCCTCACATTAACCAGGTCTATCTGATCTACCGCGCCCAATTGCTGGATTTGCAGCACAGCCCGGGTATCGAAAGCTTGGAAACGCGGCTATACCAGGAAAGCGAAATCCCTTGGGAACAGTTGGCGTTCCGCACCGTGCGCCTCACGCTGGAAATGTATTTCCGCGACCGTGCCCAGGGCGGCTTCGGCTTCCACCAAGCCGATATCAGGCCGCCGCGCTGACCACCTGGCGGGCCGCGACGAGGAAATCCACGCGCAGCCAATCGCCGTGCTCCTCCGCCACCTCGCCCAGTTGGATGCGGTAAATCACCTCGCCGTCAAGCAACACTCTCTGGCCGCCTCCCCGATGGGCGGCGCGCGGCAACAGCAAATGACTCACGCCCCGGCTGGTGTCCGGTAGCGGCAAAAACAGGGCGAAAACGGGCCCTGCCAGGGCGCCCGCCTCGCCTTCCGGCCAAGCCACCCGCACGCGCTTAGGGTAGCGGCTCAGGCACTGCGCGCCGCCGAAAAAGCGATCGTTCTCCTGCTTGTGCCAACGCAATACCATGAGGCGCCAGGAACGATCCGGAGGGCTGTCGTCATTGACAAGGAATAGTTCGCCCTCCGCCAGCCCATCGCCGCCCGCCAGCACCAACCCCAGGCCGTCAGAGCTCTCGTCCCGCATCATCCAAGGTTCGCCTGCGACGGGCTTGCCGCCCGCCACGGCCAGCACCGCATCCATGCCGCGCACCACCCAGACGCGCGCCTCCCGCGCCAGTCGGGGTGCGCTGCGCCCCGCCCCGCCGCGCTCCAGCAGGCGCAGCAACTGGGTACACACAAGATCCGGCAAGCCGTCCAAGCGTTCGGCCCTGCTGAGCGCATCCAGCACCGGGCGCAGATCGAGGAAGCGCATGCGGCGGCCGGGAGCATAGCCTACGTCCACCGGCGTCGCCCCCTGGCCGCCGGCCAAATCGACGCCATAACGGTGCTGCCCGCGCCGGTAGCGGGCTTCGGGCAGGGGCAAAGCGGGGAAGTTGGCCAAGGCCGCGGCGAACTGCTCGACTTCAGCCGGCTTGAAGCCGGCCGGATTGGCCAGCCCCAGAATGAGTGGCAGGGCATATTCGCGCCCGCAGGTCGTCACACGCCCCTCCTCCGCCAGGGGGTGATTCACGAGATGGCGAATTTCGGCGATATGAAAGAGTTTGTGCAGCCGCCGCCAGGCGAAACTGGACGGCTGCTGGCCGCGGTAATACTCCCAGCGCATGACGCGGGCATGATAGTGCAGGCTGCGCGCCAGGATTTCCGGCATGAAGGGTGCGAAAGCCTCGCGTGCCGCGCCCCGCACGACCTGCTTGAGTAATCTCAGATAGGCCGTGGCAAGCTGCGCCCAGAACATCTGGCTTTCGCGCCAAAGTGCCTGGCGCGCGAAAGGCAGGGAATCCTGACAACGCAGATACTGGCGGACGATGCGCTCCTGCAAGGGCAGCCCCTCCCGCTCCAGGGCACGCAGCGCCTGGTAGCCGGCCAGGCTGGCCGGGGGGTGGGCGCCGTTGAACCGTTCCAGCCCTTCGACGATAGCGTGGTGGGCATCGTAGTCCGATGTTCCGCCGCCCTGGCCGACCCATTGCGTCGCTTGGTCCGCGGGTTCCGATGCGGCACGCGCGGCCTGGCGGCGCTGGGCTATTTTTTTCAGCATGGAGAACATTTCGGTCATGATTTTTTTTCGCTGCGATGTCCGCGCCTCGGACTACGCAACATCCGTGCCGCCGCCATTCCCCGGCAAAAGCGCGGAGCGACGCGCGTTTTCCTTGAAGCGCGCCACCTTCCCGGCACGAGTTCTCGTCGGGTGCCGTCGAAATCACGACTATTCCCTCCCCGCGCCGCGCCCGGGCGTCTGTTATCATGCCCGCCCATGCGGGATGCCCTACGGCCGCGCCGTCGCCGGTAGGGCGCCGATTCAGCCCAGGCACCGCAGACCCGGAGGTGTGGCCGAGCGGTTGAAGGCACCGGTCTTGAAAACCGGCAGTGGCGCAAGCCACTCGTGAGTTCGAATCTCACCGCCTCCGCCATCCGCCCCAAGACGCCGGCATGCGGGGTTTCTTGCTAGGCGCCGTGCCTCACGCTACGCTAGCGCGGGACTAACCACCAGCCGGGCATGTACCTCGATCATTTCGGTCTCCGCGAGGCCCCTTTCCGCATCACCCCTAATATCGGATTCTGGTATGCCGGGGCGCAGCGGGAGGAATTGCTGGAAGCCTTGATATACGCGCTTTCCCATGGCGAAGGGCTGATCAAGGTGACGGGCGAGGTGGGCAGCGGCAAGACCATGCTGCTGCGCATGCTGCAAAGCCGCCTGCCCGCGGAGGTGGAGCTGCTTTATCTGGTCAACCCCGCGCTCGGTCCCGACGAAATCCTGCACGCCCTGCTCGCCGACATGGGTGAGGCCGCGCCTGCCGACACCCATCGCCAGGCCCTGCTGCAGCGCCTCAACGACGCCCTGCTGGCGCGCCATAATGCCGGCAAGCGCGTGGCCGTGGCGGTGGAGGAAGCCCAGGCCATGCCCTTGGAAAGCCTCGAATTCGTGCGCCTGCTCACCAATCTGGAAACGTCTACCGACAAGCTCCTGCAGGTAGCGCTGTTCGGCCAGCCCGAACTGGACGTCCTGCTGGCAACCCCGCGCATTCGCCAGCTCAAGGACCGCATCACGCTTTCGCTCGCCCTGCCCGCGCTGCCCAACGCCGAAGTGGACACCTACCTGACGGCGCGGCTGGAACGCGCCGGCTATCGCGGGCCCAGCCTGTTTCCGCCGCGCGTGGCGCAAGCCATTGCGCGCGCCTCGCGCGGGCTGGTGCGGCGCATCAACATCCTGGCGGACAAAACCCTGCTGGCGGCTTACGCCGAGGGCACGCGCGACCTCAAACC
>JAJZSR010000012.1 GCA_021849595.1 Pseudomonadota bacterium | reverse complement strand
AATCGCTTAGCCGGTTTTCCACAACCACGCTTCCCTTTAATAACGATGGCAAGGATTAAACAATGTTACTGATGGAAATCGAACGCGCCGCGCTCCTGCCTCAGTTGGGTACCACCATAGGCGTGGTCGAACGTCGCCATACCCTCCCCATCCTGTCCAATGTTCTGATCAACGCCCAGCCCGGCGAAGCCAGGCTGCTGGCTACCGACCTCGAACTACAAGTGGCCACGGTGCTCAAGGAGGTCAAGGTCGACACGGAATTCAGCCTGACCGTCGCTGCGCGCAAGCTGTTCGATATCGTGCGCGCCCTGCCGGACGGCGCCAAAATCCGCCTGGAAAGCAAGGACAGCCAAATCGTGCTGGTTGCCGGACGTTCGCGCTTTACGCTGCAAACCCTACCGGCGGCGGATTTTCCGCGCATGGAAAGCGCAGCGGCAGAAGCTCATCTGCAGGTGCCGCAGAACGTCTTGAAGCGCCTACTGCAACTGACCCAATTCGCCATGGCCAATCAGGACATCCGCTATTACCTAAATGGGCTGCTCCTGGTGCTGGAGGGGGAAACCCTGCGCCTGGTGGCCACCGACGGCCATCGCCTGTCTTATGCCGAAACCAAGCTGGCGTCCGCCCACGATAATCGGGATCTCATCATCCCGCGCAAGACGGTGCTGGAACTGGCGAAGATGCTGGGCGAGGACGAGGCGCCGGTGGAAATCAGCCTGGCAGGCAATCTCGTCACCTTTGCCATGGATGGCGTGGAACTCATGTCCAAGGTGGTGGACGGCAAGTTTCCCGATTACCAACGCGTGATTCCCACTGCCCACGACAAGAAGATGATCGTCAATCGCCAGGCGGCCATGCAGTCCTTGCAGCGCGCGGCGATTCTTTCCAACGAGAAATTCCGCAGCGTGCGGCTGGTGCTGGGCAAAGACAGCCTCAAGGTGATCAGCACCAATAACGAGCAGGAAGAGGCCCAGGAAGAACTGGAGGCGCGCTATGAAGACACGCCTCTGGACATCGGCTTCAACGTCACTTATCTGCTGGACGGCTTGGCAGCCGTCAGCGGCGACGACGCCACGCTGGCGTTCAGCGACCCCAACAGCAGCATGCTGCTGACCAGCGCCAGCGAGCCGACTTTCAAGTATGTCGTCATGCCCATGCGGATTTGAATGCCGTCACCTGTTTTTAACCGCCCGCCCAGGGTATTTGTTTTAGTTTGAGTGAGCCATGAGCCAGAAGCCCCAAAAAGTCCAAGATTACGATGAATCCAGCATCCAGCAGTTGGAAGGACTGGAGGCGGTGCGCAAGCGGCCGGGCATGTACATCGGCGACACCTCCGACGGCACCGGTCTGCACCACATGGTGTTCGAGGTGGTGGACAACGCCATCGACGAAGCGCTGGGCGGCTATTGCGACGACATCAAGATCGTCATCCATCCCGACAACTCGGTTTCTGTGAACGACAACGGGCGCGGCATACCCGTGGGCATCAAGTTCGACGACAAGCACGAGCCCAAGCGCAGCGCCGCCGAAATCGTCATGACCGTGTTGCACGCCGGCGGCAAGTTCAACCAGAACAGCTACAAGGTGTCCGGCGGCCTGCACGGCGTCGGGGTGTCCTGCGTCAATGCCCTGTCGGAATGGCTCAAGCTGACCATCCGGCGCGACGGAAAAAAATATGGCATGGAATTCCATCGCGGCGCCGTGGCGGATCGTCTGATCGATAAGCAAAACGGCGTGGAAGTGTCGCCCATGCGGGTGCTGGGCGCGACCGAGAAGCGCGGCACGGAAGTCCAATTCCTGGCCGACAAGGAAATTTTCGGCCAAGTGGAGTACCACTACGATATCCTGGCCAAGCGGCTGCGCGAGCTGTCTTTCCTCAATAACGGGGTCAAGATCGAGCTCGTCGACCACCGGGACGGCAAGAGCGAGAACTTCGCCCACTCCGGCGGCGTGAAAGGTTTCGTCGAATACATGAACCGCAGCAAGACGACGCTGCATCCCAAGACCTTCCATTCCGTGGGGGAGAAGGACGGCATCAGCGTCGAAGTCGCCATGCAATGGAACGACAGCTATTCGGAATCGGTGCAGTGCTTCACTAACAACATTCCCCAGCGCGACGGCGGCAGCCACCTTACCGGCTTGCGTATGGCGATGACGCGCGTCATCAACAAGTACATCGAGGACAACGAGCTGGCGAAAAAAGCCAAGGTGGAAACCAGCGGGGACGACATGCGCGAAGGCCTGACCTGCGTGCTGTCGGTCAAGGTGCCGGAGCCCAAGTTTTCCTCGCAGACCAAGGATAAGCTGGTGTCGAGCGAAGTGCAGCCGGTGGTACAGGAAATCGTCGGTACCAAGCTGGCCGAATATCTCATGGAAAACCCCAACGACGCCAAGATCATCTGCGGCAAGATCGTGGAAGCGGCCCGTGCGCGCGAGGCCGCGCGCAAGGCGCGCGAGATGACGCGGCGCAAAGGCGTGCTGGACGGCTTGGGTCTGCCCGGCAAGCTGGCCGATTGCCAAGAGAAGGATCCGGCGCTGTCGGAGCTTTATCTGGTGGAGGGCGATTCCGCCGGCGGCTCCGCCAAACAGGGACGCGATCGCAAATTCCAGGCCATCCTGCCGCTCAAGGGCAAGATCCTCAACGTGGAAAAGGCGCGCTTCGACAAGCTCATTTCCAGCCAGGAAATCGCCACCCTCATCACTGCCCTGGGCACCAGCATCGGCAAGGACGACTACAACCCGGACAAGCTGCGCTATCACCGCGTCATCATCATGACCGATGCGGACGTGGACGGCGCGCACATCCGCACCCTGCTGTTGACTTTTTTCTACCGCCAGATGCCGGAACTGGTGGAGCGCGGCCACATCTACATCGCCCAGCCGCCGCTCTACAAGGTGAAGCACGGCAAGAGCGAGCGTTACTTGAAGGACGAGCACGAGCTCAAGCAGCACTTGATGCAGGAAGCACTGCGCGACGCGAGCCTCGTGCCTGCCGAAGGCGCGGCTCCGCTATTCGGGGAAAGCCTGGAAATGCTGGCGCGCGAATTCTTCCTCGCCGAAGCCGTCATCGAGCGCCTCTCGCGGTTGCTGCCGGACGACGTGCTGCAGGCGCTCTCACGCCTGCCGCGGCTGGGCCTGGCAGACGGCAGTGCGGCCGTGCTGGCGGAAGCCAGCCTTGCCGCCGCGCTGGACAGCACCAAGTTCCGCGTCGAAGCCCAGTTTGATCCCGAAAGTGAAAGCCACCGCCTGGCCATCACGCGCACCCTTCACGGCAATGCGCAGGTGTATTTTCTCGAACAGGACTTGCTGGAATCCGGCGACTATGCCCAACTGGTGAAAGTCGCCGATCTATTGCATGACCTCATCGGCGCCGGCGCCGCGGTCAAGCGCGGAGAAAAGGAAAGCGCGGTGGAGGACTTCCGCCAGGCCATGAACTGGCTGCTGGACGAAGTGCGCCGCGGCATGAGCATCCAGCGCTACAAAGGTCTGGGGGAGATGAATCCGGAGCAGCTGTGGGAAACCACCATGGATCCCAAAGTCCGGCGCCTGATGAAGGTGCGCATCGAAGACGCCATTTCGTCGGACCAGATCTTCACCACCCTTATGGGCGACGAAGTGGAGCCGCGCCGGGCATTCATCGAAACCAACGCGCTGGGGGTGCGCAATTTGGATGTGTGAGGGGCCGGGTTGATGAAGGCGAACGAAAATAATGACACACGGGGGTCTTATAAATCAATAAGATAGCCATTATTTTCGTACACCTGCTTCGCGAGACAATCACGAAATAATGGTACTGCGTGGATGACGTCCGCGAATTCGTGCCTCGGTGCTTTTTCTCATGCCAATACCTTCAGGATGGGACGAAGGACTTGATCCATTGCCGAAGGGCTTGAAATCGGCCATTGCGGTCAGTCAGGCTCTTGCCATGATCGGTCGGCAGTGCGCCGATTACTGGCCATTGGCGTTCGAATGCGGCGAACGCCACCTGCTCGACTTGGAGAATGTGAACTCCCGTCTCTTAGGCGCCGGTCAAGGTCAGCGCAGAAATTGATGGCTTCAGGGCTTGAAGCAGACATTTAGTTGTGGAACTGATTCAGCTAGATTCTGTGGTGTCCCCCGGTCACCTTCCCCGGCTGCCTCTGACTCGCACACGAACACACCGTATTTGGTGTTTGCATACCAGCTCGCCCTTGTAGTGCCACACACTAGTCCGGGCGTTGAACCAAACGACTTGCTCCTTGGGGCGATGAATCGCCCCGGCTTTTCAAGACACTTTCGGCCCAAACGACCGGTTACTACCGGAAGCAGAGGCGTAGGAATTGCCGGGAGGGCCAGCAGCCCGCGATCTCAGCTACCCAAATGAGCTACCGACGTTGACGGTTGATGAGACGATAGAACACTGCCAAGTGTGTAGACGCCAACAGCGGTACCAGAAAGGCGGGGATGATCAGCCAAGGCAGGGTGGTCATGATGGTCGTCCCTGGTTCGGCAAAGATAAGTTGCGTAGGTCCGGGAGCGGAGATCACGCCCAGTCCGATTGCCGCGACGAGATCCAAAAGGCCAAATGTGTTCCAGATCCAGACCACCGGCCGCGCCGATGTCTCCAATTTGTATGCAAACCAGGCAACAGGTACCGCGGTGACGCCAGCCAAGATATCTCCCCAGCCCGCGACCGGGGCAAACGGAAAAGGCAGGCGACCGACCCCGTACAAGATCAAAAAGGTGACGCCCAGAATCCGGATCGCGTTCACCCCGATGAGGGTGGGCAGCGGAATGCTTTGCAATCTCTGGCGGAGTGACGGTGAGATCAGCACAGTGGCAACCAAGCCAATAATCGGGGCAGCCACTGCGACTCCGAGTCCAGGCGTGCCAAGTCCATGGGGGTAGGTGAGCAATCCCGTGGAAGCCATAATCGTCACTAGGGCAAACCAGGCCGAAAGCCAGCCCGCTATGCGGACGCGAGCCAACCCGTTCTCACCAAATCCGATGGACAGAGTCGAGATGGCAATGGCCGCGCAAACGGTCATCTCGATTGAAGCGAGCAGATCGAATTGCATCTTGATGCCTCCTTCTATCAGGTCAAGGACAAGCAGATTCTTGAAACGGCTTATGCCGACCTTGAAAAACGACGCGTAGTTTGAGCACAGCCACTTTTGCGGCGCCCGATCCACCTGTTCACCGTTTGCGCGTAGCGTGCGTATTCCTCGCCAAACATGCCCTCCAGGGCTGCTTCTTCGGGCATGATCTGCTCGTAGGTAACCACAGCCACGAACAACGGCAAGACGAAGAAGCCTGCCAAACTGGCAAGCCAGGCGGACCAACCGGTTAGGGCCAGCAGTAGCCCCAGGTACATAGGGTTGCGTGTGATCCGGTAGGGACCGTGTGTGACGAGCCGACTGGCCTTCGAGGGGTCAAATGGGTTAATCGTCGTGCGCGCGCGCCTGAATGTCACTGCGGCCCATAGGGCAAGCAAGCCTCCAGGTACCGAGACCAGCCAGGCCCAGTGGGCGACAGGGGCGTCCGGTATTGCCGGCCCAGGTAGATACCGGTGGAGCCAAAATATGAGCAACCCGGCAAACAATGCATAAAGCGGAGGGGGGATTTTGGTCCTGAACATGTCGGTTCCTTTTGTGTAATGTTGAAAGGCATTTCACCGGCCGGCTCTACGGGTCTTTCCAAGCCAGCAGTTGTTGCCGAGATTGCGAAGCCTAGCGGCGGATATAAGCCGGGCATCGCGAGTCACTGAAGCTGATGTCGGAGCACTCGGGGTCGAATACCGCAGTTACCAGGTTGTGCTTCCGATTCTTCCGCGTAGGGGCGAGATAGCTTGTACACCTTGTATCGGCAAAGCTGAGGTCCGAACACTCTGGTCGAAAAGACACAACATCCGGGTTGCGTTCAGGGTTCTTCTGAGTGGGCGGGATATATGCCGGGCACTGCGGATCGTTAAAACCCATGTCCGAACAGGACATCCTGTTGGCGAAGGCCGCCTGTGCAGCAAGGGTTGCGGCGACAGTGAGTGTCAGGCTCGCAAGCCTCAGGGATTTGGATTTGCAATTGGCCATGATATTTACTCCTGTGTCATTGATAACAAAACCCGCACACGTTCGTGCGGCACATATGACGACCGTCATATATCATTGGAAAAAAAACTAATCGTCATCGGTGAGCTTCTGAAAAAATGTCACGTAGTGATCTCTAACCGCAGCCAGCCAGGCATCACTAAATTCCGGATCTGAAATCGCTCTCGAAATCGCCAATGCCCCAACCATCCCTGAAAGCAGAAACATCGCATGCTGGAGCCTTAGTGCCTCTGTGCCCCCAGGCATATGTTGGGCAAGTTGAGAGGTGTTGGACTTAAGAAGGCCCGTAAAGGCCTTTCGCACCCCCTTGGGCTGACGGGCAACCTCTGCAGCCAGTGCCGCGAGGGTGCAGCCGCGAGCAGGGCTATCCCGGTGAGCGGGCTGCAGATAATAGTGGAGCATCGCTTCGACTTCCCCTGCCTTGCCACCTGATTCGGCCGCAGAAAGCAACGCGGATAGATTCTCATGCAATGCACACTCGGCCGCTTCCCGCACAAGAGCATCCCGATCCTTGAAATGGGCGTAAAAGCCACCGTGTGTCAGTCCGAGCCGGGCCATTAGGTCGGCAATACCGATTCCTTGCAGCCCTTTGCTTCTGAATTCCTTGGCGGCAGTTTCCACGATACGCCGATGTGTCTCGGCCTTCTGCTCGGACGTACGCCTCAATTAGGTCACCTACACGGCTTATATATATTACGTGCATCATATATCAATGGATGTTGTCAGTCAAGGGTATTTACTAGGCTCTTGACAAAAGCTAGGCGCCTAGTAATAGTTGCTGCGTGCCTAGGAGGGTGCCATGGAGAATTACGAGAAAAGTCTGGGCCACTGGGTCAAGAAATTTTACTTATTGAGCGCTCGCGAAATGGATTCCCTGCTTTCACCCTATGGTCTCGGGCGTACGCAGTGGTACATCCTGCATCACGTCAATGTGGTTGGCCAGCTTCCACAGCGGGAACTGCAATCGATGCTGGACATCGAGTCGGCCACTCTGACGCCGCTCGTTGCTGCGCTTGTCAAGAAGGGCTGGCTAGTACAACAGCCGTCGCCCGTCGACCGACGCGCTAAAGCTCTCAGATTAACGGAAGCAGGAGCGCGCCACTTTCGTGCGGTACCAAACCCGATCCTCCTGGGCCGGCGAAAGGCGCTGGCTGGGATCGATGCCGTGGAAATTGAGCGCGCCCGAAAAGTTCTCGAACGGGCTGTTCGCAACCTTGAGAAGGGAGGGGATCCATGAAAGGTTTTCTCATTGGCGCGGCGAGCTGCTTTGCGCAGCGTGCTAGATCGGTTCCGGTCCATCAGGATGTGCGAGCTGGCCGGTCAATAGGCGAAAGATAAAAGTCCCGGCGGAGAGAGAAACCATGATGCAACCCAAACTCGGCAACAAAGTTATCAACCGTATCGGGTAGAGTTTATCTACCAGCCGAATCATGCGAGATCGTCTATCCTCCGTCCATGCCATAGATTTCGGTTAAATGGAACCCAATAGCATAGGACGAGACCGCCGTCATTGCTCGGGGAGCAATTTCCTCTGGCGTGTGGTTTGTGAGGTCTGTTTAGCGGAAGACATTGGCTTTTTATTTTCGGCCTTCGTAAGTTCGGGCCGCGTACTGAATTTTGTATAAACGGACTGTTGGCCGGAAACTGCCGTGTTGTGTGGAGATACAATGAACACGAAGAAACACGACGTACCCGAAGCCTTGCTGGCCGAGAAGTTCGCCCCGGCTACCGTGCGTAGGATGCGTTAAGCAGCAAAGCTAACCCATCAACAGCACTTTCCCCGGGCGCTTTATCGTGCGCACGGCATTAATGGCTGAATGAATCTGGGGCAGAGTGAAACTGCCGATCACCGGTAGCAAGTCTGCCTGTTCGGCAAGCATTGGCCACAGGTCTTGTTGCGCAGCAGTGACCTCATTTCCCGAGGCCTGGTCCAGCCAGCCATCAATGCCGAAGCCCTGCCATAGCATGTTCTTATAGAGAATGCGGGATGCCTTAAGCGTGATCTCGCCATCATCGAGGATACCGTAAGATATCAGTCGTCCCCTCGGCTCAAGCGCGTCCATCAGGGCAAGCGTATTCGCACCGCCTACCGCATCCAAGATAGCTTGGAAGCGCCCCTGGCGGCCGACGATCGCCTCCAGAACTTCGGCGATGTTTTTTCCACGGGCAATGGGTTGTCCCGTGTCGCCTTCCAGCGCGACATGACCATCGCCCTCGCGCGCCAGCAAGGTTGCGGCCAGTCCCTTGCCCTGAGCCAACCTGGTCAGAAGGCGCGCGACAACCGAGCGCCCGGCGGTAATCAGGAGGCGGGAGGATTTCGGTAAATCGCACTCGCTGAGCAGTGCCCACGCGGTAAGCGGGTTGAGTGCGAACTGGCAAGCAACGGTGTCGGAGATTTCCGGAGGCACCGGATAGACCCGCGACGTCGGTGCGACGGCAAACTCCGCCCATGCACCGGGAGCACGAAATGCAACGCGCATCCCTGACTCAAGGCGGGTTGCCTCCGAACCGCAGGCGACAATGGTTCCAACCCCCTCCAGTCCAGCGACCTGCGGGTACACCGGCTTGATGCGGTAACGACCCTCGATGAACAGGAAGTCGGCCGGCTGAATGGGTCGTGCGGCGACGTGAATCAGAACCTGCCCTTTGCCGGCAACGGGCAATGGCATGTCACGTAAGGCCAGAACCGTCTCTGCCTGCCCTGGGTGTTCGAACATGATTGCTTGCATAGCTACGCCGCTCCTCTTCAACCATGGATGACCTTGGTGCCAGCCAGTGCCACTTGCCCGTCCTGGGTGGACCGCGCCGCGGAGATGCCAATGGCGCCGATGACCTTGTCGTCCCGGAGCAGCGGAATACCTCCCTCCAGTGGGCAAAGCCCAGGGGTCGAGAGCAGTCGCAGACCGAGGCCGCCTTGCGCCACGGCTTCCACAAAGATTTTGGTGGGGCGTTTGAAGTTGACTGCAGTCAGCGCTTTCGCCTGCGCAATGGGGACGCTGCCGAATTGGGCGTGATCCATCCTGTGCAAGGCGACGATATGCCCAGTGCTGTCCGCGACGGCGATGACCATTGCCCACCGGTTAGCGGAGGCTTCGGCTTCCGCCGCCTCGATCACTTGTTTTGCGTCGACAAGCGAAATCGGTGGACCGTATTCCAATACCTGCATATTGCGCTCCTCTGTAGATAAGTCGGAATTCGCCGACGATCGATGGGAAGTGATCAGCCTCTGCGAAAGGCGGGGTAGCTCAGATGGTTTGCGGTTGTAGCTCGTGTATGAATCAACGCATTTTCGTGGTCAATTCACGCCAGCACAGCACGACGTCCACTTTCGGCCGCTCTCTCGATCGCAGCGATGACGCGATGCAGCGCGACCGCGTCCTTGAAGCTCGGCGCGGTACAGGTGCCGTTCCGCAGGTCCTGGGCCATCCTGGCATAGACGCGGGCGACATTCCCCGGCTCCACGTCCTTAGGCCAGCCGGAACGGTATGTGGCCGGGACTTCCAGCGGCCGGAACACCTTCTCGTCGCTCCGTGCACCCGTGAGGGAAAGCTGTACCATCTGCGTGTGACCGGCAGAGCCCGAAATCCTGATGTCGCCTTCCGTGCCGTTGATTTCCCATGACAGGCCGTCGCCGTCCCGAGCCGCGCCGCCGCGGTAATGGATAGACAAGGCTGCGCTACTGGCGAGGACCCCGCTCACCAGGACCTGGTCAGGGGCGGTGACGGGCAGCGTCTCGCCGGTATCGCCGACGCGTGCCGAGGTCCGTCGTGTCGCCAGGACCGCGGATACTTCCGCAACCTCCCCGAGCACGTCCCTGAGAGCCGCTAGCGTATGGCCCAGAGGGATCGACAGTAGGGTAGCGCCATTGGCGCGATCCAGCAGATACGCGTAGGTTTTCTTGTCGGGGATGGTGCCACCCCCCTGCAAAGCGCCGCCACGCGCGATCAGGGTGGTCGATAGCACCTCGCCAACGAAGCCGTCGGCGATCAGATGTCTCAGATATTCGATCTCCGGGGCGACGCGCGCCTGGGTTCCGACCACGCCCAGGATCCCCTTTTCGCGGGCAAGCGCAGCCATTTCCTCTGCCTCGGCGAGGCCATTGCCGAGCGGCCATTCGCAATAGACGTGCCTGCCCGCTCCGATGGCCGCCCTCACAACCTCCAGATGATGGGGCACCTTCACCGCGACAGTGACGATGTCGACCTCTGGCGCCGTGATGAGCTCATCGACGTTTGCGAAGGCCCTCGGTAGCCCGATCGCGGCAGCGGCCCGGTCGGCGCTGGCCTTGCTCGTGTTGGCGACACCGACGATCTCGAAGGTCTTGGATAACGCACGCAGCGCGGGAATATGGGCCCGCGCCGCCCAGCTCCTGCCCGGCTGCAACCCGACGATGCCGACCTTGAAGCGTTGTCTGGTCATGATGCTCGACTCTCCTTCACGCGACGTGGTCTTGCCATCAAGAATGCGAGGGCACTATCGATAGGTCCAATGATTCCGATCTTCATCTATGAATGATCTCCTTTGCCGGTCTAACGCAAAGCTGAGGGGCGCGAGGTCACGAGCGCCCCTCTCCAGCGACTGGTTCGGCGCCGCCTCCAGAATCAGTACTGCTGTGAAATATCGCGAACGGATGAAATGCTGGAGAATATTTGACACCTTCAAGTACACGGCTGGTCACTCGCTGGACAGGCTCCCCTATCGTGTCTGCCATTTTTCGCTTTATTTCTATCCGCTCGAAATCAGCCAGAAATGCCTTCCATTGCCGCTCCATAGTTTCAGCATTTGGCCATTCAAGAACATAGATGAACTCAAAATTTGAAACTGATTCACTCTTCCAGAGCACGACAGGTCTGAAGCCATACCGCTGCATGATTCGAAGGGCGTGCTTTTCAAAGCGCTCATGAAACTGATCACGCTTGTCGGATGACACCTCGTAGATACCAAGTTGAAAGACGGACGTATTCTCACTGTCTGATTGAAGCATTCTGAAGCCACCTTTAAGCAGAGCGACCGCCTGAGCGCAGGTTGCATTTTTGACGCCGAACTATATGCATTACGCGCCCCTGTACACAACGGTTGAATTCGTTGGATGACGTTAAATAGCGCAAAGCTCTGCTGAAATGACGTACCGGGCAAACCGTGCAACAATCAGAAGCGTACACACACCTTGCCGACGTGCGCCTCCTCTTCAAGATACCTGAACGCCTCCGGCGCTTGCTCCAAAGGAAACACGCGGTCGATCACGGGTTTGAGCTGGTGCAGGGCGATGGCGTCGTTCATCTGTTCGAACATCGAGCGGCTCCCGACATAGATGCCCTTCAAGCGGAGTTGCTTCACCAGCATCGGGAACAGGGAAATTTCTGCGTCGGTGCCGGACAAAACCCCTATCAGACTGATATGACCGTTAACTCGCGCGGCGTTGAGGGAGCGCGGCAACGTGGCCGGGCCGCCAACGTCGACGATATGATCCACGCCCTCGCCGCCGGTGAGTCGGAGCACCTCCTGATCCCAATCGGAGGTGCGCCGGTAATTGATGACCTCGTCGGCGCCCAGGCGGCGCGCCCGTTCCAGCTTTTCATCGCTACTCGATGTGATGATGACGCGCGCGCCGGCCATGTGAGCAAACTGTAAAGCGAACAGGGACACACCGCCCGTGCCCTGCACCAGCACCGTCTCGCCGGGCTTCAGCGCACCCTGCACCATCAGAGCGTTCCATGCCGTGACGGCGGCGCAGGGCAACGTGGCTGCTTCCTCATCGGTCAGGTGCGGCGGCACATGCACTACGCCGTCTTGAGACAAAACTACCCGCTCCGCCAGCACTCCATCTACATGCCCACCCAAGGCCGACGGACTTTCGGATGACGCGCCGGACAGCCAGTTCTGATCGAAGACGCCTGCGACGCGGTCACCCGGCTTCACTCGCGTCACATTTTCCCCAACCGCTACTACGGTTCCGACCCCATCGGACAACGGAATAAGCGGGAGGTGCATGTGGGGATAGAGCCCGTTTAATACCAATATGTCGCGATAATTCAGGGCCGCGGCGCGCATCTGGATCAGCACCTCCCCGAGCCCCGGCACCGGGTCTTTGCGCTCTGTGAGGGCCAAGGCATCCAGCCCGGTTGTATTTCGCAGTTCGTATGCTCGCATGATGTTCTCCTGGTTTGCGTATGCAGCAGATAATCGCCTATTGCACGAAAATTCCACCGTCCACGACGATGCCCTGCCCGCTGATATAGCTCGCCGCATTCGATAACAAAAATAGGACGGTAGAGGCGACTTCCTCGGGCCGTCCCGCCCGGCCCGCCGGCGAATCAGCCGTCCAAAGCCGTAACGCATCGGCACCCCCGAAAGCGGCTTCCGCCATTGCCGTTTCGATCGGTCCCGGGCACACCGCATTGGCTCGGATGCCCTGTCGAAAGTATTCGAGGGCGGCGGTCCGGGTCAGGCCGAGTACACCGTGTTTGCTGGTGTTGTAGGGCGCAATGCGTGGAAAACCCACCAAAGCGGCAGTGGACGCGTTGTTCACGATGGCCCCGCCGCCTCTTGGCAGCATGGCGGAGATCTCATACTTCATGCACCAGAATACGGCCAGGACATTCGTCCGCCACACCGCTTCCATTTCCGCCGTCGTGAGCTCATGGAACGGTTTGGCGGCGCCGAGCATGCCGGCGTTGTTGAAGGCGCCATCCAGCCGACCGAAGTGACTGACCGCGGTGTCGACCGCTGCGCGCACTGCCTCTTCAACGGTGACGTCCACGGGCAGCGCCATCGCCTGTCCGCCGTGGGCTTGGATTTGCGCGGCCAGCGCTTCGCAAGCCTCGATCCTGCGCGCGGCGAGTACAACGTTGGCCCCGGCTCCACCGAGCGCCAGGGCCGTCGCCGCGCCGATCCCGGAGGAGGCCCCGGTCACGAGATAGGTCTTTCCGGCGAAATCCGCATACTTTGCGGCCTGATCCGTCGTTTGTTCTGTTTTTGTATCCGGAAGCATGATGTTCTCCTATGGGTGACGATCTGCCCGTTGATGCCGCGCCCCATCAGGGCGCTCGGGCGGTTCGCTGGGTTGCAGCAGGTGGATGCGCGTACCGCCCTCCCCGGCGCCGAGGCCCGGCTTGAGCAACTGCTGGCCGTCGTAATGGCCCGCGTTTTGTCGGCGGTAGGGGATCGGCGGCTCATCGAACAGGCCGCGCAACCTAGCGCGCCAGTTGTCGGCGATCTGTGGCCAGTGCTCATCCGAGAGACGATCGACTTGGAACACGGTGTGGGGCTGCAGCACCGCCATGCCTGGATAGAACAAGATGCCGTGCTGGATCGGGAACGGCAGGTCATCCAGGCGCCCGTTCACGCCGCGTTCGGAGTAATGCGGCCCGCGCCCGCCGATAGTGGTCGACAGCATCGCGCGCCGGCCCGTCAGCTTGCCCTCGCCATAGCGGTCACCCCAGCGCTCGCCTTCATGCCGGCCGACACCGTAGGCGAAACCGAAGGCGAATACCCGGTCAACCCAGCCTTTCAGGATCGCGGGCATGGAGAACCACCACAACGGGAACTGCAGGATCACGGCATCCGACCAGAGCAGCTTTTCCTGCTCCGCCGTAACATCCGGCGTCTGCGTACCCGTGGCGAAGGCGTGGCCGGACTCTCGAACGTAGCTCAGGCGCCCGGCGCCGGCCCGATCAAGGAAGTCGGCGCCGTCGGCCTGCGCCTTCCAACCCATGGCGTAGAGGTCGGACACTTCCACCGTGTGGCCGAGGCCGGTCAGGGTCCTGACGGCGGGGTCCTTCAGCGCGCCGTTAAGCGAGCGCGGTTCGGGGTGGGCATAGACGATGAATACGTTCATGACATCAGCCCCTTCCGGGCCTCGGCATCGGGTCTTTGCGCTCGGTACGACCTAAAGTATCAAGCCCGATTTTGTCTCGCAGTTCGTATGCTCGCATGATGTTCTCCTATTGTTCGTAAATCATAGAACAATGGAACGCTAACACAAGCTCGTGCGATAATGCAAATATGCGAGTGTTACATCACCCACCCAGGAAAAGCCTGACATTGACCGGGGTCTTGTACGCTTTGAGCGATCCGGTGCGGCTGGCCATCGTCAAGCATCTGGCCGAGGACGGCGGCAAGGCGTGCGGGACGTTTTGCCTGCCCGTGGCCAAGTCCACAGCGTCTCATCATTTCAGGGTGCTGCGGGAAGCGGGCGTAATTCAGATGCGGCCAGAAGGAACGCAGTACATAAACTCATTGCGGCGGGAGGACTTGGATGCCCGTTTTCCCGGGCTGCTCGATTCGGTCTTGCGGGCAACGGGGCCGATTTGAATCGGCTGGCCGTTCAGTTTGAAGTAGCGGTCGCCGGAGTGCGAGGATCGCAGAAGAAGCGTCTGACCATGTTCAGCCAGGGGCCCAAGGTCGAGGTGAAGCGCATGTGGATGCGCGGGTGTTCTCCAGTCTCCCTGGTACTGGCCGCAATTTCTTTGCCAAAAACATAGAAATGGCGACGGGCAATAGGCTATCCGGCACCCGATCGGCAGGCATCAGCAGTACGCTGGATGCCTTCCACGTAGCTGGTGGGTTCAAAGGTGAATGCGCGCTCGAACTTGCTTGAATCGAAACGGTAGGCAGATTCGTTCTGATATAACATTTCGTAGGTTTCGCGGACGTCCGAGTTGAACCAGCCGGCCATCTTGATCAAGCGCCTTCCGAGAATGTGGTGTCTGGCTGCGACACCCAAGGCCCGAGCCGCCATCTGGATGTATTCCTTGCCACAGGGGGGCTGCGCAGCTGTCGGTACGTGCCAGGTTTGATGCCAGGCGGCGTCTGTCTCCGCAAGCACAGCCAGGCTTTCTGCAGCATCGGGCGTAAAGGCAAACGAGTGTGGAACGGCATCATTCGCCAGCCAAGATGCGGCGGCACCTTTGGCCAGCTTGTCGATCACGAGCATATTGAGGATGCTCGTCTTCACTCGTGGCCCGTAGAAGTCCGCCGAGCGAGTGATCAGCGCCTGGAGCTTGCCCGCCTTGATTTCGTTGAGCAGGGTAGTCGCTGTCCGCGCGCGAATTTCCCCTTTCTTGCTGCAGGGATTGAACGGCGTGTCCTCGGTCATCGGGCCATCGGCCTTCCCGTAGGGATAGACGTTATCGAAGAATACCAGCTTGGCCTGGGCGCGCTTGCACGCTTCGACAGCGTTATGCATGATGCGTGGCCAGAGAGATGCGTGGCCAGAGATCGGCCCGTACTTGGGCATCGTATTTGAGGCCCACCAGCAAGTAAACCACCTTTGAGCCGGCCACGGCGCCGATGGTCTGATCCAACTGCGAGAGATCTGCGGCGACCGCCTGTGCCGTGCCGGCAGCCCCTTTTGGGCTACGGCCAACCAATCGCACGGCTTTCTGTTGTTTGACCAACACCTGGACCAATTCAGTGCCAATGGCGCCGCCTGCCCCCAATATGGTATGCACCTAGTCTCCTCAGCCATGACGGGCTGATCATAATCATACGTGTCAGCCTATTTGTGGACGACGGCCATCGTCCATAGACTCGGGAGCAGGCTCTGTCGCTAGCGTATGTAAACGGACGTTAGAGCGATATTGCCTATGCCTCGATGCCAATGCAATTCTTCGAGTGGGGAATAAAAGGCCTTCTCCCCATGGGTAATCTTTGGGTATCGTCAAGGTATAGGGCATGCCGCCAGCAGCGCGCCAACGAAAACCACGCCCGCCCCGATGCGCATGGCCAGGCTGAATCCGAAATTACCCGTGCCAGCGCCGTCGTAGACGGCGCCGAGCACCGCCACACCAAACGTAGCTCCTACCATCCGGGCAGTATTGGCCAGCGCGGAGGCTGTGCCAGCGCGGGAGGGAGGCACGGCAGCCACCGCCGCCGCGAGCACCGGCCCGGTGTTGAGTGCCATGCCGAGTCCCGTCAACACGAGCCCCGTCTCAGCCAGCCAAAGTGGACGGCCGGTTTGCGTATAGGACAGTATCGAGATGCCTGCGCCAATGAGCGCCATGCCCCCCGTCATCAGCGGTCGAGCACCGAAGCGATGGCTCCAGGCGCCGGTCTTGTGCGAGAACCCGACGAATACCAAGGACATGGGTAGCAGCGCGGTTCCTGCCCAAGTCACGCTCAAGGCGCCGGATCGTAGCCATGCCAAGGGCAGGAGAAACACGGTGCCATACATCCCGAAGGTCATGGCGGCCGCCACACCCATCGCTCC
The DNA here is from genome assembly GCA_021849595.1 of Pseudomonadota bacterium. GTDB lineage: Bacteria > Pseudomonadota > Gammaproteobacteria > Burkholderiales > Thiobacillaceae > JAJXXS01. The sequence continues at coordinate 14,339 of JAJZSR010000012.1, read as the reverse complement.
GGTCAAAGCACGATTGCCTAGGAGGGTCGGCGGCGCCATGGCGGTCTCGCCGGTTCGTTTTTCCACCCATAGGAATCCGACTAGGCACAAGCCGCCGAGCACGGCACTCCACATGGCGAAATCTCCGCGCTCAATGACCGCCAGGGTAAGCCCTCCGAGCCCTAGGCCTACGAGCAGTTGACCCGGAAGATCCAGCCGGCGTCCCTCTGGATGGGCCGATTCCGGCAGCATCCGCGCCAGCCAGGCGGCCAGCAGCCCCGGGGGGATCACCAAGAGAAAAATGCTGCGCCACCCGGCTACCGAGATCAAGAACCCCCCGAGGGGTGGCCCGATCGCAAACGCGGCACCGTTCGTGCCGGCCCAGATGCCGATCGCGTGCGCCCGTTGCCGCGGCTCGAGCCAGATGACGCGGATTAGGGCCAGCGTGCTGGGCAGTAACAGCGCCGCCCCTGTGCCTGATACCACCCGACCCAGGACCAGCGTCCCTGCGTTCGGCGCCAGACCACAAACCAGGGAACCCAGAGTGAAGAGGCCGATCCCCCATCGGAAGATCCAGCGCCGGCCAAAAATGTCTGCCAGGGTGCCTCCCGACATCAAAAGCAAGGCGTATGTGAGGTTATAGGCGTCCACCGTCCATTGCAGCGTGCTCATGGGGACTCGCAGTGCGACGCCGATGGCGTGCGCGGCGAGGTTGACGACCGAGGTGTCTACTTGAACCATCAAGATCGCCAGGCAAAGGGTCAGGAGAATCCCGCCTTGCCCAGTGAGCTGCACTTCTGGCAGCTCTGCTGACCTCGTCACCCCAGCGCTTTGACGGTCATCCATTCAACTTTGCTCCGTGTTTCCTTGCGATGCCAGAGCGTACTTACAGACAGCGAGAGATGCTTCGGCCACCACCGAAGCGTGGAGAAATCGACCGCGTACAATTCGGCCAGGAGGTCTGCCAGAAATATGTCGAATGCGCTAGAAGTCGCTCAAATCGCCGGCCTTGTCGGTGAACCAACCCGCGCCAACATGCTGTTGGCCCTTGGTGATGGGCGTGCGCTGCCAGCGGGCGAGTTGGCCGCCTGTGCGGGCATCACCGCCCCGACCGCAAGCGAGCACTTGGCCAAGCTGGAGCAGTCCGGACTGCTGGTTTCCGTCCGCCAGGGTCGCCACCGTTATTACCGGATTGCTTCGCCGGAAGTTGGCGCAATGCTCGAGGCCGTCATGGTAGTCGCGGCAGGATTCCCACGCCCGGCGGCACGCTTTCGGGTCGCTCCTGAGCTGCAGCGCGGGCGCACCTGCTACAACCACCTTGCGGGCCAGTTGGGGGTGGCGATCTGTGACGCGCTTGTCCATAAGAACTGTGTGGCAGTCGACGGGGAGGTGGCGCACATCCTTCCGGCCGGCCTCAAGTTATTGGCTAACTGGGGCATAGAGGTCAGGCGCATGAGCAAGCACCCTTACTGTCGCACCTGCATCGATTGGAGCGAGCGCCGGCATCATCTGGGGGGTGCCGTGGGCATCGCGATTCATAAGCGCTGCTTGGAACTGAAATGGGTGGAACATCATCTAGATAGCCGCGCGGTGAGCGTCACGCGCGCAGGGAGGTTGGGCTTCGAGAAGGCATTCGGGATCGCCGGAGCGGTGCTATAGCAGGATGCGCGGATGGTGTCTGGTGACATCCTTACAGCCGAATTAACGTATTGGCAGAGGTGATAAATGCATAAAGGAAGTTGCTTATGCGGGGCTGTGAAATATGAAGTACGGGGAGACCTCGGCGCGATCGTGCTCTGCCACTGTTCGCGTTGCCGCAAGGCCAATGGCTCGGCGTTTGCAGCGAACGCGCCGATCGCCTCGAAAGACTTGGTTGTCGTCGAAGGGGCTGAATCCCTGAAAGGCTTTCGTACCGAAGCGGGTGTGCACCGAATGTTCTGCCAGAACTGCGGCTCACCCATCTTCAGTTGGCGAGAGAGCACCCCAGAAGCTGCACGTATCCGTATCGGTACGCTTGATACGCCGATTTCCGCAAAACCATCGGTGCATATTTTTGTGGGCTCGAAAGCTGAGTGGGATCAAATTTGTGACGATTTGCCGCAGCACCATGGAATGCCATAGATCTACGGCGAGCACTGATCGCTGGCGACGTTGAACTGGAATACCCCTGGTTTTGGACGCAGTTGAAACTCACTGGGAATTCAAGTCGATTTCGGAACCGCGGCGTATCTCACGTATGTCCCGGGGCCGGCGCACCGTTCTCACCTTTCCGCTACTGCCCCCTCCGCAAAAGAACTGATCGGCGCCATCGGATTCGAGCCCCGAAATGGCTACACCTGGTGGCATCTCGACGGTTTCCAGGACTTCACCCGTTTTAGAATCGACGCGCCTCAACTCGCTCTCTTCACCCTCCGACGTAGCGTGCCAGAGTTCTCCGTCGACCCAGGTGTTGGTGCGCGGCAGGATTTGCCCACCGTGCGCGTGACGGGGTACCCAGGGAACCTGCCATGTAGGCGCCGCTTTTCAAAGGCGATGCTGACTTCTGGCTCTGGGTACTTGCGAATGCGCAGCCTGGGTAATTCGCATCGCGTAACCAACGCGAGGCACGAATTCGCGCATGTCATCCACGCGGTGCCACTATTTCGTGATCGTCTCGCGAGGGGGGGTGTACGAAAATAATGTCATTAGACACACTTTCGAGGCACTGCAAATTCAGAATACGTGGCGCTATGGTCACTGCGCCGAGGTTGAATTGCTCCTGCTTGACCACTTTCAAGGCGCTTTTGCATGGCATCTGGCTCAGTTCTTTGCGCGTCGGACGAAAGAACGTGGTTACCGAGGCAGGGCCAACTGAACCTTGATCGCATCCTCCACGGCCAGCATGTCCGCCTTGGAGAGCGTGCCAAGCTGGCCATTGAGCCGCGCCTTATCGACGGCCATGATCTGATCGGCCATCGCCTTACTGCTCTGCCCGCCTACCTTGACTACCGCCTCGCCGGGGTAAACTCGTCCGGTGTTGCTGGTCAGCGGCACGACCACCACCCGCGCGAGATTGCGGTTTGCCGCGTCGTTGCTTACGATCACTGCCGGTCGCGTCTTGCGGATTTCACTGCCAACCGCCGGGTCGAACTCGACCCACCACACTTCACCGCGCCGCATCGGCCATATCTTCGGCAAGCGCGTTGCACCATTCCTTCGCCTCAGCCTCGCGTTCCTTGTCGGCAGCCATCGCACGGTACCCGTCATCTAGGGACGTATCCACCACGAGCGGACGAAGCAGATCCTCAATGTACTGACTCATGCGCCGTTTGCCGACCGTCCGATATAGGCCCTCATAAACTGCTTCATCAAGCGTGATCGTCATTCGTTTGTGCATCACAATGCTCCAACACGTTATGCATACAACGCATATTAACACATCATGGCTCTGGCCTCCATGACCTCCCACCGGAGAAGCATCCTCGCCCAGCACCAGAAAATCTTCGTCACCTCATGTCTACGCTTAGGTTGCGGACGACAATTGCCTATCCAGTACGCCCTAGTACGCCGACCCATAAATTTCGATATGTTCGACACGCCCCGCATCGCCGACTGCTTTGTCGCGCACTCGGCGCGCGTAGGCGCGTCTCGGCATGTACGCAACTTATGGGTCGGCGTACTAGTGGGTACCTGTCCGGTATTTTGTGTAAACGGGGCTTCGTCCACAACGGATGGAGTCGCTCCGGCGAGCCGGGCCCGGGCCTCGGCGCGGCTCTCGGCGACCTGATGTCTTGGGGTCTGGCTGGATATTGATCTGCCCAAGCACAAATCATGTATATTACGTATTGTTATGTATATTGTGATGGAATTGCCATGCAAACCATTAGCGCTACCGAACTTGCCAGAAACACTCGCAAAGTTCTGGATAGAGTTGTAAGCCAGGGTGAAACGGTTGTAATCGAGCGTAATCACACGACGATTGCCCAGATTGTGCCGACCGAGCAGACCATGACCGCGGCGCGGGCCCTCGCGGGGTTGAAGCCCATGCTCACGCCCGAGCAGGCTGCGGCTTGGCTCAAGGAGAGCAAGGAGGCCTTTAGTGAAGAAGTGCGCAATCCGTGGGGGGCGTGATCTTCGATAGCTGCATCTGGGTCGGGATAGCAGCCGGACAGTTGGAACACCAAGCGGTGATCGATGCGGCTGGCGATGCGCCGGTCTTTACCTCGGCGATATCGCTGGGGGAGCTGAGCTTCGGTGTCGAGGCTTGCGCGGATCCGGCCGAACGAGCATTACGGGCGGCATTCCTGCGCCAGGTGGAAAGACGGCCGGCGCTGGCGGTGACCAAGTATACCGCCGCAGCCTTTGGCGTTCTCGCTGCCGCCGTGCGGCGGACAGGCCGATCGCCACGGCCACGCTATAACGATCTGTGGATAGCTGCACAGGCGATTGAGCATGGCTACGCGCTTTTGACCCTGAACATTGGCGACTTCGCCGACTTGCCTGGGCTGCGGATCGTCACGATTCCGGGATAGTCGGCAGAGGCTGGGGTTGCTGCGCGATGGTCAGCGGTCCAAGAGAATGCATGTGGAAAATATCGAGGCCTCCCATCCGTTGCAAACGGTGGTACCGGATCAGTCGTCGGTGCGCATCGACTTCCGGCTGGTGTTGCCGTTGGTGTGATGCCCCGCGAGCCCGCCGCCAAAATTACCGCCTGCGCTATTTCGTGACGGCTCCACAGGCTTCACGGGGAAAGGGGCTCGTTCCAACTGGCCTATACTGCGCAAGATGAAGCACCTGCAGCCGAAAGAAACCCTCGAATTTCTGCGCGACCACCCGGACGCCGTCTTCGTCGACGTGCGCAGCGAGTGGGAATATCTGTTCGTGGGGCATCCCAAGGGTGCGCTGCTGGTGCCCTGGGTGGACGGCCCCAAATGGGAACGCAACCCGGAATTTGTCGACCATGTCAAACGGGCCACTTCCGTTGACCGGCCCATCGTCTTGATCTGCCGCAGCGGCAACCGCTCGCGCGATGCAGGCCAGGCGTTGGAAGAAGCGGGATTTAGCCAGGTCTACAACGTGGAACATGGCTTCGAAGGCGAGCTGGACGAAGAACATCACCGCGGCACCAAGACGGGCTGGCGCTTCGAGGGCCTGCCCTGGGAGCAGTGTTAGTCCGCAGTTGTATGGGCGCATCCCGCGCCTCGGCTTTCGGGAGCATTTTTTTCATCTTCGCGAATCCGATCGGCCACTCGGCGCCTCTTAGCGGCAAAGGCCCATGTCGGGCCTGAGGGAGGGGAGATGCTCTACATCAAGAATCTGCCGCTGTGGGAGCGGGCCTTGCGCCTGAGCGCGGGCGCTGGCCTTGCCGCTTACGCGCTGCTGTACATGAGGGGATTGTCGGGCTGGGCGCTCTTGGCATGCGGAGCAGGCGTGGCGCTGACCGGCCTGGTCGGGTTCTGCCCCGCCTGTGCCCTGGCGGGCCGGCGAATTGCCAAAGAGGCTGAGAAAACCTCCTCGCGGGCATCGCCATGACCGCCATGGAAAAGCTTTACCCCCTAATCGAGGCGGCGCAGGTGGGCGATCCCATCGCGCTTGACCGGCTGTTGCGTACCTGCCAGCCAGACATCCGGCGCTACGCCTACCGTCATTGCCTGATCAGCGACGTCGACGATGCCGTGCAGGAAGCCCTGCTCATTCTGGCACGTCGCCTCAGGTCGCTGCGCACGGTCGCGGCGTTTCCCGGCTGGCTGTTCACCGTCGTGCGGCGGGAATGCCGCAAGCTGGAGCGCCGGGTGTTCGGCCTGGATGCTTACGACGAGGCCAGGATGGAGGAATGGCTTGCCAGCCACTCCGATGATGCCTTGCGCGTCGATCTTGCCCGTGCCCTGGAATCCCTGCCCCCGCATTATCGGGAGATTGTTCTGATGCGGGATTTCGAGGCCATGAGTATCCGCGAGATTGCCTCCCGCCTGCACCTCAGCAATGCGGCAACCAAAAGCCGCCTGCATCGCGCGCGTGAGCTGGTGCGGGAATATCTGATCGCTTAGGCAGACAAGCGATGACGGGAGGGCTCTTGAAATGGTTCGGCAAAGGAGACTCTCGGACGACAGTCGCCGTAGGCGGCAAGGCGCTGGAAGTTCGTTGGTCGTCGCGGGCGGGGCGTGCTTTGGCGGCCCGTACCCAGCCGTTGATCGTGGAGTTGGAACTGGCCTTTGCGTGTTTCGCGCGTAAGGATCTCCGGTTTCATGAGGTGGCGGACGAGTGTGCGCGCAAGGATGGCCTTGTGCGGGTCAACGACAAGCTGGCGCTGCGCGTGTCGAGCGTGATTACGCAATCCTGCGGGGCCGGGCGGCCCGGGAGAGAAGTGCCGGCCGCAAGCTTTGTGCCGCGCTGGGTGCGGATCGACTACGCTAGGGGTCATTGGATGGGGGACTACGGTTGGTAGGGCCGGAACGCAGCCGACGAGCACATTTGCGCCCATTCCAACGCAACGCCGCCCTTGACGAACAAGCCCTCGGCCGTTTTGCATCGCTTAATCTTCGCGTAATTTTCGGCCCTCGGATTTCTCCTATTATCCAGACGAACAAGCCCGCATGAGGGAGCTGCCGAAACGGCCGGTTATCCGTGACGCCCGCGGGTACGCGGCAAAAGGATGCTCGCAACCAGGTGCCATGGCAGCCCGATGAAAGCCTATGCCGGAAATATCGAACGTCGTCGTGCTGATGCTGGAGAACCGGTCGTTCGATGCCATGCTCGGGCGGCTTTATCCGGGGCGGGCGGATTTCAACGGGCTGACCGGGCGAGAATTTAATACGTGGGGCGGGAAATCCTATCCGGTCTGGAGCAGCAGCGGGGCCATGACGCCGGACGACGCCTGCATCCCGGCGCCCGATCCCAACGAGACGTTCGCCGATATGACGGCGCAGATTTACGGCGCGGGAAATCAGCCGCCGTTGCCGCCTACCATGGGCGGTTTCGTGGCGAATTACGCGACCACGCAGACCCATCGCCCGGGCGATGCCATGCATGGCTTCAGCCCGGAGCAGTTGCCGGTCCTGAGCGAGCTGGCGCGGGCTTTCGCCGTGTGTGACGACTGGTACGCTTCGGCCCCCAACCAGACGTGGCCGAACCGGCTGTTTCTGCACACGGGTACGGCAGGGGGCGATGTCAACAATACGCCGCAGCATGCGCCCTATCTGATGGACACGGTCTTCAACTTGCTGGAGCGGAAGGGGCGCACTTGGCGCATCTACCATCACGATCTGCCGCAAGCCCTTGCCTTGGGGAGGATCTGGGAATTTCTGCCGACGCATCTTTCGACGTTCGACGAGTTTCTCGACCATGCCGCCCGGGGAACGCTGGCCGACTACAGCTTTATCGAGCCGCGTTATTTTGCCGATCCGCTGACGCGAAGCATGCCCAATGACCAGCACCCCCCGCACGACGTCAGGTACGGGGAGCGGTCGATCGCGCGTTGCTATGATGCCTTGCGCAGCGGCCCCGGTTGGAAGAACACGCTTTTCCTCATTCTGTATGACGAACATGGCGGAATCTATGATCACGTCCCGCCTCCGGCCGCCGTTTCGCCGGATGATCTGCGCCAGGACGGCTTTGCCTTCGACCGCTATGGCGTGCGCATCCCGGCGGTCGTCGTGTCACCCTGGGTGCCGGCGGGCTCGATCGTGCGCCGGCCCGCGGGGTCGCCTTATCCCTATGACCACACGTCCGTGATTGCCACCCTGCGCGAGATTTATGGGCTGAGCGGAAACCTGACCCGGCGAGATGCGGTGGCCCCGCATTTTCTGCACGCCCTGTCGCTGGATAGCCCGACGAATGATGGGCCGGCCAGCATTCCGTTGCCCATGGTCAACCCCTCCGACATCGAGCTGCAGGCAGCCCACGCGTCGCGTCCGAATGCGCACCAACAGGCCTTGGCACAGCTTGCCAGCGCACTGCCGTCCGGCGTCACGGATATGGCCGGCTACCTGGCAGGGGTGGCCGCGAATACCGCCCGGACAACGTCGACGGTCTTCGATACGGCGGCCGCCGCAATCGAACAAGGCAGGAAAGGATTGATGCAATTTCTTTCGGCTTGACCGGTTGCGGGCGCAAAAGAGTGCATGGCGGCGCTGCCGCCCTTATCATGCCAGCCAAAAAGCAGCTGCCGCGGGCTGCGCAATAACCCAGGGAGACAATCATGAACGATCGACAGGTCACGGCGCATACCATACGCGAAGCTTTCGCGGCGGGATCGGCCCTGGTGCGCGGGTACTTCTGGCGCTGCGCCGGATTGGTCGTGGTGTTGCTGCTGCTCTCTTTCCTGGGCAGCGCAACGCGTTTCATCATGCTCAAGGCGGGTCTGCCGGTGCTCAATGTCGTTACCGGATTCATGTGGGCGGCGATCTACGGGATATTGAACATCGGCCTATACCGCGGCTTATGGATGGGGCTTTCCGGACAATCCATCGGCATTGGGCATTTGTTCTGGGGTTTCAGATTGCCGTCGCGCTGGAGGCTGCCCCTGCTTTGGGCGGTGATTTCCCTGCCTTTGCTTTTTCTGCCGGCCCAGCAAGCGCATGCGCCCGTGCCGCCGCCCCCGGCGTGGCTGTGGCCGCTAGGGCCCGTGTATCTGGTGGTGGGCATAGTCGTCGGCTATGCCTTCGCGCTTACGGCGCGTTTTGACGTCGGGCCGCGGGATGCCCTGCGCATGGCGATGGGCATTTTCCGGAAAGGGAAAAGGCGATGGCTGGCGCTGCCTCTTTTGGCCGCGCTCGCCATGATGGGCGCAGCGATGCTCATCGTGCTGCTGGTCGTTCTGGCCGCCGTGCTGGCGGCGCCCCTGCATCTGGGCAAGCCCGCCATTGGCTTGCTGGGGGTGGGCATCGCCCTGCCCCTGATGTTCGCCTTGCTGATGGCGATATTCCCCTGGATGGGCGGCGCCATGCTTGCGGCGTCGGGGAGTCTGGCCGACGCAGACCCTGCCATCGAGGGGAGTTAGCGCAGCGTGCGAAAACCTTTTGCGTTTCGCGCAGTCTGTGCCGCTAGGGATCCGAAACGGCGAGCGCTTCATGACAAAATATCGTGAATTGCCGCCTTGTGGGGGATTGCAGGTCCGTACGTTTCGGATCATTAATTTCCTCCGACTGCCTCGGCATTTTCAACCTTGGAGATCCGCATGCTGAAAAATCTTTGGCCGGTGAAAACCGGGATGATGCTGGGAGCCTTGCTGTTCGCGTCTACCGCCTGCGCCGCGGAAAGTACGCCGGATATCGCCAGGGAGTTTCCCAAGCCTGTCTATGTGGCCCTGCAAAAGGCCAACGCCGTGGAGGTGCTCCCTCAGGGCAGGCTCATACGCGGGCTGACTTCGGCGCACTATGACGCCGTCAGCCCCAACGGCAAGCTGCTGGTGGTGGGCAGCTTCACCACGGGCGACGTCTTCGTGGTCGATACCCGCACGGACAAGCTGCTCGGCACCGTGGATACCGGCGGCAAGACGGTGCAGGGCGTGGTCGTCACGCCCGATAACCGCTTGGCCATGGCGGTGGATCCGAACGACGGCGTGGTGGTCGTCATCGACCTCGCGCAGATGAAAGTGATCAAGAAAATCCCGGTGGGGCCCATCCCGCACAACGTCGCCTTCGCGCCGGACGGCAAACGGGCCTATGTCACCTTGCAGGGCGGCACCGGGGTTGCGGTCATCGACATGAAGACCCTCAGCAAGATCGGCGAGATTCCCGTTCCCGGCATTTTCGGCCCGCACAACCTGGATTTCTCCGATGGCGGCAAGCTCATGTGGGTGCGTGACATCGTCGGCCATGTGGCAGTCGTGGATGTCGCCAGCCACAAGGAGCTTGCGGTCATCACGGTCGGGCACGGACATGCCGGCATCGATGTGCTGCCGAATGGCAAGTATGTCGCCACCGGGGCCATCGCCGACGACGTGGTGGACATCATAGATGCGAAGACCTTCAAGCTGGTCAAGAGCATCGTGGTCGGCAAGGGGCCGCACGGGGTGCGCGCCAGCCCCCATGGGCACTGGATATACGCGGACAACACCGGCTCGGGCACGGTGTCGGTGATAGATGCCAAGACCCTCAAGGTGGTGGCGACCATACCCACCAAGGGCGCGTTCCCCTTCTGGATTGCCGTGCCCTGGCATACCTGACGATGGCGCGCGTTGTCATGCGAGGCGTTGTTTTGGCGAGTTTCCTGGCCGTTGCCCCGTCCGCCTGGGCGGCGACGGCTGTGGTCAGGGTCACCGATCAGGAAATGTTCAGCCCCAAAACGCTGACCATTCATGCGGGCGATACGGTGGAATGGATCAATTCTTCCGGTGCCGTGCATACCGTGACCGATGACCCGGCGCTTGCGGCCACGCCCAAGGATGCGTCTCTGCCCAAGGGCGCCGCGCCTTTCAATTCAGGTTTTTTGAAAGCGGGCCAGACTTACCGCCACCGCTTCGCCGTGCCCGGCCAGTACCGCTATTTCTGCATACTGCACGAGTCTTCGGGCATGGTGGGCACGGTCGTCGTGAAATGAGCACGCGGCGTTTGCGCACCACTGGGGCAGGCGCCTGAGCCATGCGATTTGCCATGGTTCGCCGCCGCGGCGTAAGGGGCATCGCGCTCGCCGCAGAGGGGTACCTGCGCGGCATGGACGAAAACGATGCGCGCTATCCGGGCAGCCTCCATGAGCTGCTTGCCGCGCAGGCCGACCTGGCGGCGGTGGCGCGGCAACTGGCGGCGGCGCCGGCGCTGGATCCGTCTGCCGTAGAATTCCTGCCACCTATCGAGCGCCCCGGCAAAATTCTCTGCGTGGGCTTGAATTATCGAGCCCACGCCGCCGAAGCCGAGGCGCAGGTCGCCGCCGTGCCGGAGATATTTGCGCGCTTTGCCAACACCCTCGTCGGCCACGATGCGGCCATCCTGCTGCCCGAACAATCGCAGCAACTGGATTACGAAGGCGAGCTGGTCGCCGTGATCGGCCGGGGCGGGCGGGCCGTCGCCAGGAAGGATGCGCTCGGGCACGTGGCGGGCTATGCCGTGTTCAACGATGCCTCGGTACGCGATTACCAGTTCCGCGCCAAGCAATGGACCATGGGCAAGAACTTCGATCGCACCGGAGCCTTCGGCCCCTGGCTGGTGACGCCCGACGAATTGCCTGCCGGGGCCGCAGGGCTGCGCCTGACGACCACCCTCAATGGCGCGGTGGTGCAACAGGCATCGACAGCCGATCTCGTTTTCGACGTGGCGAGCCTGGTGGAATATTTGAGTGGCGCGATGACGCTCGAACCGGGCGATCTCATCGTCACTGGCACGCCGGCGGGCGTGGGCTTTGCGCGCAAGCCGCCCCTGTGGATGAAGGCAGGCGATCGTGTCGAGGTGGAGATAGAGCGAATCGGGCGGCTGTCCAATCCGATAGCCGCGCGATAAAAACCTGTTTCACGCCCGGCCGCGCGCGGCCGGTGCGTCGCGGACGCCGGTCTGTATCCTGCCGCCCAGCAAGTCGGTCCGCGTATAGGGCGTGGCGCGGCCGGAGAGCCAGATCGCAACGCGCTGCTCCCAGTGATAGGCCGGCAGGTAGTTGGCGGTCGTGGCGCTGAGGGAGAGGGACAATGGCAGCAGCGCCAGCAGGGATAGGCGCGACCAGCGCAGCGGGCCCGCCAGCGCGTGCCATGCCGCGAGCGTCACCGCCGTGCCCACCAGCCAGCCGAAGATCACCTCACTGACGCTATGGGCGCCCAGCACCACGCGCGACACTGCCACCAGTGCGCCGAGCAGCAGCCCCAGGATCAAGCCGGGCGCGGAAAAGCGCTGGCCATAGCGCGCCAGCAGCCAGCCCAGCCAGGCCGGCAGGATGGACGAGGCCAGCATGGTATGGCCGCTGATGCCAGTGAAATCCAGTGCCGCGCTGCCTACGCCCCAGCCCATGAAGGCCAGCTTGGTGGCAAGTACCAGCGCGGCGCCGCCTACCAGGGCGGCCAGCCAGGCAACCAGGGCGGCACGCCGCCCGGAAAACCACAGTCCCGCCACCGTCATGGCCGCGACGGGCAACATCAGCCCGGCGCTGCCGAGATGCGTAATGACGGGCCAGAACCGGAGAGATGGGACGTCCATGAAAGAGACAGTTTGACGGAGACCAATGTGGCGAATGTATCACGCGCGCCACGGGCGGGCGGCGGGTTGGCTTTCGTTGTCGCTGTGCGGCCTGACATGCCGGGACAGATCAACTGTGTCGAAATTCCCGTCCATCCCCCTAAAACAGCGGGCCGGCGATTACAGCCTCAGCAAACATTCATTTTCTATTTTGACCGAAGCAATACAGCGCGCTGAAAATGCATTTAACTAACTGATTTATAATAATATTATTAAGTTAGCGCTAAAGCGTTTTTCAATGCGGCGTCATGGTGGGTTTTTAGACTCTGCGGGGTTGTTCAACCGTCCCCCATCCACCAAGGAAAATTAATGCGCACCCCCCCCTCTCTTGCTCTCAAGCCCGTAGCTGCTCTCTTGGCCACACTTCTTTTTTATCCTTTCTCTACGTACGCAGATGGCAGCACGAGTCTGGGAACGGTCAGCGCGGAGGCAAACGGCGGCAGTTCATCGAACCTCCCTAATTTGAGCGACAGCACACCTCTTTCACCCGAACAGGTATTGAATTCCACGCAGCCGGTCCAAGTTGTCACCTCCAAAGACATCTCGTTGTTCGGGCCAAACGCGGGAGGCATGCAAGCGCTCAGCATCCTGCCCAACGTTGCCGTCACCGGCTACAACGCCGGCAGCGTCTCGGGGCGCTCCACGATATCTATGCGTGGCGTCAAGGTGGGCTGGAATAGCGTTCCCGGCGATTTGGAAACCGACGGGATCACGGCAGAGCTGGACGGCGTGCCGCTCAACAGCCTGATTCGGCATACGGGCTGGCATTCGCCGGAGATTCCCATCGGCGCTCTGTTGGCAGGCACCAACGTGATCTACGGTCCCGGCAATCCGCGCGACCGGTGGTATGACAGCCTGGGGGGAACGATCAATTTCGTACCCGTCCAGCCCACGAAAAAAGGCGGTGCGAATGTCGCGCTATCGTATGGCAGCAACCAGGCGATAGACGCGAGCGCGATCGCCAATACGGGAGACCTGAACGGATGGAGGACGGTGTTCGGCGTGGCTCATGCCCAGAGCGATACCTTCAGGACCGGGGAGTACAACTGGCCGTCCAAGAGTGACCAGCTCTATGCCAAGACCCAGAAGCGATTCGAGGGCGGCCGATTCAGCGTTGGCGCCTATTGGCAGCGCAACAACGAATACCGGCCCAACATGATTCCGACCCAACCGATCCCTGGAGTAACGCTATATGGGCTCAATGCCAGCGGTCCTTTATACAGCCAGCAGACCACAGGCTTCTACTCGTCCCTGCCCAAGGATGTCTGGTACAAGAACAACACCGTCGAGAACTATCTCGTCTGGTCACACCTGCATTTGGCGCTGTCCCAGAATCTTCATCTCGCCAACCTGTTTTGGTTCCGCAATGGAAACATTTTCCACTACCGCGTCAACCCCGGGTTTAACGGCGGCCCCACCGACACGGAACACTTCAAGGAATCTTCTGATACCTGGGGAGACAAGCTGGTCTTCGATACCCCGCTTCCGGCGAACAATCATCTCAGCTTCGGTGGCTACTGGATCCACGCCCGCTCGATAAGCGATTATCTGGGCTACAATGAGGCATTAGGAACGTCGCAGAGCAACCCTTACCAAGTCGACTTTAACACGGTCTACAGCACTTACTTGGCAGGCTTCGCCCAGGACACCTTCAAACCGATCAAAGCCCTTGCCCTGGTGCCCGGTGTCCGGATCGTGAATTTCCGGACCGACTTCGTTAACAACAGCCCGAGCCAAGCTCTAAGCTACCCAGTGCCTCCGTCCGTTTATAGCACTAACCCGAATCTATCACGCGACTTCACCCGCACCGAGCCATCCCTGGGAGCCACATATTCGCTACTACCAGGTCTTACCCTGTTTGGCCACTACGCGCTCACCTACCAGAACCCGACGGCCGGCAGCTTCAATAATGCCCAGACCAATATCTCCGCCCTCAAACCCGTGCGCAGCACCAACTACGAGGTAGGTGTCCGCACGCTCACGCGTCATATTCTGGGCATGCAACGTGTGATGGGCTCGCTGAGCTATTTCCACAATCACATTGCGGACCAGACCATTCTGGTGCAACTGGCAAACAATCCCAATGTGACGTCATTTGGCTACGGCGCGGCGACGCTCAAAGGCATCGATCTGGCCCTCAGGGGGGATGTCAACGACCATTGGTCCACCTTTGCGGATGTGGGCTGGCTGGATGCCAATTGGGATTCCTATTATTCGACGACCAGC
>JAJZSR010000141.1 GCA_021849595.1 Pseudomonadota bacterium | reverse complement strand
TAACGTAATTGCGCATGATGGTGAGCGGGTTGGCGGCTTCGTGCACGACGTGGCGCACCTGCTCCAGGGGAACGGTCAGGGAACCGGGGGCGGACAACTTGCCCGGCCGGCTGCGTGCCCATTCGGACAGCAGTGCGGCCGAGCAGGTATCCGTCTGTCCGTCGGCGCGGGGATCGGCGGCCACCAAGACGTGCGCAGGATCGCCCGGGATGGCGATGGCGAGCAGGCTGTACGCGTTGAGCAGGCGCGCAAGCTGTGCATCGCCGACGGGAAATTCGTCGGCGCGTTGTGCGGTCCAATACGCCGGCGCGCCTTTACTGGCGCGGCAAAGCAGACTTTGGGCGTCGTCCAGCCGGAGGGGGAGTTCCCCTAGGGACGGCGGAGCCAACTCGGGCAACGCCTCGAGTGCACCGGCCGCCGGGTTGGCCCGGAGCACGACGATCTCGCTGGCACCCAGCGCCAGGGCCATGGTCCGGACCAGTGTTTTCAGGGCAGCATCGTCGTCGCCTGCCTCGTCGAAGAGGTGGCGGATCTGGGTGGCCATCGCATGTCGCGCATAGATATCCAACAACGCTTCGTGTGCGCGTGGCGGGACGCCCCCCAAGGCGGCATCGCCGCCATAGCGCAGGAGGACATCCTGGGCGTAAAGATCGGCGGTCTGCACGAGCCGGGCGCCTTCCCCCGCGTCTAGGCCCAGGCCGGCCAGGGCCGCGCGCACGTCCACATGATCGAAACCCTTGTCGCGGGTTCCCAGGGCGGTGGCTGCCTGGTTCAGGCGTGTCAGCGGATGGGCGGATTTCAGGCGCCCCAGCGGCGCACGGCAGTGCCGGACCGCGTCGGCCAGGAAGCCGTTCGCGTCCAGCGCGTCGAGCGCAGGCATGGGCACATCGGCCAGGGCGGCATATTCGGGAAGATTGTGAAACAGCCCGGCAAACCACGCCGCCTCGCCATGGGCGTAATGCGTTTTCTCCGCCAATTGCCTGGCCAGATGCGCCACACGCAGGCTGTCTCGCCACAAATCCTGGTGCAAGGCGGTAAGGTGCGCAGGCACCCGGGGGGTGGCGAACGCGGTCAGGGCGGTCAGGCGCGATCCCAGTTGTTGGAGTAAAGCGGCAATCTGCGGGCTGGCCCCCCCGCGCTTGGCGGACAAAAGCAGGGCCAGGGCGAGCGCGGGTTCGTGGCGGAAGTGCTCGGCCGCCTCGCTTTCCGGCCAGTTCGGGCGGTCGATCAGGGAGGCAAGTGCCGCCAACACGCCGGCCGCCGCGGGCAGTTTTTTGCCTGTTATGGCGTCTTGCTTGAGTAAAATATTTGAATTCTCTCCCATCTCATTCTATATAAAATGAATTTTGTCCATAGTCAACAGATCGACAGCTTTGTGCGTTATTGATGGGAAATTCAAGAACTTGAATTTCCCATCAATAACAGACCAAGTTCAATGGTTATTGATCCGAAACGACAAGTGGTTCCAGACAAGATATCGTGGATTTCCGCCCCAAGGGGTTTTTCAAGTCCATACGTTTCGGATCAATAATTGAATAATCGAATTTCAAGTTAGCCTGGTTTTGGCCGCTGAAGAGCCTGTCCAGCCGGCATTGTCAGTCTAGGGAGTTTTCGTCATGTTGCGCGTTACGCTACTGGTGATCGGTCTTCTGTCCATCCTGGCTGTGCCCGTCCGGGCTGGGGAACTTGCCTCCCAGCCGATGCGGGTGAATTATGCACCTCAGGACGAGGTGCGCCTGAGATCGATGGCCAGCATGGTGTTCGACCAGAACACCGGCCAGGTGCTGTTCGCCAAGAATGCCGAGGTGGAAACACCCATCGCTTCGATCACCAAGCTCATGACGGCGATGGTGTTTCTCGATCAGCACCCGGACATGAGCGAGCGCATCCGGGTCGCCGAGGCGGACGTGGATCGCCTCAAGCACAGCAGTTCGCATCTGGCGGTCGGGACGGTGCTTACCCGCAAACAAATGCTCAACATGGCGCTCGTGGCCTCGGAGAACCGCGCGGCCTCGGCCTTGGGGCGTACCACCCTGGCAGGGGGCACGGCGGCGTTTGTCGCAGCCATGAACAGAAAGGCGCAGGCGCTGGGCATGACCCGAACGCATTTTGTCGACCCCACCGGGCTCAACCCGGAAAACGTTTCTACTGCAGCCGACCTGGCGAAAATGGTGGACTACGCCTACGAGCATTACCCTGAGATCCGCAAGGTGGCCTCCCAGGGCTACTACGACATGGGGAGGCGCCGGGTGGTGCTGAAGCAACGCCATCATCGCCGCCATGTGGCCTATGTTCCCGTGCAGTACCGCAACACCAATGTGCTTACCCGCGAGCACGATTGGGACATCGGATTGTCCAAGACCGGCTTCATCAACGAGGCGGGGCACTGCGTCGTGATGCAGGCGCGCATCGCGGCGCGCAATGTGGTCATGGTGCTTCTGGACGCTCCCAACAACTGGGACCGCATGCGGGATGCCGATCACCTGCGCGAGTGGGTGGCAAGCTATTTCGGCAGGCGCACCTGAGCGAGACTCTCCGGCGTTTGGCCTGCCGGGAAGCTAAGGTTCTTGTGATGCCAGGCGCCGCTCGGTGCCCGGCCCGCTGCGCCTCGTGACGCTCCCGGCCCATGGCCTTCAGTGATCTCGCGGCCTTTTACCTCCAGGTCATCCTGCCCATGGCCCTGCTCATAGGCGCAGGGGGAGTATGGAAACACCTGCGCGGGGCAGGCGCGGCGGATGGCCTGCGCAGCGCGCTCAGCGGCCTCGTCATAAATCTCTTCGCGCCCGCGCTGGTATTTTCGGTGGTTGCCATCACGCCCGTCGATGGTGCCTTGCTGCAGGTGCCTTTGGTGGTCGGGCTGACCACGCTGGCTGCCGGGGCGCTGCTGTATCTGCTCCTGTTTGTGAGTCCTCTGGGACGGGCGCTGACGGATGTTGCACGGGCCACCCTGCTGCTCGCCGGCATGTTCGGCAATGTGCTGTATTTCGGCTTGCCGTTGATGTCGTTTCTCTACGGTCCAGCCGGTGAGCGTTATCCCCTGTTTGCCGACAACCTCGCGTCCAGCCCGCTGGTTTGGACCCTGGGGGTATGGGTGGCCACTCGACTGGGCAGGCATGATCGGAGCGGCGGCTACTGGAAGACGCTGCTGCACCTGCCGCCGGTATGGGCATTCGTCATCGCTGCCCTTTGCAACGAGCTGCGTCTGCCCGTCGAACCGTTGGCCCATGCCGCCCGCTTGCTGGGTGCACCCACGGTTCCGCTCATGCTTCTGGTGGTCGGCCTGGCCGTGCCGTGGGGCGATCTGCGCGCTCCTCGGCCGGTATGGCTGGCGGTGGCGGTCAAGCTGGTCCTCATGCCGCTGATCGCTCTGGCCCTGGTTCGTTTTCTGGCGGTGCCGGGGGGCGCTGCCGCCACGGCAGCG
This sequence comes from Pseudomonadota bacterium, assembly GCA_021849595.1. Taxonomy (GTDB): domain Bacteria; phylum Pseudomonadota; class Gammaproteobacteria; order Burkholderiales; family Thiobacillaceae; genus JAJXXS01. The sequence goes on along the minus strand of JAJZSR010000141.1, from coordinate 2,865 downwards.
GTGCTTGAGGCGGCGGTTCCCACCATGGTCTTCAGCGTCGTGCTGGCGGACTTGTTCGGGCTCGACGTCGCACTGGCCGCGTTGACCCTGGGTCTTTCGACGTTGCTATCGATGCTGACGTTGCCTATCTGGATCAGTGTCCTGCGATGAATTTCGTGGTGGGACGGACAATGCGCTCGGCTTCGTAGACGCTGGTGGATTCCTGGATGCCGCCGTCGGCTCCGGTGCAGGTTCAGGCGTGCTACATTTCCGCTTTTCGAAGGCCCCACCCTAATGCCTATAGCCGATGCCCTGCTGCTGATCGCACCCGGCTGCCCGCATTGCCCGGCCATGCTGGAAACGCTCGGGCGCATGGTCAAAGCCGGGGATCTCGCCGAACTTCGCGTGGTGAACATTGCCGCCAGACCCGAACTGGCGGCCCAACTGCGCGCACGTTCCGTGCCCTGGCTCAAGCTTGGGCCGTTTGAACTCCCGGGCGTCAGAAGTCACGCGGAGCTCAAGGAATGGTTGGCGCGCCTGTCCTCCCCTGCCGCCATGGCCGATTACTTGCATTTATTACTCAGGGAGGGGCGGCTCGATGACGCCCAAGGGCTGCTGCAGTTGAGGTCTGCACGCCTGGCCGACCTGCTGCCGATACTTGCCAATCCGGAGGCCGCCATGAATGTGCGTCTGGGCGCCAACGCCATCCTGGAAAGCCAGGCCGGCAGCGCGGCCCTGGCGGCTCTGCTGCCGCAGTTGGCCGAGCTGGCGCGCCATGCCGATGCGCGCGTGCGCGCGGACGCCTGCTATTTTCTGGGCCTGAGCGCACAGCCGGAGGCGGTGCCGCCCCTTGCGGCGGCGCTCGGGGACGCAGATGCGGAAGTGCGCGAGATCGCCGCAGAGGCCCTGGCACAGCTGCAAAGAGGGGTGAGCGAACCCTCACCACCGCTATAATTGGCGCCTATCGTTTTCGCCTCGGGCGCATTCAGGACAAGAGCAACAATGGGAGGAGAAACCCGCAAGCCGGGCGAACGGCGGCTGCAGATTCTGCAGACCCTGGCCGCCATGTTGGAGGAACCGCGTCCGGAAAAAATTACCACGGCAGCCCTGGCGGCGCGCCTCGGCGTTTCGGAGGCTGCGCTTTACCGGCACTTTGCCAGCAAGGCGCAAATGTTCGAGGGACTCATCGAGTTCATCGAACAGACGATCTTCGGCCTCATTCACAAGATCCAGCAGGAGCAGCCGGAACCTTTGGCGCAGGCGGAGGGGGTCGTTTCCCTGCTGCTCGCTTTCGCGCGCAAAAACCGGGGCATGACGCGGGTACTGGTGGGAGAGGCGCTGGTGAACGAGGATGCGCGCCTGCAAAAACGCATCAACCAACTGCACGATCGTCTGGAAGCCCAGTTGCGCCAATGCCTGCGTTTTGCCGGCATGGGCGGCGGGGATGAGGGGGTGTTGGCGAATCTGTTGTTGTGCTTCGTCGTGGGGCGCTGGCAGCAGTTTGCCAAGAGCGGCTTCGAGCGGGATCCGGCAGCCGATCTGCCGCGCATCTGGACGTTTTGCGTCGCCGGCATCAAACAGCCGGCCTGACCGGGCCGCACACGGGACAGGCGGGGTCGCGCGGCACGCGGATTTCGCGCCAGCTCGCCGCCAGGGCATCGAAAAGCAGCAGCCGCCCCGTCAGGGGCTGGCCTATTCCCATGAGCAGCTTCAAGGCTTCCGCCGCCTGGGCGGCTCCGATGATGCCCACGAGCGGCCCGAACACCCCGGCTTCGCTGCAGCGCGGCGCGGCCTCCTCGCTTTCCCCGAACAGGCAGCGATAACACGGGCCCGTGGCGCCGAATACCGCGAGCTGGCCGGCAAAGCCCAGCGCCGCGCCGCTCACGAGCGGCTTGCCCAAGACCACGCAGGCGCGGTTGACGGCATGGCGGGTGGCGAAATTGTCCGAGCAGTCCAGCACCACATCGGCTCTCTGTACGGCAGCATGCAGAGCCCCGCCTTCCAGGCGCCTGGCAAGGGCATCGACTGCGATGCCGGGGTTGTTCTCCAGCACCCGTTGTGCGAGCGCCTGCGCCTTGTTGGCGCCGATATCCCGGTTGCGGAAGCCCACTTGGCGCTGCAGGTTGGCAAGGTCCACGGCATCGCCGTCGGCGATCACGAGGCGTCCCGTGCCTGCTGCCCCCAGGTAAAGTGCCGCTGGGCAGCCCAGACCGCCGGCGCCGATCACCAGGGCAGTGGCTTGGGCAGCGCGAATCTGCCCCTCCAGCCCGACTTGGGGCAGGAGGATGTGGCGGCTGTAGCGCAGCAGGTCGGAATCGTTCAATCCTGTTATCCGGGGAAAGCTGGAAACCAAGCCAGGGCGGTAGGGCCGCCGGTCGCCTCGTTATTTGTAGGCGCGCCACTCCTTGGGGGTGGAGTCGCGGTCACCATGTAGGTGATGTTCATACTGGCGCACGTAAATCTCCCGCGTTTTCAGATCGGCGTCCTGCGCGGCCAGATTTTCCCGCTGCACTTCTTCGCTGTAATGGGCGAGGGCCCGCAACAATTTCTGCAGCAGGCTGCCGTCAAGGTGGAAGCCGGCGCGCGAAAGATATTCTTCCAGCCCGGCCAGGGTGTACTGGCGCAGGTCGTAGCAGACGCGCAGCAGGCGCGGCGGGTGGGATTCGACATGCAGGGCGGGTAGGCCGCCGAGCAGACGGGCAGCCCGCTCCGGCTGCCCCGGGGGCAAGGCATGAAACAAGATATCCCGCTGCTTGTGGAGTTCGCCTTCGGCCATGGTGCTCGATCTCCTGTGCTCCATGCCAGTATCGTCCGCCGGCGCCAGCCATGCAAGGGCGGCAGCCAAATGGCTGCGCGGTGCGTTGCTTGCGTCCGCTGGTTTCCCCC
>JAJZSR010000011.1 GCA_021849595.1 Pseudomonadota bacterium | reverse complement strand
GGGGTCGCATCCCCAAAGGGGGCCCTGCTCCGCCCTTCGCGGTCGCGCTATTGGCTTGGCGCGGGATGCGCAAATCTGCCCGCACATTGCCTCGCCATCATCCCGCGATCCGGTGAAATATCCGGGTTAGGCGTCTTGCGCCTGCTGCAGACGGACGACGCGCTGCGGGTAGGGGATTTCGATGCCGTTTTCCTTGAACACGCGCCAGATTTCCCAATTGAGATCGGACTTGAGGTTCTGCTGGCCTTCGCTGGGGTCGCGCACCCACACGCCCAGTTCCAGATTGATGCCGCTGTCGGCGAAGGCGGTGAGGTACACGCGCGCCTGTTTGCCTTCGTCGCCCTGGATGACGCGCGGGTGGCCAAGCGCGATTTTCATCAGGAATTCGCGCACGCGCTCCAGGTCGGCGTCGTAGGAAACCTGGACCGGCACGGCGATGCGCACGCTGGGCTGGGTGAAAGAGTGGTTCACTACCGTCTGGTTGATGAACAGCTCGTTCGGCACGATGGATTCGGTGCCGTCCAGGGAACGCAGCAGAGTGTAGCGTGTGTTGATGCCCGCTACCTGGCCGTATTTGTTGTCCACCGTGACCAGATCGCCGATGCGGATGGAGCGGTCGAGCAGGATGATGAAGCCGGAGATGTAATTGCTCGCGATCTTCTGCAGACCCAGGCCCACGCCCACACCCAGGGCGCCGCCGAACACGGACAGCACGGTGAGGTCTATGCCCAGGGCGGGCAGGGCCATGAGCACGGCGATGATGAGCAGGACGGTGCGAGTGGCTTTCACCAGCGCCAGGCGCGTGGACAGATTCATCTGTTCCAGGCGCATGAGCCGGCTTTCCAGGAATTGCGCGAGCCACAGTGCGACGATGATGGCGAGGACGATGACCAGCGCGGCCTGCAGCAACAGCCAGAGGGAGAAGCGGCTTTGGCCTACGTCGAAGGACACCGCCTCCAGGGCATGGCGCGCCAGCGGCAGCAGGCCGGTGATGTGGAAAGCGATGACGATCCCGATGAGGGTTCCCGCCAGCCGCTCCCAGGATTTGAGCGCCGGGCTGGGCTTGAAGACATAGCGCAGGGCAAGCGTCACTAACCGAATGAGAATCCAGGCCCATAGCAGCGGAAAGACCACATCGAGCAGATGCACCTCGCCGACGACGAACCTGATGCCGGCGCGTGCGAGCGCCACGAGGCCCAGCACGACCAGCGGAAAGCCCAGGCGCAGCAGAGGCTCGCGCAACGACGCGTAGGGGCTGTTCGGCTTGTCCAGCGCACGGCGCAGCGCATGCATGGCCAGCCAGCCCAGGAGCAGGCAGGCGACCAGGGCGGCGCCCTGCCAGAGCAAGGCCGCATTGTGGGAATGTTCGACCAGCCGCGTGAGCAGGCTGTCGAAAGGCGCCGCTTTCGCCACGCAATCGCCCGAGAGTGAGGAAGCGGCGGATTATAGCAACCGGCCGGTGCCGGCCGGCAGATCGCTGTGCCTAAAAATTGTGCGTGTATTGCACGCTTAAAATATCCACGGCATTGCTGTAGCTGCCTGTGAGCAGCGTGTTCCCCGCCGTGTTGTTGATGGGGGTGCTTTTCACGAACAGATGGGCGTAGCCCAGATCCGTCGCGTCCGCGGGCGAGAAGCGGTATTGCAGCCCTGCCGCTGCCCAGACGCGGTCGTTGTCAGGGATGCGCGGCGTGCGGTAAGCGTCGGGCACCGGCGCCTGATCGTAGGCAGTGCCGATCCGCAGCGTGAGCGCCTGGCTCCAGTGATAATTGGCGCCCAGCGAGTAGCGCCAGGTGTCGCGCCAGTTTTCCGGGGTGCTGGATATCAGCGCGCCATTGGCATAAGTCACCGTGAGGGTTTTGAAGCTGCTCCAGCCGGTCCAGGTCAGGTCGGCCAGCAGATCCCAGTGTGCGTCCAGGCGATGGAACAGGCTCAGCGAAGCAGTGTCGGGCAGGGTGATCTCGGCCTGGGCGGGGCCGCTGGGCAGGAGCGGAGAGGCGAAATTCTCTACGCTCAGCGTACCCTTCAAGCGATGATGTATTTTGGAGCGATAGGCCAGTCCTATGCGGGTCGCGGGAGTCAACTGCCACAGCAGGCCGAGGTTGTAGCCCACGCCGGTGTCGGAGCCTTTGAGCGTCGCCAGCGAGTTTGGGGCGAAAGGCGAAATGGCATTGCTCAGTTCGGCGTCTATCCACTCCACGCTCAGGCCCGCGCCCAGCGACAGTTGATCGTTCACCTTCCACGCCAGGGCCGGATTCAAAGCCACGGTGCGCAATTCGGACTTGATGGCCTGGAAGCGCCCCACCCAGTCGGGCGAGTAATCGGTTTTGAGGCCGAAAGGCGAGCCCAACCCCACGCCCAGGCTCAGATTCGAACGGGCGCGCCAGGCGTAATAAACATTCCCCGTGAGGTTCCAGCTTCCCGCATCGCCGCCCTGGCTGCCTCCTACCGCCGGAGTGACGGCGCCGCTGAATTTGATGCTCGGACGGATGGCATTGACGCCCAATACCAGTTGGCGGTCGGGCAGCAGCGTCATGCCGGCCGGATTGAAGAAAATGGTGCTGGCGTCCTGGGCGGACGCGGCCTGGCCGGCATAGGCATTGCCCAAGCCATCGCCGTTTTGCTCCGTGAGGGCAAAGCCGCTGGCGGCGGCGCTCAGGGGGGTGGCGGCCAACAGGAGCGGAAACAGCGAGCGGGTGATGGTTTTCATGGTCTTTTCCGGGTTATTGGTCGGGTGCGAGGGAAAAATTGGCGTAGAGCGCCTCGATTTCCTCTCGGTAGCGCGCCAGCAGAGGGGCGCGCCGGATTTTCATCGTGGGGGTGAGCAAGCCGTTTTCCACCGTCCAGGGTACGAGCGAGGCGTGGAGGCGGCGCACCTGGGCATAGCCGGGGAAATGCGCCAGGCGCTGACCGAGGTGCTGGAGCAGGGCTTTCCTGACGCGCGGCTCGTCCGGTGCGCCGGGGTTGACCGGGTCAAGCCCGAGGCCGCGGGCGAATTCCTCCCAATGTTCGGCATTGAGCACCACGACCGCGGCGAGAAAGGGGCGTCCTTCCCCGATCACCATGGCCTGCTCGAACAGGGGATCCAGGCAGATGGCCGACTCCATGTCGGCAGGGGCGATCTTCTCGCCGTTGCTGAGCACAATGATGTCCTTGATACGCCCGATGATGTAGTAATGGCCCCGGTCGTCGACGCGCGCCTGGTCGCCGGTACGCAGCCAGCCGTCGGCGTCGATGGCCGCGGCCGTGGCCTGGGGGTCGTTCCAGTAGCCGCGCATGACACAGCGGCTACGGGTCAAAAGCTCCTCACGCTCGCCGATTTTCACTTCCACGCCGGGGATGGGCTTGCCTATGCTGGCCGGGATGTTGGACTCGGGGCGGTTGACGCTGATGACCGGACTCGCCTCGGTAAGCCCATAGCCTTGGTGCAGCGGTACCCCCAGGGCCAGGAACAACCGGGCGATGTCCGGGTTCAGGGCGGCGCCGCCGCTGATGGCAAAACGCAGGCGGCCGCCCAGCCTGGCCTGTATGGGCGCGGCGACCTTATTTCTAAGCAGGGGCCAGACGAGCAGCTTGGGCTGCCAGCGCGCGCGGCCTTGGGCCACTTCGAAAGCCAGCCAGCCGAGTTCGATGGCCTGCGCAAAGATCCTGCGCTCAAGCGCGGATTTTTTCGCCACCTCATCCTGGATGCGCGAGTACACCCGTTCATAGATGCGCGGCACTGAAACCAGCACGGTCGGCCGCTGTTCCTGCAAATCTTGCCCCAGTTGGGCGATGGAACGCGCGAACACCACTTCGGCGCCCAGCAGCATGGGCATGTAATAGCCGCCGGTGCGTTCGAAGGTGTGGGACAGGGGCAGAAAAGACAGGAAGCGCTCGTCAGCCCCGAAAGGCGCGCACCCGCTGGAGTACCAGGCATTCCACAATATGTTGTCGTGGCTCAGCATGACGCCTTTGGGGCGTCCGGTCGTGCCCGACGTATAGACGATGCTGGCGAGCATGTCCGGGGAGATGTGCCGCGGCGTGATTTCGACCCCTTGGCCGCGCGCCAGCCACGCTGCCGCAGGGACGATGCGCGTGCTCCAGTGGGTCAGATCGTTGGGCGCTTCCAGGCTTACCACTTGCTCCAGCCCGGGGGAAGTGGCGAGGATTTCACCGACTTTGCGGTTCTGGAAGCGCCCTTCCACCAGCAGCAGGCGTGCGCCGCTGTGCTGAAGGATGTAAGCCGCGTTGTCGGCGCGGTCGTCCAGATAAAGCGGCACTACCACCAACCCTAGGCTCAGCGCGGCTTGGTCGAAGGTGACCCATTCGACGCAATTTTTCAGCATCAGTGCCACACGGTCGCCGGCGACCAGGCCGGCGGCGACGAAAGCGGCGCGCCAGCGCGCTACTTCGCGGCCGATGTCGGCCCAGGAATGATCGCGCCAGGATTTTTGCCCGGCGTCGTACTGGCGATATGCGATCTTGTCGGGGGTGTGCCGCAGGCGGGCCTCGAACAGGCCGCTTAAGGTTTTCGCCTCGTCGGGCGCAATAGACGCTGCCACGGTGTCGTCGGGTGTGTCGTCAGAGTTCTCGCCGGGGGACATTGAAGCACCACATCCACGGCTTGCCAAGGGAAACTAGGGCGCCTGCAGAACGGCGGCATAAAACCCGTCACTGCCGTGGCGCGCGGGGCTGAGCAGCATGTCGCCACCCTCGTCCAGGGCCGGGTCGGGCAGCAGGTTGGCTGCCGGGATACGCTTGAATTCAGGGTGTTCGGCCAGAAAGGCATCGACGATGGCGCGATTTTCCGCCGGCAGCAGGCTGCAGGTGGCATAGACCAAGCGCCCGCCCGGGCGCAGCAGGCGCGCGGCCGAGCGTATCAGCGCTGCCTGCTTGCGGTTAAGTTCCGCAACCGAGGCTGGCGACTGGCGGAATTTCAAATCGGGATTGCGTCGCAAGGTGCCCAGGCCGGAACAGGGGGCGTCCACCAGCACGCGGTCTATCTTGCCGGCCAGGCGCTTGAGCCGTTGGTCGTTTTCCGGCGCGACGATCTGGGGCGTGACGTTGGCTAGGCCCGCACGCGCCAGGCGCGGCCCCAGCTTGGCCAGCCGCTGGGCATTCGTGTCCAGGGCATAAATGCGCCCGCTGCCCGCCATCTGGGCGCCCAGCGCGAGCGTTTTGCCGCCGGCGCCGGCGCATAGATCGACGACTTTTTCGCCGCGCCGCGGTGCCAGGAGAAGAGCGATGAGTTGGCTGCCTTCGTCCTGCACTTCCATACTGCCGTCGAGGAACAGCGGATGGCGCTGCAACGGAAAGCCGTGCGGCAGGCGCACGCCCCACGGGGAGTAAGGCGTGGCCTGTGCCGCGACGCCCTCGCCGGCCAAGCGCGCAAGCACGTCCTCGCGCTTGGCTTTGAGGGTGTTCACGCGCGCATCGAGCGGCGCCGGATTTTGCAGCGCGCGCCCCAGCGCGAGGATGGCGGCGTCGTTTAGCGTAGGCCGCAGGGCGTCGATCACCCAATCCGGCAGTTCCGCCGCGGCGGACAGCGGCAGGCCTTCCGGGCCGGCGCCCTTGAGGCCGCCCAGGGCTGCGGCTTCCTCGCGCGTGAGCGCGGGCTCCAACTCGCGCAGCGATACGCCGCCGAACTTGAGCCAGGCGGCGGCGAGCAGCAGGCGCGGCGGCGCCTCGCTTCCAAGCAGCCGCGTGAGGGTGTAAAAATGGCGCAGCACGGCATACACGCCGTCGGCCATCCAGGCGCGCTCGGCGCGCCCCAGCGCCGGGTGGCGGCGGAAGTAGGCCGACAACTGGGCGTCGGCGGGGGCGGAAAACTGCATGACCTGGGCTAGCAGTTCGCTGGCCCGGCCGAGCGCGGCGGGGGTGGGCTTCACGGTGAGGAGGGGCGATTGGAACTGAGCTTGTACCGCGGAGCGGAGATTTTACGGCAGGGGCGCAGCTTGCCGGCAGCGCTTTACAATCTTCTGCATTCCCTCGTGGCGCGCCAGAAAGACGGATGCCTGTTCGTGCCCATTCGCAGCATGCAGTATCTGGCGGTGGCCGATCGCGAAGAAGTGGTTTTCGTAGACGGGCACACCAAACATCTGATCGACGTGGCCTGGTGCGGCTTCCAGCCGCGCGCACGCGCTTCCCTGGAAGACCCGGTGCCCTTCGAGGCGGTGGTCTATACCGAGGCCGGGCAGACCATACTTCCGCGCCTGCAGGCGGAATTTACCAGTGCCTTGGCCGCGCTGGCACACAAGCAGCCGGCCGCGGGCGCCGCCGCCGTGCTGGAGTTTGCGTCCCGCCGCGGGCCGCGTACAGGCTGAGTCAGTCGTCTTCGCCCAGTTCCGGATCCCACCCGCGTTGTCGGCCGCGCGCCATCGCTTCCCGGTAAATGCGCTCATGGCGCGAGCGGTAGGGTTCCGGCAGACGGCTGGGCAACTGGCCCAGCTTGTCCCAGGCGGCGCTGACTTGTTGGTGCAGGGCCTGCAACTGACCAGAGGTCCAGCCGGCGCAGGTTTCGTTTTCGGGCAGCAGTTCGAGCGCCCAGGCATCCATGATGAGGCGGCCGATGTGAGTGAATCCGCCGTTCGTATCGCGGTCTATGCCGACATAGACTTCTTCGTTCATAAGTGTCTCCAATGTTCGCGGCCGGCCATGCGCCCCGGCCATTTTCCCTCATGTTGCCGGCGGCCGGTGTCTTATCCTTGAAAGGGCGCCGCCGGGCGGAGGACGGCGCCGCTTCGGGGGCCGGGCATAAAGTGGCGCCGGAGTATGCCGTAAATCTGTTTCAGGGGCGCTTTGCCTGCCCCCCACCGAAGCCTGGAGGAAGAATATGAAAACAGAACTGACCCAAGTCGAAATTTCCGGCCGTCCCGTGCAAGTGCAATGCACAGCCGCGGCGCTGTCCGCCCTGCGGAAGCGCAGTCAGCCCTTGTGGGTGGAAATGGAACTGTATTTCTCCTGCCTCATCCGCAAGCGTGTGCTGTTCCACGAGGGCGAGTTGTCGCCCGCCGCGCATGAGGCTCGGCCCGGCCTGAGCGTGAGCTTCCGGCCCGTCATGACCAAGCATTGCAACATCAGCGACTTGGAAGGCAAGCCGCCGCTGGAGGATTTTCCCATCGTCAGCGCCGCCCCTTACGTTCCGCAATGGCTCACCATCGATTACAAGGGCGGCAGGTGGCATGGGGAGTTCGGCTACGCCCATTGAGCCTGGACGGCGGCCCGAAGGCCTTCAGGCGGCCGCCTGGGTTTCCAGGTGATAGCCGGTGATGCGTTCCACTTCGTTCCTGGAGCCCAACACCACCGGTACGCGCTGGTGGATGCCGGCGGGCTGCAAGTCCAGGATGCGTCCGCGTCCCGTGGTCGCCGCGCCGCCGGCCTGCTCGACGATGAAGCTCATGGGATTGGCCTCGTACATGAGGCGCAGTTTGCCGCCCTTGTCGCGCAGCTTCTCGTCCATGGGGTACATGAACACGCCGCCGCGGGTCAGGATGCGGTGTACTTCCGCCACCATGGAAGCCACCCAGCGCATGTTGAAGTCACGGCCGCGCGGGCCTTGCTTGCCCTGGATGCACTCGTCCACATAGCGCCGTACCGGTGTTTCCCAGAAGCGGTAGTTGGACATGTTGATGGCGAATTCGTTGGTATCCGCCGGGATGGTCATGCGCTCGTGCGTAAGCACGAATTCGCCGACGTTGGGATCCAGGGTGAAGCCGTTCACGCCCTGGCCGGTCGTGAGCATCAGCATTGTGGAGGGGCCGTATAAGGCATAGCCGGCGCATACCTGCTGCGTCCCGGGCTGCAGGAAGGCCCGCACGGGCGTGGGGCCTTCGGTCTTGCTCTCGCCCGGGCAACGCAGAATGGAAAAGATCGAGCCGACCGAGACGTTGACGTCGATGTTGGAAGAGCCGTCCAAGGGGTCGAACAGCAGCAGGTATTTGCCGCGCGGATTGCCCGCGGGAATCTGATAGACCTCGTCCATTTCTTCCGAGGCCATGGCCGCCAGGTGGCCGGCCCACTCGTTGCGCTTGAGGAAGATTTCGTTGGAGATGACGTCCATCTTCTTCTGCTCTTCGCCCTGTACGTTGGTGGCGCCGGCGGCGCCCAGCACGCCCAGCAGGCCGCCGTGGTTGACGCCGTTGGAAATCATTTTGCAGGCCGTGGCGATGTCGTTAATGAGGGCGCTGAATTCCCCCGTGGCGCCGGGAACGCGCCGCTGTTCTTCCATGATGAATTGGGTGAGCGTGGTGCCGAGATGCATGGGGGGCTGACCTCGATTAAATTAGAAAATAATATAATTTTAATATTTTATCGCTATTTTTTCGCGCACTCGTCGCGCGTAGGCGTGTCTCGGCATGTACGCAAACTTATGGGTCGGCGTACTAGGGCCTGTTAACGCTAGTTTCACGCCTGCGACCAGGCCGATTCGGGAGGGCTCGCGCAGCGTGGCGCCCGCGAAGCCGCGCAGCGGAGCGAGCCACAGCAGCGCCCCGCACGGTGGCGCAAGCCGTGTTCGCCTACGCTGCCCACGTGCCGAGGGACCACGCTTCGGCGCTGCCCCGCGAAGCGAGGCGCGTCGCAGTGCGGGCCACTGCAAGCGGCTCGCGAAAACGAGTTTCAGTGCAGGCTAACATGAGTGCAGCGAATGTTATGCCGGAGCTACAAAGGGATGCGCCCGAATCGGTCCGTCCCGAAAGGTTGCTGCGAGCAAGCGCATCTGCGGCGTTGCGCCGCTTGGCAAGGGATCGCCCTTGCCAGCGCGCCGCCGCCTTGCATCCATCGCTTGTTCGCAGCAACGCAGGTGCGAAATTAGCGTTAACAGGCCCTAGTTGTCGCCGCCCGACATGCGGTCGGAGCGGGTGAAGGTCCAGGTGCGGGTGATGACCAGGACATCGCCCTCCTTGCGCATCTCAGGCGGGAAGGGGGCGAACGGGGCGGCCAGATGGACGATGTTCTGCGCTGCCGTGTCGAGGATCTTGGAGCCCGACGGCCGGTCGATTTCCACGCTTGCCAGGCTGCCGTCGGCGCGGATGGAGACGCTCATCACCAGGCTGCCGTAGATGCCCAGCCGCTTGGCGGCCTCGGGGTAGTTGTTGTTGCCGATGCGCTCGATCTTGGCCACCCAGTCGGCGATGTAAGCGGCGAACACATAGCCCTTGGCATTGATACCGGGGATGAGCAGGCGCGGGCGCTTCTGATAGGCGTTCCATTGGCGCGAGATCTCCGCTTCCAGGCGCGCCGCGTTGCGGCCCTGCTCCAGCAACTGGCTGGCGCTGGGCGAGGTCTGGCCGCTTTGGCTGGCCTGCTGGGGCGTGGGCGTGCTGGGCAGAGGAGTGCCCTGCTTGAGCTGGGTCATGAGCTGGCGCGCTTCCTCCTCCAACTGCTTCACCTGCGCCTGGGCCGCGGCGACGTTGTCCATGTCGGCCGCCGGTAGCGGGCTCTTGGCGCGCGTGTCGGCATCGGATTCGCCCCCGCCCATATGGCTCACCTGCGCCAGCACGTCGGGTTTGAGCGGGGCTTCGCGGGTCTTGGCGTTGATGAGCACGACATCCAGGCGCCGGCCGGTGTCCTCCAGCAGGCGCGGATTGACGTGCACGAAATGGGTGGAGAGCACGATGCCGTGCAGCGCCACGGACACCATCAAGGCGATGGCGATGCGCATGCCCTTCTCGGAAGGGGCGGCGAGGGGCTGGGAGGCGTGGGCCAAAAGCTCGAATCCGGAGTTACGAGCGCATTCTAACAGGGGGCAGGGGGAACATCCTCCACCAAACCGGCAAATTCCGCCGCCAGCTCCACTTCCAGGAAATCCAGGCGTGTGAGCATCAAGCGGATGCGCTGTCCCGGCTCCAGCGCGGGCAGCCCGCCGATGCGGGTGATGAAGGGCACGCCCTCGAAGCGTACGAGGTCCTCCCGAATGACGCTCGCGGTGATTTCCGTGACGGCTTCCTGCGCGAACCAGCGCAGCACCCAGTAGCGCTCCATCTTGCGCTGGAATTCGTTGTAGGCGTCGTAGGCCAATTCGAAATCGCGCACAGCGGCAAAGAGGAATTCGCTACGCGGCGCGTAAGGCGGTGTTTCTGCGCGCGCCAGCGCGATGAGCTGGCGCTGGTTTACCAGGTCCACGTAGCGGCGCAGGGGCGAGGAGGACCAGGCGTAGTTTTCCACGCCCAGCCCCTGGTGCGGGCCCGGCTGTGTAGCCATGCGGGTCTTGCCCATGCTCTGATTGCGGTAGAGCGCGGCGACCTTGTTGTCCGCGAGCCAGGTGCCCCAGTACGAGTTGCAGCGGATCATCAGTTCGGACACCACCTTGTCTATGGGACTGCCGCGGCGCCGCGGCTCGATGACGATGCGGCCATCGACGAATTTGAAGTTGTAGTCCTGGCGGTTGTTCTGATTCACGGCGCCGCGGGCCGCCTCCAGTGTGGCGGCAAAGCCCCACAGCCATTCGAGTTCGCGCCGGTAGGGATAGTCTGGCGCAGCGCCGTTGCCTATGCTGTCTTCGTTGAACAAGGCGTCCAGGGTTTCGTGGCGCAGGTTGGCGGCGATGGCGACTTTCTCCAGCTTCGTTTCCTGCGCCTGTACGGTGAAATCGGGCGCCACCGTGAGGTAGAGCGAGAGCGCCGGGCAGGCGCGCGACTCGCCCAGGGTGTAGTGATGGATGAAGGCCTCCGGCAGCATGGTGATCTTGCGACCGGGGAAGTACACCGTGGAGAGCCGAGCCCGCGCGATCTCGTCCAGCGCCGAGCCCGGTTGCAGGCCCAGCGCCGGGCAGGCGATATGGATGCCCACGCGCACGCTGCCGTCCTCTCGGAAGGCCACGGAAAACGCGTCGTCGATTTCCGTCGTCGCGGCATCGTCCATGCTGAAGGCCGTCACCTCGGCCAGGGGCAGTTCCGGCGGATCGTGGGGTTCCGCCACCGCCGGAAATTCGGTGCCCTTGGGGAAATGCTCCAGAGTGAACGCGGCCAGGTGAAAGGCCTCGACATCGGGGATGGCACCGCAGCGCTCCAGCAGGCGGGCGACGCTGAGCCCGGTCTTGGCGGCGGCCTCTTCCAGGGCCTTCCATTCCAGCAGGTTCTTGTCGGGCTTGAGCGCCAGGCGCGGCAGCAGGGGCGGCAGCTCGGGCGGCAATTCGTAGCCGCAGAGCGCCTCTACCAAGCGGGCCTGTTTTTCCGCCGCCAAGCGCTTTTTTTCCTGGCCGGCGCGCGCGGCGGCCAGGATGTCGGGCGGCGCCGGACGGTAGCGCCCGCGGCCGCGCTTGTGAAAATGGATGGGGCTGTCGTGCAGGCGCATCAGGATGCCGGCCGCTTCCACGGGCGTGGGCGCATGGCCGAAATAATCCTGCGCCAGGTTCAGGTAGTCGAATTCCTCGCTGCCCGCGACCTCCCAGAGAAAATCCGTGTCCGCTTCGTCGCGCACCCGGTGGGCGGCTTCCAGGAACTGGGCGGGTTCGGGCGCGGCGAAGCGCAGCATCACGCGGTCAGCCTTGATCTTGGCGCGCTTGCCGTGCTGGGCCTCGATCTGCAGCGAGGCATCCGCCTCGCTCAGGATGGTGCCGGCTTTGAATTGGCCGTCTTCTTCGTAAAGCAGGTACATGGACGATGCGTAGCGGGCCGGAGCCCTCAGAAATTCAGAATGGCAGGGAGATCGTCGAGGAAGCGGGTGTAGCTGTGATTGCCGCCGGGGTGTACGATCTGTCGGCAGCCCGCGTAGTAGGCCACCGCCTGGCGGTAATCCAGCACCTCGTCGCCTTCCTCCACCAGCAACAGGTAATTGGCCAGACGTTTGGGTGCCGGCAAATCCAGTTCATCCAACTCGCGCAGGTGTTCGGGCGTGAAGACGTACTCCTCGTCGCTGGAATAATTTTTTTGCGGCCCCAGCGCCGCCTTGAGCAGCACGTTGGCATGCACGGCAGGATTGATGAGTGCGGCTTTCAGGCCGTGCTTCTCCACCAGATGCGTGGCATAGAAGCCGCCCAGGGAGCTGCCGATCAGCTTGATGTCGTTCACGTCGTGCCCGGCGATGAGGTCTTCCAGTTGGCGGACGGCCTCTTGTGGCCGATGGGACAGATTGGGACAGCGGTATTCCGCTTCGCGCCCCCGCGCGGCAAGCCAGCTCCTCAATTGCTGGGCCTTGCTCGAGCGCGAGGAAGAATTGAAGCCGTGGATGTAAAGAATCATGCCGCCAGCGCCCGCAGCAGTTTGTCGTGGATGCCGCCGAAGCTGCCATTGCTCATCACCAGGACGTGGTCGCCGGGCTGCACGGATTTGGCAACCGCATCTACCAGCGCGCCCAGGTCGGCGTGGATTTGCGTATTTTCTCCGTCGGCGAACACGGCACCGGCATCCCAGCCAAGGTCGTGGCTGTAGACGAAAACCTGATCGGCGTCCTTGAGGCTGCCCGGCAGTTGCGCCTTCAGGGTGCCCAGCTTCATGGTGTTGGAGCGCGGCTCCAGCACGGCCAGGATGCGCGCTGCGCCCACCTTGTTGCGCAGGCCTGCCAAGGTGGTGGCGATGGCGGTGGGATGGTGGGCGAAATCGTCGTACACCGTGATGCCCCTGACCACGCCGCGTACTTCCATGCGCCGCTTCACGTTCTGGAAGCGTCCCAGGGCCAGGCAAGCGATTTCGGGGCTGACGCCGGCGTGGCGGGCGCTGGCGATGGCGCCCAGGGCGTTGAGCCGGTTGTGCTCGCCCAGCAAATCCCATTGCACCCGGCCCTGGGGCTTGCCGTCCAGCAGGACGTCGAAGGCCGCTTCGCTGCCCGCCGCGGTCCAGCCCGGCATTGCGCCGAAATTCTCTACTGGGCTCCAGCAGCCGCGCTCCAATACCCGCTTGAGGTTGCCATCGCGGCCGTTGACCACGAGCTTGCCGTTGCCCGGCACGGTGCGCACCAAGTGGTGGAACTGCGTCTCGATGGCTGCCAGATCGGGAAAAATGTCGGCGTGGTCGTATTCCAAATTGTTGAGCAAGGCCGTGCGCGGACGGTAGTGCACGAACTTGGAGCGCTTGTCGAAGAAAGCGGTGTCGTACTCGTCCGCCTCGATGACGAAGAAAGGGCTGTCGGTCAGCCGCGCCGAGATGGCGAAATTCTGCGGAATGCCGCCGATGAGAAAGCCGGGGTTGAGCCCTGCGTCTTCCAGTATCCACGCCAGCATGGAAGCGGTGGTGGTCTTGCCGTGCGTGCCTGCCACGGCCAGCACCCACTTGTTCTGTTGTACTTGTTGGCTACGACATAACGCCCCCTTCGGGGCATGAGTCTTCGCCGAAACATCCTGCGGATGCAGGATGTTTTCCGCCAGCCATTGCGGCCCGGACACATAAGGCAGGCCGCGATCGAGGATGGCCTCCATGAGCGGATATTTGCCCCGGCTCACGGTGTTGCCCACCACGAAGACATCCGCGCCGATGTCGGCCTGGCCGGCGTCGTAGCCTTCGATGAGGTCTATGCCCAGCGCGCGCAACTGGTCCGACATGGGAGGATAGACGTTGGCATCACAGCCGGTGACGCGGTGCCCGGCCGAACGCGCGAGGGCGGCGATGCCTCCCATGAAGGTGCCGCAGATGCCGAGGATGTGCAGGTGCATGAAAACGCCGGCGCAAAAAAAGCGCATTATCCCCCAAGCGCCGCTTCCCGCGGCAGGCGGCGGGGCAGCATCCTGCCGTTGCCCCCGGCGGGGCTCCACAATACAATAATAAATGGCCCGGACTCCGGGCCATTTTTACCTATGGCAGTGACGCAAAAGCTATGAACGAGCACGTGGACAGACAGGGCTGGCTGAAAGACACTCTCTACAGCCCGGATTTCGAGCAGGATTCCTGCGGTTTCGGCCTGATCGCGCAAATGGACGACCAGCCCAGCCACAAGCTGGTGCAGACCGCCATTACCTCGCTCGCCTGCATGACCCACCGCGGTGCCGTGGCGGCCGATGGCTTGTCGGGCGACGGCTGCGGATTGCTGTTCAAAAAGCCGGACGGTTTCCTGCGTGCCGTGGCCCGTGACACGGGCATAGAACTCGCGACCCATTATGCTGCTGGCTTGGTGTTCCTGTCGCGCGACGAGGCCCGCTGCCGGGCCGCCAAGGCGACCCTGCAGGCGGAGCTGCAAGCCCAGGGGCTCACGGTGGCCGGCTTCCGCGCCGTGCCCACCGACACCTCGGTGTGCGGCGAGTACGCGCTCAACATCCTGCCGCGCATCGAACAGGTGTTCGTGAACTGCCCGGCGGGCCTCTCGGAAGAGCTGTTCGAGCGTAAGCTGTATGTCGCCCGCCGCCGCAGCGAAAAGGCGCTGCAAGCCGGGGGCGACGACGTCTATTACCAGCCCACGCTGTCTGGGCGAGTGATCAGCTACAAGGGCCTGGTGATGCCAGCCAAGCTGCCGGTCTTCTACCCGGACTTGAATGACGAGCGTTTCGCCTCCTCGCTCATCGTCTTCCACCAGCGTTTTTCCACTAACACATGGCCGCAATGGAAGCTGGCCCAGCCTTTCCGCTATCTGGCCCACAACGGCGAGATCAACACCGTGATGGGCAATCGCAACTGGTCGCGCGCAAGAGAGATCAAGTTCGTCAGCCCCATGATTCCGGACATGGAAGACATTCGCCCGATCGTGCAGACGGACGGTTCCGACTCCATGAGCCTGGACAACATGCTGGAAGGCCTGCTCATGGGCGGGGTGGATTTGTTCCGCGCCCTGCGCCTGCTGGTGCCGCCGGCCTGGCAGAACGTGGAGTCCATGGACCCCGATCTGCGCGCCTTTTATGAATACAACTCCATGCACATGGAGCCCTGGGACGGCCCGGCCGGCGTGGTGCTGACCGACGGCCGCTACGGCGTGTGCATGCTGGACCGCAACGGCCTGCGCCCGGCGCGCTGGGTGCTGACGCGCGACCGCATCCTCACCATCGCTTCGGAGATCGGCGTATGGGACTACGGCGGCCCGGAAAACGTGGTGCAAAAGGGCCGCGTCAAACCCGGCCAGATGGTGGCCGCGGATTTGCAGACCGGCGGGCTGCTGTTGCCGGAGGACATCGACAACGCGCTGAAATCCGCCCATCCCTACCGCGAATGGCTTAAGGAGGCCAAGAAGCTGGAGTTCGGGGCTCATCAAGATGCGGATTTGCCGCCGATGGATGCCGCCAGCCTGTTGATCCATCAGAAGCTCTTCAACGTCAGCTTCGAAGAGCGCGACCAGGTCTTGCGCGTGCTGGCGGAAGACGGCCAGGAAGCCATCGGCTCCATGGGTGACGACACGCCCATGGCGGTGCTTTCGCAAAAGGTACGTTCGCCTTTCGATTATCTGCGCCAGCAATTCGCCCAGGTGACCAACCCGCCCATCGACCCGATCCGCGAAGCCATCGTCATGTCGCTCGCCACTTGCTTCGGGCCCGAGCGCAACTTGTTCGAGGAAACCCCCGGCCATGCCCACCGGCTGGAAGTGTCCAGCCCGCTGCTGTCGCACGAGGCTTTTGTTGCGGTGACCGGCCAGGCCGACCCTGCCTATCGCAGCATCGTGCTGAGCCTCAATTACGATCCCAAGGCGCAGGACCTCCAGGCGGCGGTGCGCCGCCTGGCCGCCGAGGCGGTGGCCGCGGTACGCGCGGGTCACGTCATCCTCGTGCTGTCCGATCGCGATATCGCGCAGGACCGCCTGCCCATAGCCGCGCTTTTCGCCACCGGCGCCGTGCACCATGCCTTGATCGACGCCGGCCTGCGCTGCGACGCCAACATCGTGGTGGAAACCGGGGCGGCGCGCGATCCGCACCAGTACGCGGCGCTCATCGGCTACGGCGCGACGGCAATCTATCCCTATCTTGCCTATCAGATCATCGCCGAATTCGTGAAGTCCGGCGACGTCAAGCTGCCGCTGGACAAGGCGCTGGGCAATTACCGCAAGGGCATGGACAAGGGCCTCTATAAGGTGCTTTCCAAAATGGGTATCTCCCTCGTGGCGAGCTATCGCGGTGCGCAGTTGTTCGAAGCGGTGGGCTTGCACGAGGAAGTGGTGGACTTGTGCCTCAAGGGGACGGTTTCGCGCATTTCCGGCGCCAATTTTGCCGACTTCGAGGCCGACCAGCAGGCACTGCAGCGTGCCGCATTCAATCCGCTCAAGCCGCTTACTACCGGCGGGCTGCTGAAATTCATGTTCGGCGGCGAATACCATGCCTACAACCCGGACGTGGTGCAGCAATTGCAAAAAGCCGTGAAGTCCGGCAGCTACGAAGACTACAAGATCTATGCGGACACCGTGAACACGCGGCCGGTGGCCATGGTGCGTGATCTCATGAAAGTGAAGTTGGACGGCGCGCACGCCATCCCCGTGGAAGAGGTTGAACCCATCGAAGCCATCCTCAAGCGCTTCGACTCGGCCGGCATGTCCCTGGGCGCGCTGTCGCCGGAAGCGCACGAGGCACTGGCCGAAGGCATGAACCGCATTGGCGGCCGCTCGAACTCGGGCGAGGGCGGCGAGGACCCCAAGCGCTACGGCAGCATCAAGACCTCCAAGATCAAGCAGGTGGCGTCCGGCCGTTTCGGCGTGACGCCCACTTATCTGGTCAACGCCGAAGTGCTGCAAATCAAGATTGCCCAGGGCGCCAAGCCCGGCGAGGGCGGCCAGTTGCCCGGCGACAAGGTCTCCCCCATGATCGCCAGCCTGCGCTATTGCAAGCCCGGCACACCGCTGATTTCACCTCCTCCGCATCACGACATCTATTCCATCGAAGACCTCGCGCAGCTGATTTTCGATTTGAAGCAGGTCAACCCCGAAGCGCTGGTTTCGGTGAAGCTGGTGGCCGAGCCCGGCGTGGGCACCATTGCCGCGGGCGTGGCCAAGGCCTATGCCGATCTCATCACCATCTCCGGCTATGACGGCGGCACCGGAGCTTCGCCGCTGACCTCGGTGAAGTATGCCGGCACGCCCTGGGAACTGGGCCTCTCCGAAGCCCAGCAGGTGCTGCGTGCCAATGGTTTGCGCGGACGCGTGCGCGTGCAAACGGACGGGGGGCTCAAGACCGGGCTGGATGTCATCAAGGCCGCCATACTCGGGGCGGAATCCTTCGGCTTCGGCACTGGGCCCATGGTGGCACTGGGCTGCAAATATCTGCGCATCTGCCACCTCAACAACTGCGCCACCGGCGTGGCCACCCAGAACGACAAACTGCGCCGCGAGCATTTCATCGGCTTGCCCGAAATGGTGGTCAACTATTTCAGCTTCGTTGCGCGCGAGACGCGCGAACTCATGGCGCAGTTGGGCATGAAGAAGCTTACCGACCTCATCGGCCGCACCGATCTGCTGGAACTGTTGCCCGGCGAAACGCCGCGCCAGGGGCGGCTCAAGCTTGACGTGCTGCTCTCGCAAGGCGGTATACCGGAGTCGGAGCCGCGCTACAACGTCCAGGAGCGTAACCCCAGCTTCGACCGGGGCGAACTGGCCGAGCAGATGGTGCAGGATGCCAAGCCGGCCATAGCGGCGGGCCGCGGGATCGAGCTGAGTTATGCCATACGCAACGTCAACCGTTCCATCGGCGCGCGCCTGTCCGGCGAGATCGCCAAGGCCCACGGCGGCAAGGGGCTGCCCGACGACACCATACGCGTGCGCCTTACCGGTTCCGCCGGCCAGAGCTTCGGCGTGTGGAACCACAAAGGCCTGTCGCTCACGCTCGAAGGGGACGCCAACGACTACGTGGGCAAGGGCATGGCGGGCGGGCGCTTGGTCATCTACCCGCCCAAAGCCGCGGCCTACGAGGCGCACCGCAACACCATCATCGGCAACACCTGTTTGTATGGCGCCACAGGCGGCGAACTGTTCGCTTGCGGCATGGCGGGCGAACGCTTCGGGGTGCGCAATTCCGGCGCTTTCGCCGTGGTGGAAGGCGTGGGCGACCACGGCTGCGAATACATGACCGGCGGCACCGTCATCGTGCTGGGGGATACCGGGCTCAATTTCGGTGCTGGCATGAGCGGCGGCATGGCTTTCGTGTACGACGAGTCCGGCCAGTTCGCCGGACGCTACAACAAGGAGTTGGTGGACATCGCGCGCCTGACCCCGGAAGACATGGAGTCCTACCGCGTCTTCCTCAAGGCCCAGGTGGAGCGGCATCTGGCCTATACCGGCTCCGCGCGCGCGCGCGACGTCCTGGCGAACTGGGTGGCGGCCCTGGAGCGGTTCTGGCTGGTGAAGCCCAAGCGCATGACTCTCGAAACCCTGCTGGACGATCTGCCCAGCCCCCAGGCCATGGCCGCCTGACCGCGCGGGAACAAGCATCATGTCCGACGTATTCCAATTCCTCAAGCAAGCGCGCCGCGACGGCGCCAAGACCGCGGCCGTCATCCGCATCCACGAATTCAAGGAAATCTACGCCAAGATGGACGCCGCCCACGCCGCCGAGCAGGCGGGGCGCTGCCTGGAGTGCGGCAATCCTTACTGCGAGTGGAAGTGCCCGGTGCACAACTACATCCCCAACTGGCTCAAGCTGGTAACCGAAGGCCGGCTGTTCGAAGCCGCGGAACTCTCGCATCAGACCAATTCGCTGCCGGAAGTGTGCGGCCGGGTCTGCCCGCAGGACAGGTTGTGCGAAGGCGCCTGCACCCTCAACGACGGGTTCGGCGCGGTGACCATAGGCCAGGTCGAGAAATACATCGCCGAAGAAGCCTTCAAGGCCGGCTGGCGCCCCGACATGAGCCAGGTGCGGCCCACCGGCAAAAAAGTCGCGGTGATCGGCGCCGGCCCGGCCGGCCTGGGCTGCGCCGACGTGTTGGCACGCAGCGGCGTGACCCCGGTGGTGTTCGACCGTTATCCAGAGATCGGCGGACTGCTTACGTTCGGTATCCCCGAATTCAAAATGGAAAAATGGGTCATGGCGCGCCGGCGCGAGGTGCTGGAGGGCATGGGCGTGCAGTTTCGCCTCAACACCGAAGTCGGCCGCGATGTGCAGGTGAACGACCTGCTCGCGCAATACGATGCGGTGTTCCTCGGCATGGGCACCTACACCTACCTGAAGGGGGGCTTCCCGGGCGAGGATCTGCCCGGTGTGCTGGAAGCCCTGCCTTTTCTCATCTCCAACGCCAACCACTGCCTGGGCTACGAAAAACCGGGCGACGTCTTTCACGATATGAAGGGCCAGCGCGTGGTGGTACTGGGGGGCGGCGACACCGCCATGGACTGCAACCGCACCAGCATCCGCCAGGGGGCGGCCAGCGTCACCTGCGCCTACCGGCGCGACGAAAAGAACATGCCCGGCTCCAAGCGCGAGGTCGCCAATGCCAAGGAAGAGGGTGTGCAATTCCTGTGGAACCGCCAGCCGGTGGAGATTGTCGGCAAGGGCCGGGTCGAGGGCGTGAAGCTGGTGACCACCGAATTGGGGCCGCCCGATGCGCGCGGCCGGCGCACCCCGGTGGTGGTGGAAGGCTCCGAGGAAATCGTTCCCGCCGACCGCGTCATCATCGCCTTCGGCTTCCGTCCCAACCCGCAACCCTGGTTCGCGCCCCTGGGCATCGCCACCGACCCGGCGGGTCGGGTGATCGCCAAGGGACACCGCTATCCCTACCAGACCGCCCATGAAAAAATCTTCGCCGGCGGCGACATGGTGCGCGGCTCCGATCTGGTGGTCACCGCCGTGTGGGAAGGGCGCGAGGCGGCCAAGGGGATCCTGGCCTATCTGGGACTGTAGTCCTGCCATGGCGTTGGCCGATGCGCTCACGCTGAAGCACGTGCGCGAACTGGCCGGCGACAAAACCTTTGTGCGTGGCTTGGCGTATTTCCATGAGGGCGCGGTCGGCCTGCTGGAAATCGAGGACGATCAGGTGCGCTCGCGCGTGCAGGGCACGCACACGTATCGCGTCACGCTTGCAACCTCGCCCGATGGCGAACTGGAATACGACTGCACCTGCCCCGTGGGCGCGGAAGGCGATTTCTGCAAGCATGCGGTGGCCGTAACGCTTTCCTGGCTGGAGAACAGCGGCGAGGAAAGCTTTCCGGCCGAGGAATCCGCGCCGTCCGGCAAACCCCACAAGAGACGCAAAACCCAGGCTGACCTCATAGCAAAGTTTCTCGCTGCGCAGCCCGAAGCGGCGCTGAGGAAGCTGCTGATGGAAGCCGCCGCGCGCGATCGCGGCCTGCGCAATAAGCTGCTGATGCAGGCGAGCGCCGCGAACATTGCCCGCGCCGGTTCAAAGGCGCGCAATCCGCTCATCGCGCAAAACCTGCGCGAATTCCCCATCGCGCCGAATATCGATGCCGGCGAGGGCGTGAAAATGATGTTTGCGGAAATGGCCGCCGCCCAGCTTTATCCGCCCCAATACCGCCAGAACACCGGCACCGCCGTGGAAAGCGTGACGGTGACACTATTGAACCTGGAGCGTCCCAGTGTCTGGGACGAAGTGAGCGACTGGCTCGACCGCCATGGCGCCATCGCCAATGCCGACCTGTGCCGCATCGCGGGGGTGGATACCCTCAAGGCCTCCAAAATGTTTGCCGCCTGGCGCGAGCAAGGTTTGCTGGCCCCCCTGCCGGACCGGGCCAAACGGAACATGGCCTATATAAAGGCAACCCAGCAGGCAGAGCAGCCGGATTTATTATCCGAAGGCTTGGATAATAAAGGCGATTCGGCATGATTGTTTTTATTAATCAATAAGATGCTTGATTCGTTATTATCCGTGTGGCGCCTGGAGGACGGCTCCGCGGGGGTTGGGGACAAAGGGCTGTTTGGTTGCCCGCTCACCGCCTTTTTCGCCTCGCGCCAATGCCCGGGAAGTGCCATCCGGGCCGCTATGGACTGGGCAGTGGAACAGGCCCGCAACAAAACGCCATTGATCGGTGGCTTTCAGTCACCCCTTGAACTGTCGGTTCTGCAAATCGCGTTGACGGCAAAATCGCCGGTGGTCATTGTCCTGGCGCGCAGCCTGGACAAAGCCCGCTTGCCGTTGCCCTGGCGTCATGCCTTGAACGAAGGGCGCGCGGCTGTAGTGAGCATGGCCGTCGAATCGCAACGCCTGACCGAAAAAATCGCGGCGCAGCGCAATCGCTGGGTGGCAGAGCATGCAAGCCGCATCATGCTGGGATACGCCCATCCGTCTGGTGTGCTGAACAGGCTGGCGGACGAATGGCGCAATCGTGGCAGGCTGGTAGACGTGCTGGGTAGCGGTTGACGCGGCTGGGCACAAAAAACTATGTGGAGCCGAGGTCCTCGGCGTCAAGATCGACGCCGAGATGCAATCCAAATATTCTCCGGACTAGGCGTATCACACCGGCTGTTCATCTCCATCTGATCTGAGGACATTGGCGCTCCGTCACCAGCGCGAAGTTGGCAGGACTTCTCAGTGCATCGGCCTGACCTTGCGGAAGGCCCGCCAGATGGCGATGTCGTAGAGTATCTTCAGCGCGCCGCAGGCGACCAGCGGGGCGGCGAGCCAGCCGGCGGCGAACAGCGCGCCGCCCAGCGCCGGGCTGGCCGCCGCGGCCAGGCTGCGCGGTACGGCGGTGAAGCTCGCAGCGGCGGTGCGTTCGGCCGGCGTGACCACCGCCATGACGAAGGCCGTGCGTGTCGGCACGTCCATCTGCGAGAGCGCGGCGCGCACGAACAGCAGGCCCAGCGCCACAGGCAGGCTGGTGGCGAAGGCGGCAAGGATCAGGCAGAGGCTGGCCGGAATGTGTGTAAACACCATGGTGTTGATGAGGCCGATGCGGCGCGCCACCCAGGGCGCGGCAAGCTGCGAGCCGGCCGACAGCAAACCTGCCCAGAAGAAGAATCGGCCTGCGGCGGCGAGCGAGAGATCGAAGCGTTCGAACAGCCAGAGCGCGAGCAGGGTGTTCACCAGCAGTCCGCCTGCGAAGGCATCGACCGAGAACAGCGCGGCGAGACGGATGACCATGCCGCGCGACGGTCCGAGAGGGGCCGGCGGCACGGCCTGTTCATGCGGGTGATGATTGGGCAGTGCACGGTAGAGAAAGAAAACCGTTGCGCCGGTCAGGCCGTAGGCCACGAACATGATGCGCAAGGCATCGAGCTGCGTCATCCCGCCGGCGCTGAGCATTTGCGGGATCGCGGTGGCCAGCGAGCCGACCGCTGCGCAGAGCGCACCGAGGAAGGTGTAGCGCGCGAACAGGGTGGTGCGCGCCTCGCCCTGCGCCGTCTCGGCCAGCCACGCGTGTTCCAGCGGCAGAAAAATGCTGACGTCGCCGGAGCTCGGGTTCATGGTGCCGACGAAGGCGACGATCAGCAGCGGCCAGAAAGCCGAGAAGCCGGCCAGCAGCAGGCCGGTTGCGCACATCAGCCAGGTAGCCGCGAGCAGCAGGCGGCGCCGTGGGACGCGATGTCCCCAGCGGCCGACCGCGAGTGTCATCAAAGCCGAACCGAGCAGCGTGGCGGTGGAAAACAGCCCGACCTCCCATTTGCCGAGATCGAGGGCGAGCAGATAGACGGGCAGCAGGATGGCGACATAGCCGTCGCTGAAAGCCCGCAGCGCACGGCCGATCAGAAGCAGGCGCGCGTCAGGCGCGATGCTGGTAAGCAAAGACATCGCTGATGGATTTCGACAGCCGCGCTCAGGCCTCGTAATCCAGGTGCCCGTCGATGACGGTATAGCGGACTCGGCCTTGCAGGCGCTGGCCCAAGAAGGGCGTGTTCTTTCCCTGGCTGCGCAAGAGCGCCGGGCTCACCGTCCATTCCGCCTCTGGGTCGAAGACGCAGAGGTCGGCGGGCGCGCCCAGGCTCAGATGGCCGGCATCGATGCCCAGGACTTGCGCCGGCTTCCAGGTCACGAGGTCCAGCGCCTGGGACAGCGGCACTGCCATTTCGCGCGCCCATTTGAGGGCGAGCGGCAGCAGCAGCTCCACCGCCGAGGCGCCCGGCGCGGATTCGCCGAAGGGCATTTGCTTGTCATCTTCGTCCAGCGGCGTGTGATCCGAACAAAGCGCATCGATGGAGCCGTCCTTGAGCGCCTCGCGCAGGGCGTCCCGGTCCGCCAGGCTGCGCAACGGCGGCTGCAGGTGGTAGTGGCTGTCGAAGCCGAGCAAATCCATTTCGGAGAGATGCAGATTCTGGATGGTCGTGTCGCAACTCACGCGCACACCTTGCAGCTTGGCGGCGCGCACCATGGCGATGGATTCGCGTGCCGAGAGGCGGCGCAGGTGCACGCGCACGCCCGTTTCGCGCGCCAGCAGAAGGATGGTGGACAATGCCACGGTTTCCGCCAGGGTGGGTATGCCGGGCAGGCCCAGGCGTGCGGCCACAGGCCCGTCGTGGGCGACCCCGCCGCGTGACAGGAAGGCATCCTGGGGCCGCAGCCAAAGGCTGTAATCGAAGGTGGCCGCGTATTCCATGGCGCGCAGCAGCACCTGGGAGTCCGTCAGGGCGACATCGGCCTGGGAGAAGGCCAGGCAGCCGGCCTCGTTCAGTTCCGCCATTTCCGTGAGGCGCGTTCCTTCGAGCTTTTGCGTCATGGCACCGATGGGATAGACGCGCGGGCCAGGCAGGTTGCGCGCGCGGAACTTGAGCATTTCGGTGAGCCCCGGCTCGTCCAGCGGGGGATCGGTGTCCGGCGGGCAGGCCAGCGAAGTCACGCCGCCGGCCGCCGCGGCCAGCATCTCCGATTCCAGCGTGGCCTTGTATTCGTACCCCGGCTCGCGCAGGCGCACGGACAAATCCACCAGGCCGGGACAGACCACGCAGCCCGCGGCGTCGATGACCCGGTTGGCGTGGAAGTCTGCCGGGGCCTCGCCCACGCCGACGATCTTGCCCGCCGCGAGGTAAAGGTCGGCGCGACCGTCGTGCGCGTTCTTGGGATCGACGAGGCGGCCGTTCTTGATGTGTATTTTCATTTCAGTCGCCGCCTCCCCCGGCGAGCATGGCCATCACCGCCATACGCACCGCGATGCCGTAGGTGACCTGGGGCAGGATCACCGATTGCGGGCCGTCGGCCACTTCGGAATCGATTTCGACCCCGCGGTTCATCGGCCCGGGATGCATGACGATGGCGTCCGGCTTGGCGCGCGCCAGCTTGGCTGCGGTCAGGCCGTATTGCTTGAAATATTCGTGGGCCGAGGGCAGGCGCGCGCCCTTCATGCGCTCGTTCTGCAGGCGCAGCATGATGATGACGTCGCAATCCCGGATGCCCTCGCGCATGTCGTAAAAGAGGTGGACGCCGAGTTGTTCCACGCCGGGCGGCAGCAGGGTCTTGGGGGCGACCACACGGACTTCGGGGACGCCCAGGGTGGTGAGCGCGCTGATTTGCGAGCGCGCCACGCGCGAATGCAGCACGTCGCCGACGACGGCCACGCGCAGATTCTGGAACCCGCCCTTGTAGCGGCGGATGGTGAACATGTCCAGCAGGCCCTGGGTGGGGTGGGCATGGCGGCCGTCGCCGGCGTTGATCACGGAAATGTGCGGCGCCACATGGCGGGCGATGAAATGGGCCGCGCCCGATTGCCCGTGGCGCACGATGAACATGTCGGCGTGCATGGCCGTGAGGTTGGCCACCGTGTCCAGGATGGTTTCGCCCTTGGTCTGGCTGGAGGTGGCGATGTTGAGGTTCACCACATCGGCGGACAGGCGCTTGGCGGCGATCTCGAACGTCGTGCGCGTGCGCGTGGAGGGCTCGAAAAACAGGTTGAAAATGGATTTGCCGCGCAGCAGCGGGACTTTCTTGACGTCGCGTTCACCCACGTCCATGAAGGACTCGGCTGTGTCGAGGATTTGCCTGAGCATGGCGGCGGGTAGGCCGTCGAGGGTGAGCAGGTGGCGCAGTTTTCCCTGGGGAGTCAGTTGCGGGTCGACCATGGGTTATTTGAGGGCGAGGGAAAGACGGCCGTCGTCGCACCGCAGTTCGACGTTCTGGCCTGGCGGGATGGCCAGGGTCGCGCCGACGAAATCCGGGCGGATGGGCAGTTCGTGCCCGCCGCGGTCGATCAATACCGCGAGGCGGATCTGGCTGGGGCGGCCGTAGTCGAACAACTCGTTCATGGCCGCGCGCACGGTGCGGCCGGTGTACAGCACATCGTCGACCAGCAGCAGGGGGCGGTCTTCCACGGTGAAGGGAATGCGCGAAGGCTTGACCTGGGGGTGCAGGCCGATGCGGGAAAAGTCGTCGCGGTAAAAGGAGATGTCCAGCTCGCCCAGCGGATGGTCGCCGCTTAGCGCGTCGCGCAGCCGCTGCGCCACCCAGGCGCCGCCGGTGTGGATGCCGACGATGGCGGTGTCTGCCGCAAGCTGCGAGCGCACAGCGGCGGCCAGGCGGGTGATGAGGTCTTCGGCGTCAGGCAGCGCGACGAGCATCCAGAAATCCCTGCAGGATGATTTGCGCGGCGAGGCTGTCGGCCTGATGCTTGCCCTTGGCGCCTTGGGCGGCCAGCTCGCTTTCCGCCAGCGCGCTGGTGTAGCGCTCGTCGGCGAGAAATACCGGCAGGCCGAAGCGCTTTTCCAGCGCGGCGGCGAAGTTGCGCGCTGCGCGCGTCATTTCGTGTTCGGCGCCGTCGGGATGCAGCGGCAGGCCCACCACCAGGGCCGCCGGCCGCCATTCCCGCACCAGGCGTTCGATGGCGGCCAGGCGCTCTTCACGCGTGGCCGCGTGCAATGTGCCGAGCGGATGCGCGACGCCGATCTCCAGTTCGCCCTGCGCCACACCCGTGCGCTTGAGGCCGAAGTCGAAGGCCAGCAGCGTGCCTTTGGGGATCACGCGTGGCCCGCCAGGTCGGAGAGATGGGTGAAATCGATGCCCAAAAGCTTCATGGCGGCGGGCAGTCTTTCCTCCGGGGTATGGTCGAAGATGATCCCCGGTTCTGCCGCCACCGAGAGCCAGGCGTTCTGCGCCATCTCCTGTTCCAACTGTCCGGGTCCCCAGCCGGCATAGCCCAGCGACACCAGGAACTGGCCCGGCCCTTCGCCATGGGCCACTGCTTCCAGCACGTCCTTGGAAGTGGTCAGGCTCACCGAATCGTTGACCGTGAGGGTGGATTGATAGCTGTGGGTCGGCCGGTGCAGCACGAAGCCGCGCTCGGTCTGAACCGGCCCGCCGTAGTACACCGCCTGGTGGCGCAGCGTCTCGTTGGACAATTCCAGGCCGATCTGCTCGAACAGGCTGGAAAGCTCCAGCTCGATGGGACGGTTGACCACCAACCCCAGGGCGCCCTGGGTGCCGTGATCGCAGATGTAGGTCAGGGTGCCGGAAAAATTCGGGTCGGCCATGCTGGGCATGGCGATGAGGAAGTGGTGGGTGAGATTGACCGGCTCCATGGTTTGCATTTTAGCCCTTTGCGCGCCGCCCGTCCGTTCCGGGCCTTTCTTATTCAAGCCCGCAAGTCGCGGTCATGATTGCGCGCAACGATGCCGCCGCCATGCGGCAAAATGTCCCGGCCTCGTCGGTCTACGGCCTGCCGCCAAGGGTAAAATCCATAATTTTCTTTCCTTAAGATGATGACGCAGGCGATCATTGCCGTGGCGGCCGGCGTGCTGCTGCGCGACGGGCGCTTTCTCATGGCCAGCCGGCCGATCGACAAGATCTGGGGCGGTTATTGGGAATTTCCCGGCGGCAAGGTGGAGCCGGGGGAGTCCACCCGTGCGGCGCTGATCCGTGAATTGGGCGAGGAGCTTGGCATCCGCGTGACGCGCGCCGACCCCTGGATCGTGCGCGAGCACCAATATCCCCATGGCCGCGTGCGCCTGCATTTTTTCCGCGTGACGCAATGGCAGGGCGAGCCCCACCCACATGAGGGCCAGAGCCTTGCCTGGCTGTCGCCCGATGGCGACCGGCCCGAGCCCATGCTGCCGCCCAATGCCCCGGTGCTGCGGGCGCTGTCCCTTCCGGCGGTGTATGGCATCAGCCAGGCCGAGGCGTTAGGCACCGGCGCGTTTCTGGCGCGCTTGGACAAAGCACTGGCCGCGGGGCTGCGGCTCATCCAGGTCAGGGACAAGAAACTGCCGGAGGGGGAGCGCCTGGAACTCGCGCGCCAGGTGGCGGTGCGTGCCCATGCCCATGGGGCGCGCGTGCTCGTCAACGGCAGCGTGGACCTGTGCCGGGCGGCCGGCGCCGACGGTCTGCATCTGGACGGCACGAGCCTCGCCCGGCTTGCCGAGCGCCCGGACGTCGAGTGGCTGGGAGCCTCCTGCCACAGCCGCGAAGAGCTCGACCGGGCCGCTGCCCTGGGGGCCGATTTTGCCGTCCTGAGTCCGGTCTTGCCCACGGCCAGCCACCCGGGCGCGGCGACCCTGGGCTGGGAGAGGTTTGCCGCTTGGGTGCAGGACTGCCCCATCCCCGTCTATGCCCTGGGGGGCATGCACGAAAACCTGTTGGACGAAGCGCGTGGGCATGGGGCCCACGGCATCGCCATGCTGAGAGGAGCCTGGACATGAAATGGAAAATCGCTCCCTGGATTTTTGTCGCAATTCTGCTGGGCGTGGCCTTTTACGCCCATTTCGCCCGCCAGGCGCAATCGCCGCCGCCGACCCGGACCATCGCCTGCGCGGACCTGGCGCAGGGGTGCGCCTTCGATTTTCGCGGACAGGCCGCCAAAGTGAACTTCTCTCGCCCGCCGACTCCCATGGAAGGTTTCACGCTGACGGTGCATGCGCCCGGCGCCAAGGCGGTGGCGGTCGATTTTCAGATGCCCGATATGGACATGGGCGAGAACCGCTATGCACTCAAGCAAGTCCAACCTGGCGTGTTCAGCGCCGAGAACATCGTCCTGCCGGTCTGCGCCCACGGCGGCGTGAACTGGGTGGCGAATCTGCGGGTGGATGAGGCGACCTATACTTTGCCCTTCAGTGTCCGTTAGATTGAACTCCACGACATGCTATTGTCACATCGCTGTCTTTCCGCGTCCCTAGAATGATGGATGCCCTTGCCGGAGCCTGCCATGCCCAATGAACATACCTTCAAGCAGTTCGATGCCGAACTGGAAAACGTGCGTGCCCGCGTGCTGCAGATGGGCGGCCTGGTGGAAGAGCAGATTTCCCATGCCATCGACGCCCTGGTCGAAGCGGATTCCGAGGCCGCCGAGCGTGTCATCGCCAACGACCATGCCGTCAACGCCTTGGAGGTGCAGATCGACGAGGCCTGCGCCCAGATCATTGCCAAGCGCCAGCCGACGGCGTCCGATCTGCGCATGATCATGATGGTGGTGAAAACCATCACCGACTTGGAGCGCATCGGCGACGAAGCCGCCAAGGTGGCCCGCATGGCCAAGCTGATCCATGAGGGGGGGCGACTCAACGCCCCGCGCTTCAACGAAGTGAAGTACATGGCGGGCATCGTGCTGGAAATGCTGCGCCAGTCGCTCGACGGCTTCGCCCGTCTCGATGTCAGCAACGCCGCCGCGGTGGCGCGCCGAGACCGGGAGGTGGACGAGGAATTCCAGCTCAATCTGCGCCACCTCATCACCTACATGATGGAGGACCCGCGCACCATCTCCGTGTTCATCGACGTCCTGTTCGTGGCCAAGGCGATCGAGCGCATGGGCGACCATGCCAAGAACATGTCCGAGTATGTCGTTTACATGGTCAAAGGCAAGGATGTGCGCCACACTTCGGTAGAAGAGATCGAGCGCGAAATCATGTAAGCCTGCGGCCATGCGGGTCGAGCGCCTCGATCACTTGGTGCTCACCGTGCGTGATGTCGAGGCGACGGTGGGTTTCTACGGGCGCGTGCTGGGCATGCGCCCGGCAACTTTCGGTGACGGGCGCCGGGCTTTGCATTTCGGCCAGACCAAGATCAATCTCCATGCCGCGGCCCAACCGCTTGCGCCGCATGCCGCGCATCCCACGCCCGGGTCGTCGGACTTGTGCTTCGTGGTCGCTACCCCGATCGCGCAGGTGGTGGAGCACCTGCGCAACTGTCATGTGGCCATCGAAGCCGGGCCGGTGGCCCGCACGGGGGCGCTGGGCGCCATGACCTCGGTGTATTTCCGCGACCCGGACGGCAACCTCATCGAGGTGTCGAGCTATCCGTCGGCGGCGGCCGATACGCCCGCCTGACCGCCGGCCTACAACACCCCGCGCAATTCCTCCGCCAGCGCCAGGGCGCCGGTCAACTCGGCATCCAGCACGTTGAAGTGACCCATCTTGCGCCCCGCTCTTGCGGCCTGCTTGCCGTAGAGGTGCAGCTTGACGTTGCCGTGCGCGAGCAGGCGCTCCCAGTGCGGGCCGCCGTTGCTCCAGCGGTCGCCCAGGATGTTCACCATCACCACGGGAGAGAGCAGGCGCGTGTCGCCTGCCGGCAGGCCGGCCAGCATGCGCACCTGCTGCTCGAACTGGTCGGTGACGCAGGCGTCCAGGGTGTAGTGGCCCGAGTTGTGCGGGCGCGGGGCGATCTCGTTCACGAGCAGGTCGCCTTGTCGGGTGACGAAGAACTCCACCGCCAGCACGCCCACGTAGTCGAGCCGGTCGGCCACGGCGCGCGCCATGCCGCACGCGGACTCGGCCAGGTTGGCGGCGACGCGCGCCGGCACGATGGAAACGTCGAGGATGCCGCCGGCATGGCGGTTTTCGGCCACGGGGAAGAGGGTGCAGCGGCCGGCATCGTCGCGTCCCAGCACGACGGAAACCTCGCGCTCCAAGGCGAGATAGCCTTCCAGCACGCAGGGCTGGCCGCCCAGCGTGGCAAAGGCCCGGCCGGCGTCCTCGGCCGTGGCCACCGGGAATTGCCCCTTGCCGTCGTAGCCCAGGCGCGCCACTTTCAGGAGGGCTGGCAGGCCGGTCTTGGCGCAGGCGGCCGGGATGTCGGCGGCGTCGTTCACCAGCGCGAACGGGGCGGTGGGAAAGTCGTGCTGCGCCAGCCAGGTCTTCTCGCGGCTGCGGTCCTGCACGATGGCGACGGCCCCGGCGCCGGGGGAGACGCGGCAATGGCGGGCCAGTTCGATGAGGCTCTCTGCCGGAACGTTCTCGAACTCGGTGGTCACTGCGGCGCAGGCTGCGCCCAACTGACGCAGCGCGCCATGGTCGAGATAATCCGCCTGCAGATGCAGGTCGGCCAACTGCCCCGCCGGGCTTGCGGCATCGGGGTCCAACACGATGACCCGGTAGCCCATGGTGCGCGCAGCGATGGTGAACATGCGGCCGAGCTGGCCGCCGCCGAGGATGCCCAGCGTGGCGCCGGGCAGCAGGGGTTCAGACATCCGGCAGGCTCATGTTGAGCACGGCGGCGGTCTGGCCGCGGCGGAATTCCTCCAGTTGTTCGGCCAAGCCGCCATCGTAGCGCGCGATGAGCGCGGCGGCGAACAGCGCGGCGTTGGCGGCGCCGGCCTCGCCCACGGCGAAAGTCGCCACCGGGATGCCTTTGGGCATCTGTACCATGGAGAGCAGGGAGTCCATGCCCTTGAGGTATTTCGACGGCACCGGCACGCCCAGCACCGGCACCAGGGTCTTGGCCGCCAGCATGCCCGGCAAATGGGCGGCGCCGCCGGCGCCGGCGATGATGGCCTTGAGCCCGCGCCCTTCCGCCTCCTCGGCGTAGCGGTAGAGCAGATCGGGCGTACGGTGTGCCGACACGACCCGCGCTTCGAAGGCTATGCCCAGATGCTTGAGCTGGGTGGCGGCATGCTGCATCACCTCCCAGTCGCTCTGGGAGCCCATGACGAGACCGACCAGTGGGTTGGGCATGGCTGGCTTTCCGGCAAAAAATGGATTTTAGCCGGATATTCAGGGAAGGCGAGGGAAGGCGCGGCATTGGGGCGGCCGCTGGCTATACTGGGCGCATGAACCGCCCCTTTGCCCTGCCCGCGCAGGACATCTCCCTGGCCGTGCTGCAAGAAAAATATGCCTGGGGTGACGAGCGTT
>JAJZSR010000140.1 GCA_021849595.1 Pseudomonadota bacterium | reverse complement strand
AGGTCGAAGCTGCCATGGCGCCGCTGCGCGGCGAGATCGCGCAGACCCCGCCCATGTATTCCGCCCTCAAAGTCGCCGGCAGGCCGCTGTACGAGTACGCCCGCGCCGGCATCACCCTGCCGCGCCCGGCGCGCCGGGTGCGCATCGCGCAACTGGAGTTGCTTGCGCTGGAAGGCGACATACTGAGTTTTGAGGTGCGCTGCTCCAGCGGCACCTATGTGCGCACCCTGGCCGAAGACCTGGGCAGCGCGCTCGGCTGCGGCGGACATTTGCTGCGCCTTGTGCGCACGGCCACCGGCGGCTTCGAATCGGACCGGGCCGTCGCCCTCGATGCGCTGGAAGCGCTGCCGCCCGCGGAACGCGCCGGCGTGCTGCTGCCCGTCGACGCGCTGGTGTCCCACCTTCCCGCCCTGCCCCTGCCTGAAGAACACGCGCTTGCCCTCGCGCAGGGGAAAACCCTGCCTTGCCCGGGCGGCGCCGGGCTGTGCCGGCTGTATGGGCCGCAGGGCCGCTTCCTGGGCATAGGACAATGCGGCGAAGAGGACGGCCTGCTGCGCGCGAGGCGTCTCGTCGCCCAGGAATCTTCCCGCCAAACCCCAGAAAAAACATTGCGTTATTGAGGCAACTCCGATCTTCGGCTAGAATTATTTTTTTCCGGAACGAAGCCCAACCCAGCCGCAGGGCTTCGCGATTTGTTTGTTTTTGTTTCGAGAGGAAACACCATGGCTGTCACCACCGCCGACAAGGCCCAACTGGTCAAGGACTATCAACGCGCCGTCAACGACACCGGCTCCCCGGAAGTCCAGGTCGCTCTCCTGACCACCCGCATCAACCAGCTCACCGAACACTTCAAGGCCCATGCCAAGGACCACCACTCCCGCCGCGGCCTGCTCAAGATGGTGAGCCGCCGCCGCAAGCTGCTGGACTACCTCAAGCGCACCAATCTCGAAGGCTATAAGACCCTGATCGAGCGCCTGGGTCTGCGCAAGTAAATCCGGTGGCCAAGGTGAGCTGCGCGCGGCATCCCGCTTCTTTCGGTTTCGACGCCGAAATGCGGGTCTGCGGGGTGCCGGTGCGTCCGCGCATTCCCGGCGCAGCTGCCGCACACCCATGATGTGATGTCCAAAACCGCCCCCTGGGGCGGTTTTGTTTTGGAAAAGGACGAGAAAGTGACCCCATTCAAAAAATCATTCCAGTACGGCCAACACACCGTGACCCTGGAAACCGGAGAAATCGCCCGCCAAGCCAGCGGCGCCGTAATGGTGAACATGGACGACACCGTGGTGCTGGTGACCGTGGTGGTCAAAAATGAAGTCAAGCCGGGGCAGGATTTCTTTCCCCTGACCGTGGACTACATGGAAAAGACTTACGCCGCGGGCCGTATCCCCGGCGGCTACTTCAAGCGCGAAGGCAAGCCCACGGAGAAGGAAACCCTCACTTCCCGATTGATCGACCGCCCCATCCGCCCGCTGTTTCCGGAAGGCTTCTTCAATGAGGTACAGGTCATCGCCACGGTGCTGTCCTCCAACCCCGAAGTGGATTCCGACATTCCCGCCATGATCGGCGCCTCGGCGGCCCTGACGCTGTCCGGCGTGCCCTTCGACGGCCCCATCGGCGCCGCCCGCGTCGGCTTCATCGATGGCGCCTATGTGCTCAACCCCACTGCCAGCCAACTCAAGGACTCCCAACTGGACCTGGTCGTCGCCGGCACCGAGGCGGCCGTGCTGATGGTGGAATCCGAGGCCCAGGAACTGCCCGAGGACATCATGCTGGGGGCAGTCGTGTTCGGTCACCAGCAGATGCAGGCGGCGATCAACGCCATCAACGAACTGGCCGACGAGGCCGGCGTCGCCGAATGGGACTGGCAAGCGCCGGCCACCAATACCGCGTTGATCGAGAAGATCGACGGCCTCGCGCGCGCCGACCTGGAAGAGGCCTACAACATCAAGCAAAAACAGGCGCGCCTGGCCAAGGTCGACGAAGTGCGTGCCAAGGTCATGGAGGCTTGCATTACGGCCGACATGGACACTCTGGCCGTCAACGAAGTAAAAGACGAGTTCTTCAAGCTGGAAGCGAAGATCGTGCGCAACCGCATCCTCTCCGGCCAGCCCCGGATCGACGGCCGCGACACCCGCACGGTGCGTCCCATCACCATCCGCACCGGCGTGTTGCCGCGCACTCATGGCTCCGCCCTGTTCACGCGCGGCGAAACCCAGGCCCTGGTGGTGACCACGCTGGGCACCGGACGCGACGAGCAGACCATCGAATCCCTCATGGGCGAATATTCCGAGCGCTTCTTGCTGCACTACAACATGCCGCCTTTTGCCACCGGCGAAACCGGCCGCGTGGGCAGCCCCAAGCGGCGCGAAATCGGCCATGGACGCCTGGCCAAGCGTGCCCTGCTGGCGGTGCTGCCCGGCAAGGAAGAATTCGGCTACACCCTGCGCGTGGTGTCCGAAATCACCGAGTCCAACGGCTCCTCCTCCATGGCCTCGGTGTGCGGCGGCTGCCTGTCCATGATGGATGCCGGCGTTCCCCTCAAGGCGCACGTGGCCGGCATCGCCATGGGTCTCATCAAGGAAGGCGGACGCTTCGCCGTGCTAACCGACATCCTGGGCGACGAAGACCACCTGGGCGACATGGATTTCAAAGTGGCCGGCACCGACCGCGGCGTGACTGCCCTGCAGATGGACATCAAGATCCAGGGCATCACCAAGGAAATCATGGATGCCGCGCTCAAGCAGGCGAAAGAAGGCCGCATGCATATCCTGGGCCTGATGAAGCAGGCCGTGGGCGGCGCGCGCGAAGAGATGTCCGCCTATGCTCCGCGCATCATTACCATGAAGATCAATCCGGAGAAGATCCGCGACGTCATCGGCAAGGGCGGCGCCGTCATCCGCGCCCTCACCGAAGAAACCGGCACGCAAATCGAAATCGAGGACGACGGCTCGGTGAAAATCGC
This sequence comes from Pseudomonadota bacterium, assembly GCA_021849595.1. GTDB lineage: Bacteria > Pseudomonadota > Gammaproteobacteria > Burkholderiales > Thiobacillaceae > JAJXXS01. Next base: position 3,387 of record JAJZSR010000140.1, on the reverse strand, counting down.
CTGCGTCAGCATGGAGGCCGGCGAAGCCGCCAAGAAGCGCATCGAGGCGCTCACCGCGGAAGTGGAAGTGGGCGCGGTGTATGACGGCACCGTGGTCAAGCTGCTCGATTTCGGCGCCATCGTCAACGTCCTGCCGGGACGCGACGGTCTGCTGCATATTTCGCAGATCGCCCACGAGCGCATCAACGCCGTCTCCGACCACCTCAAGGAAGGTCAGCAGGTGCGGGTGAAAGTGCTGGAGGCCGACGAGAAAGGCCGTCTGCGTCTGTCCGTGAAGGCGCTCACCGAGCCGCCGCCCAAGGCCGAAGCGGCCGCCGCTCCCGCGCCGGACAGCAACACCTGAGGCAACAGACGTTGCTGCTCAAAAGCCGGCGCAAGCCGGCTTTTTTTATGTTTGCGTTATGTTTGCGGCTGCTGGATTTCAGGGCGCCGACGAAACCACGCGCCGACGGAGGGGAGACTCAGCCGAACAGTGTCTGCCACCAGCGCTTGCGGTTGTTGGGCACCACTTCCGGCTTGAGTTCCTCGGGCGGGTCCAGGCTCATGATCCAGCCCGGGAAGATGTGCTTGCCGCTCGATCCGCAGGCAACCCCCAGGTTGTTGGGGTCGTAGATCTTGACGAAGGTGGGCTGCTCCAGATCGTCGGCGTAGACGATGCCGCAATAGTCCTCCTCGTGCTCGCGATGCAGCAAGGCATCGATTTCGGCAACGAAGCGCCCCACTTCCTCGCTGGAGGCCGGCTTGGCCGGTACCGCCTGCCCCACCGCGTACAGATACCAAGGCTTGGCCGGGGCGATTTTCGGCCAGAAGCCGGCCAACTGCTCCCAACTCAGCAGGCTGTAGAGCGTGCCCCAGTATTTCTGCCCGAAAGCGCTTAGGCCGTTCATCGCCAAAGACTTATTTGGCGACCTGCTTTTCGCGCATTTCTTCGAGCGTCTTGCAGTCGATGCACAGGCTGGCCGTGGGGCGCGCCTGCAGCCGCTCCAGGCCGATTTCCACGCCGCAAGACTCGCAATAGCCGTACTCGCCGGAGTCGATCTTGGCCACGGTCTCGTCGATCTTCTTGATCAGCTTGCGCTCACGGTCGCGGTTCCTGAGTTCCAGCGCCATGTCCGATTCCTGGGTGGCACGGTCGTTGGGGTCGGCAAACACCGTGGCCTCGTCCTGCATGGAATGGATGGTGGTGTCGATGTCCTCGGACAGCTCGGCTTTCCACTCGGTGAGGATTTTGCGAAAATGCGCCAGTTGCTTTTCGTTCATGTACTCCTCGCCCTTTTTGGCCTTGTAGGGCTCGAAGCGTTTCAGATGTTCCGTGGCCATTTTCTGTGCTCTGAAAAACATAAAAACCGATTTAATAACAGATTTGGCCGTCCCTGCGCAACCTCTTTATTGATGGGAAACTCGGGTACTTGAGTTTCCCATCAATAATCCGCCAAAGTTTAATTCCATTGATCCGAAACTAATCAACGAGTTGAAAATGGTCTGCTCTGCCCAAACCTCGGTCTGACCGTAAAATTCTTTCGTTTCGGATCAATAATCGCCTTCAGTTGCTTAATCGATCCCCATGAGCCCACAAGCTTTGCTTTTCGACGTTGACGGTACCCTGGCCGACACCGAGCGCGATGGTCACCGGGTCGCCTTCAATGCCGCCTTCCGCGAAATGGACCTGAACTGGGACTGGACACCGCCGCTGTACGGCGAACTGCTGGCCGTGACTGGCGGCAAGGAACGCATCAAGCATTACGTCGAGCGCTATCGTCCCGGCTTCGAGAAACCGGCCGATTTCGATGCCCTGGTGACTGAATTGCACCGCGCCAAGACGCGCCACTACACGGCCCTGCTGGCGACGGGCGGCATTCCCCTGCGTCCCGGCGTGGCGCGCCTGCTCCGGGAAGCCCGCGATGCCGGGCTGCGTCTGGCCATCGCCACCACCACGACACCGGACAACGTCACGGCGCTGCTCAGGCACAGCCTCGCCGAAGACGCCGAGTCATGGTTCGAGGTGATCGCCGCGGGAGACATCGTGCCCGCAAAAAAGCCCGCCCCCGATATCTATCTGCACGCGCTGCAGGCGATGGGGCTGACGCCGCAAGACTGCCTGGCCTTCGAGGATTCGGAAAACGGCCTGCGCGCCAGCCTGGGCGCCGGGCTGACGACCGTCATCACGGTCAACGGCTATACCCGCGAGCATGACTTCTCCGGCGCCGCCGTGGTGTTGAGCGATTTGGGCGAGCCCGATGCCGCGGCCGAGTGCCTGGCCGGCGCTTGGAGCGGGCAGCGCGGCTATGTCAGCATAGAAAGTCTGCTGGCGCTTTAGCTAACGGCGTTCAGCCCGCCGCAGCGTCATGCACAAGCATGGCCTGCCAGGTGTTTTCCAGCAGCGTGGCCACCGTCATCGGGCCCACCCCACCGGGCACCGGCGTGATCCAGGCGGCACGCTCGCGCGCAGCATCGAATTCGACATCGCCGCACAGCTTGCCGTCCGGCAAGCGGTTGATGCCCACGTCGATGACCACGGCCCCCTCCTTGATCCAGCGACCTGCCACCAGCCCGCTCTTGCCGGCGGCCGCCACTAGTATGTCCGCCTGGCCCACATGCGAAGCCAGGTCACGCGTGAAGCGATGACAAGTGGTCACGGTGCAACCGGCCAGCAGAAGTTCGAGACCCATGGGCCGCCCGACATGGTTGGAGGCACCCACGACCACGGCATGCCTGCCCTTGAATTCGGCAGCGATGCTGGCGAGCAGCAGCATCACGCCATAGGGCGTGCAGGGGCGCAGCGCCGGCTTGCGCACTGCCAGCCGGCCGATGTTGTAGGGATGAAAGCCGTCCACATCCTTGTCCGGCCGGATGGCTTCGACGACGGTCTGCTGATCGATGTGCGCCGGCAAGGGTGCCTGCACCAGGATGCCATCCACGCGCGCATCATCGTTCAGGCGCGCGATGAGCTCGAGCAGATCGCCCTGTGGCGTGGCCGCCGGAAGATCGTGCGACACGGAATACACCCCGGCCCGCTCGCAAGCCCGGCGCTTGTTGCGCACATAAATGGCGGAGGCGGGATCGTCGCCCACCAGTATCACCGCCAGCCCGGGCGCGCGCCCGCCGCCGGCGACACGCCTCTCCACCTGCCCGGCCAGAGCAGAGATGCGCTGGTCCGCCAGTGCCTTGCCATCGAGTATCTGTGCGCTCATGACTATCGCGGAAAAGGCGTAATGATCGCAAAGGCAGCCGCATCCCTCAAGCGCCTCAATTGACCCGCCGCATCGAAACGAGGATAATTCGCGCTCTTTCGGGGTGTAGCGCAGCCCGGTAGCGCGCTTGCTTTGGGAGCAAGATGTCGGGGGTTCGAATCCCTCCACCCCGACCACCCTACGCCTGTCCCAGGAA
>JAJZSR010000139.1 GCA_021849595.1 Pseudomonadota bacterium | reverse complement strand
GGACGACGAATCGCAGCATGCCTTGCTGTTCATCGCCTTCGGCCGTGGTTTCGGGCCCGTCAAAAGCATGGTCGAACATGCCTTGGCGCGGGAGGCCGCCGAGCGCATCGACTTAGTCTGGGCAGCCGCGCCGGGCGGGCATTACATGGTCAACCAATGCCGCTACTGGGCCGACGCGCTGGACAATTTCGGCTACCGCTCCTATGAGCTGAGCTCCCCGGACGGCGCCGAGTTGGACCGCTTCGGGGCCCGCATCCTGGCGGATTATCCCGATGCGGCGAACCACGCGGTCTATCTGGCGGGTCCGGCCGAGTATCTTGATGCCGCCCTGGTCAGGCTGTCCAGCGCCGGGCTGCCGCCCGAACGGATGCGCGCGATCGCTTGCTGACTGCCGGCTGCCGAAGGCGGCCTGCTTGGCGGTATACTCGCCGAATGACTTCAGGGGTGTCCGGGCCCCTCCAGACGAAAGGACGAGCAGCATGGCCGACGACGAACTCAGCATGGAACGCCGCATTCTGCGCGTCATGCGCAAGACCCTGGCCAGCGTGGTGAAAGATGCCACGCCGCAGCCGGGCACCTCGGGCTTTCTGTCCGATCAAACCGTGGACGACATCAAGGAGTGTTTTCTGCTGATCTCGCTGCGGGAAAAGGAACTGGCCGAAGCGATCGGCTTGGCCCAATCCAGGCCTTATTACCCCGACCAGCAGAAGGCAGGCCAGGTGATCAATTTCGCCCGGCCCGGCAAGGCCGAACCGGAAAAACTCTGACGGCCGGGCGCGCCGTTACAGGGCCAGGGCCATGGGACTCTGGCGGATCTGTTCCAGCAAGTGCCGTTCCACATCATCGGGCGCCTCGCGGTGCTGCTCGACCAGGGCCTGCGTCAGCCGGGCCCAATGCTCGCGGCCCGCAGCCACTGCTTCTTCGAGCGCGGTGGCTGCGCCCTTGCCGCTCCAACTGAGGTAGGCGGCGTAGAGCGTAGGAAACAGGCTTTTGCGCATGCCCTCGAATTCCGCGAAATAGAAATGCAGCGAACCCCAGGCTTGGCGCTCCAGCAGCTTGGGCAGGGTGGAGAGGCAGTCGGCCAGATGATCGCGCATGGCTCGGGCCGCCACCTCGCTGTGACGGTGGCCGAAGCCGCTTAGCATGGTTTGCCAATCCGGGCCGAGTTGACGCTGCGCGAGGGCCTCGCCCAGTTCATGCAGAATCACCGCCTCGCCTTCCTGCTCGGCCATGCGCTGCAGGGCCGCTTCGTGGTCGTGCTCGTAGGCATAGCAGCGCAGGGCCGATTTGAGCGGGCCATCGATGCGCCGGTTGCGCCATAACTCGATTTTTTCCCACAGGGCACGTTTCAGGGCATCCTGGCGCAGGTAGATGATGCCGTTCTGGAAGGAGGCGGGCAGCGTGGTGAGGTCGCGCGCATATTCGCAGCCCGACACCAGGATGGTGATGCCTTCGCGCTCTTCCTTGCGAACCAGTTCGCCCAAAAAGAAATGCGGCTTGTGAAAGCGGCCGATGCCGGCGCCATAAACCACGCCTTGGGGCACGAGACTGCGGTTGACCAGTTCGCTTTCGAAGGGGGGGATTTCCCGACCTTCCACGGGCAGGGACGCGAAGGCGTCGGCATCCAGGGTTTCCCACAGGCGCTCGCGCTCTAAAAGCCAGCGGCCGATTTCGTCTTTGGGCGGATGCTGCGTGAGCGGAAGTTCGTGCTCCCAGCGGAAGTACTCGCGCATTTCCAGCAGATAGGTGCACATGGTCATCTCGCGCGCATAGGCCGCATCGGCGATGTGGCAGTTGGTCTGCACGGTCTCGATGAGATCCGGGAAATTGCGCATGCTGCCTCCTGGGTGATCCATCCCGGGTTCAATAATCCTCGCCGGTGGTGGGTTGGGGCTCACGCACCTGCGAGAGTGTGTCTTCGGCATGCAGTTCGTTTTCGCCATAAACGACTTTGATGCGGTAATTGGCATCGGCAGGCAGATCCCGCCGCAGCACCTTAGCCTGCGTGGACGCTTCCTGGAATTTGGCGAATTCGCCGACCTTTTCCAGGATATTCATGGGATGAATCTTATAGATGAAGTACGGCATGTCTGGCCTCGCTACCATTTCACGTAATGTTTGATCGATTTTCGGGAGCCGGGTTTTTTCTTCTGGATGATGACCCCCTTGACGCTGTCGAGGCCGGGGATGGCGGCGTCCTCATAGGCCGGGTTGAGCGGGTGCAAAGCCCAGCCGGAAGTCGTTTTCACGAGCTGGCGGAAGATGTATTCCTCGTTGTGCCAGGCCAGCACGAAAGAGCCGTCCGTGGCGAGCCCTTCGGGCTCGATGATGATGATTTCCCCGTCGGCAAACTCGGGCTCCATGCTGTCGCCCAGCACCATGAGGGCGAAGGGCTCGGCATCGGCGCAGGCCGAGAGCGCGGTGTCCTGTCCAGCGGGGGTGATGGGAATGATTTTTTGCTCGAATTTCATGATGTTGCCTCTTCGTCCAGCCAGCGCACCAGATAATAAACCCGGAAGCCTTCGGACGAGCGCGACGGCCCGAGGGCCAGCGCAGCGTGACGGTTTTGCGCCGGATCGGCGCCGGCCAGCGCGCTGGCCACGCTTTCCTGGGGAGTGACCACCCCTTCCGGGTAGCGCTTGCGCTTGCGATTGGGCGTTTGGATCAGGACCGGCATTTCCTTGACCAGACGGGGATCGATGTAAACCTTCATCCGGCGGCTCCCTGAAGGATGCGGATTTCGCCCTGGATGGGTTTGACCAGGGGTTCGATCTTGCGGCGCATGAGCGCACCCACTGCGGTGGTGCGCAAAAGATAGGGGTCCGCCACTTTGCCGGACAGGCCCGAGAGCGTGAGCATCGCCTGAATACCGCGCCGTTCCGCAGGCAGGGCGTCAAGGACTTCAGACAGGGTCGCTGGGCGTTGTGCTCCGTCGGCACAGAGTGCTTGAACCTGGCCCTGCAGGTCTTCCAGCCGATCTGCCTCCAGCGGCGCGTCCAAGGACAGATACCTGCGTTTGAAGGCGTCCAGCAGGGCATAGACTACCAAGTGGGTGGAAGGCTTTTGCAGCACTTCGCTGGCTGCCATCAGATAGGTCTGGCCGTGGGCCGACAGCGTGTCGGCATAAAGCCGGGCATAGGGATTGCCCGCTGCAGCCAGGGCCGCGAGAGCGTCCGGCAGGGGTCGGGCGGGTGCGTCCGGAGGCAGCTCGTCGCCCATGAATTCCAGGAAGCCAATGTAGTAATAGGGTACCTGCCGGGCCATGCGCCAAAGCTTCTGTAGCAGCACCGCGTCGGCTAGCCGGCCGTAAAGCACCAGGCGTATGGTGTGCATGCGGTTGTCGGGGTTTTCCTCGAAGGCCAGGTGCTCGATGAGAAAATCCGCCAGCACCCGTCCCATGCCGCCTTGAATGACGGCTTCCTTTTCCAGCATCCAGCGCGCCATTTCCATGGTGGGCTGGCACCACCAGGCGCGCCGCGCCAGCTCGTCGGTGAGGCCGGGAGCGTGGGCCACGGCCACCACGGCCTCGGGCTCGCCCAGGAGCAGCAGGGCGGCGAGGTTTTTGTCGCTGGTCTGCCCCATGCGCGTCCATCTTTGCAGGTATACCGGATAGCCGCCGGGAGAGCCCAGCGCATGGCCGCCGAGGAATTCCTTCACGCGCTGCAAATACTGCTCGGCGCGGCAGTTGGGATGCAGCGGGATACGCGCCTCGCCGGCTTCGGTCAAGGCATGCAGCGTCATGCTGTTGGTGTCAATGCGCACCGCCTGCACTGGGTTGGCGGTCATCAACACATTGAGACGCAGGGCGTCTTCGGAGGAAAGCTCGTGTTCCAAACTTGTTTGCCTGCTAGCCGGAAGCCCCGTCCGGGCGGATGGGGTCAATTCAACTGTATTCTGCGCCCCCAGGGCGTGGGGCGCTTGCCCTTGATGAGCCATAGTACCGGATAACCCGGTGGCATTTTGGGAAAAGGGGCGTCACCATCGGTGAAGTAGAGCAGCACGTCCGGGCGGATGTCCTGGCTTTCCACCCAATCGAACACCGGCTCGAAGCGGGTGCCACCGCCGCCGGTAAAGGCGCGGGGCAGGCGAAACTCCTCCCAGGGTTCATAGATCCAGGGGCCGTCCTCCGCCAACTGGGCGTCGCAGGCCAGCAGGGTGATTCGTACCGGCAGGGCGCCTTTGATGGCGTTGATTTCGCCGGCGAACTCCGCCAGCTCCTGATCGCCCACCGAACCCGATACGTCCACGGCCACCACGACGTTGCTTTGGCTGCTTTTCAGGCTCGGCAGGATCATGTCGCCCTCTCGGCGCGAGGGGCGCATGTAGTTGTAGTCGTTGCGCGCGGTGTCGAAGAGGTAATGGGCCAGCAGGCTGCGCCAGGGCAGCTTGGGCTGCAGCCATTGCTCAATGAGGCGCGCCAGGCTGCCACCCAACTTGCCGGCGGCCTGGGCCTGCTGGGCGGCCGACGCCACATATTGCTGCCAGCGTTGCGAGAGCTGCTCGCGCTCCTGCGCATCCAGCGGCGCCGGGGGGCCGTCGTCCGGTTCGCCGGAAGGGGCGCTTCCCGCACCGCTTTGCTGCCGCTCGCCGGTGCCGCTGCCCCCGGCGGATTGGGGTTTGCCGCTGCTTTCGCCCTGGTGGGGATCACTGGGCTGCTCGCTGGGTGGCTGCCGGTCAGAATCGCCGCCTTGTCCGCCCTCGTCGCCGTCGTAGAGGTGCTGATCGAGCGTCTCGTTGTCCAGATTGTCATCTAGGCAGGGGTAGATTTCTTCCGCCGTCATGCCGTCGAACTGGTTGAGCACCACGGCCTCAGGAGGCGGCATGAGACCGTCATTGACGAGCAGCGGATTCACCGCGAAGTCGCAGGCCAGATCCCATTTATGCTGCACGCGGTGGCCGCGCCGGGCAAAGTGCTGCAAGGCGCAGTGCAGGGCCTCGTGGGCAAGAATGAACTCGGTTTGCGACAGCGACAGCCGATCGATATAGGCGCGGTTGAAGTAAAACGTCTTGGCATCGGTGGCGGTGGTGCGGCACCAGCCCGGGCTGCCCTCCTTCACCGGCAGGCGCAGCACCAGGGCGCCGAGGAAAGGCTTGTCCAGGATCAGCCGGGTGCGGGCCGCCGCCAGCTTGGTTTCGGCGTCCTTGGGCAGCATCGCGCGCCCTACTCGTACAGCACGATGTCCGCCACCTGATTGGCCCACTGGGCGAACTGGGGCGTGGCGAACAGGGCCTGGCCGATGTTGCGGTGCATGTCCGAAACCAGCATCACGCCCATTTCGCGCAGGGGCAGGCGGCCGGCGTAATTGAGAATGTTGCCGTAGATTTCCTTGGCGCCAGTCTGACCTTTGGCGCGCAGGGCACGGCTCACCAGCGCCGAGGCGACGGCGTACTGCAGGTCCACCTCCGTGGGCACCTCGGCCTCGCGCCCTTCGACGATGGCATCGATGTCCGGCATGCGGTCCAGGTTCTTCAGGTAGGCCATCAACTCGATGCCGGCAGCTTGGCCGACGCAGGCCTCCAGGGCGCCGGAGAGCAGATCCGGCAGATCGCCGAACTTATGCAGCGCGCGGTGGGCGAATTCCCAAGAGCGGGGGGTGGGGAAAGCGGTCGGGTTGCGCGCTGCGTCGAAGTCGAACAGCAGTTCGGGACGGAAGCGCAGAAAACCGATGAGGCGGTGGTCGATGCCCTGCCCGTAGGCCCACTGCACCCAGTCCTCCAGATTGGCCTCCACTTCGAAATGGGAGAAGCGGTTGGCCAGGGGCGCCGGCATGGCATAGGTCACGCCGCGGTCGCCCTGGCGGTTGCCGGCGGCGAAAATAGCCCAGCCGTCCGGCACCTGGTAGGCCCCCAGGCGGCGGTCGAGGATCAACTGATAGGCCGCGGCAGACACGGAGGGCGGCGCAGCATTGATTTCATCCAGGAAGAGTATGCCCCGCAGCCCGTGACGCCTGGCGTCGGGCAGCATGGCGGGCACCGCCCATTCCACCGCCTCCCCCACGCGAAACGGAATGCCGCGCAGGTCTGACGGTTCCATCTGCGACAGGCGGATGTCGATCATGGGTGCACTGTTGCGCGCTGCGGTTTCCATGACCATCTGGGATTTGCCGACGCCGGGGGGGCCCCACAGCATGACCGGGGTGTGGATACCCTCTGCGGCACTAAGAAATTCCCGTTCCAAGACGGCGATCAATTGGCTGGGGCGCATTGTTCTAGCAGGCTCCGGCAGTCATTTTCCAAAAAATAATTTTACCGCCGAACAGGCTTCATAAATCCTTGATGGGATAAGGGGATTAGCTCGGCAGGGGGCCGCGGCGGGTTTGCGGTGGCCGGTGGCCGCAAGGGATTGGCGCCCCGAACACGAATCGAACGTGTGACCTACCCCTTAGGAGGGGGTTGCTCTATCCACTGA
>JAJZSR010000010.1 GCA_021849595.1 Pseudomonadota bacterium | reverse complement strand
GGACGGCCCATCTTGCGCTCAACTTCTCGCCCGGATGTTCAATCCGGGCTGCGACCGTCTCGCGCAACCTGGTCTCGTCCCGCGCCGCCAGCATCCCGCGTTCTAATGGACAATCTGGGTTGAATGCGCCGGCCCGGTGCGCAAAGCCAGCCCGGATATTTCATGAAGGCGCCCCTCTACTCAGCCGTGATGGGCATGAACACTGGGTTTGCGAGCATCCAGGCAGAAATACATTTTGTGCTGCCTGGCTACGCGGGTGCTGGCGGTCGATTTGCGGCATCTTCGCACCCCCGCTTCGCGCCCATAGTCTCGCTATGGGCTTGGCGCGGGTGCGCAAATCTGCTCGCAAATCGCCTCACCATCATCCCGCGTCCTTCATGAAATATCCGGGCTAGTCATCCTGCCCGGCAACCCTTATCGTGGCGGCATTGTCGTAAGCTTTGATCATGCCGGACTCCCGCGCCTCTCCCCTCGTGCTCGCCGTCAATACCGGCAGCTCTTCGCTCAAGGCCCGCTTGTACGCAGGTGATACGGCGCTGGCGGGCGCCCGCATCGAACGCATAGGCGAGGCCGAGGGCCGCCTGGCGCTGGAAGACGCGCACGGCAAAACCCAGGTGCGCACGGTGAGCCATCCCCACCACGGCGCAGCCCTGTCCGCCCTACTCGACCTCTGGCGGGATGCGGGCGTGATCGCGGACGATGGGCTTGCGGCGGTGGGGCATCGAGTGGTGCATGGCGGCGCGCGCTTCACGGCGCCGGCCCTGATCGATGCCGAAGTCATCGATGCGCTGCGGTCGCTCTTTCCCCTCGCGCCGCTGCACAACCCCTTGGCATTGGCCGGCATCGAGGCGGTAGCTGCGGCCTACCCTGCGCTCCCCCAGGTTGCGGTGTTCGACACGGCGTTCCACCACACCCTGCCCGCGGCGGCCTATCGCTACGGGCTGCCAGCACGGCTGCTGCATGAGCACGGCGTGCGGCGCTACGGCTTCCACGGCATTTCCGTGCAGTACGTGGCGGGGCGGCTGGCGCAATTGCTGGAGCGGCCGCTGGCGTCGCTCAATCTCATCGTGCTGCATCTGGGCAACGGCGCCAGCGCCAGCGCGCTGCAAAACGGCGAGAGCGTGGACACCTCCATGGGCATGACGCCGCTGGAGGGGCTGCTCATGGGCAGCCGCTGCGGCGATCTCGATCCGGCCGTGCCGCTTTACCTGCAACGCGAGGCGGGCCTGACTCTGCAGCAGGTGGAAGACTTGCTGGAACGGGGCAGCGGACTTTCGGGCCTCACCGGCCACACGGATTTGCGCGACATCCATGCCCTGGTGCAACGAGGCGATGAGGAAGCTGCGCTGGCGCTGGACATCTACTGCCGCCGCATCCGCAAATATGTGGGCGCTTATCTGGCCTTGCTGGGCCGCGTGGATGCCCTAGTGTTCACCGGCGGGGTGGGCGAGCATGATGCCGTGGTGCGCGAGCGCGCGCTCAGCGGCTTGGCCGGCCTGGGCGTGCAGTTGGACGCGGCAGCCAATGCGGCTGACCAGACGGGGCCGCGCGCGCTGCACGCCGCCGACAGCCGCATTGCCGTATGGGTGATACCCACTGACGAAGAACGTGAAATCGCCCGCCAGACGCACGCCTGCCTGAATCTGGCATAAGTCTGGGAACACCGCTTGGCGGCCGCTGCTTCCAAGTAAATGGCCGCACGCCTCAGCGTGCTGTTCCCGCGCCGGCTCGACGCAATGCCTCCAGCCCCAGCCCCATCGCCAGTCCTAGCACCGCGACCGCCAGGCCGCCGGCGATCGCAGGCGGCGCAAAATCGAGCACGCGGCGCAGCCAGGGCAGGAAGGCGACCAGAACGAGCATGGCAAGAATGGCGAGAAACATGCGGCCGATGAGCGGATTGCGGCCGGCCGTCAGGTTGTCGAGCACCCGCCGTGCCGGATTGCGGTTGGCGAGTATCAGCAGGAACAGGCCAAGCACCAGGGCGACGAACAGGCTGAGGCGGCTGGCATCGGCTTCCCAGCCGAGCTGCTGCATGAAAAAGTAGCCGAGCAGCAGGACGAGCGTCAGCCACACGCCCTGGGCCAATGCCGGACCGAGGTTGCGCAGCTCGAAAGGGGTCAGGCGGGGCGGGCGCGGCGGGCGCGCCATGAGATCGTCGGCGGCGGGCTCGGCCTCGAACACCACCGAGCAGGCGGGATCGATGAGCAATTCCAGCAGGACGATATGGGCCGGCAGCAGCAGCACCGGCCAGCGCAATAATTCCGGCAACAGGGTAAGGCCGATGATGGGCACGTGCACGGCAAACACGAAGCGCACCGCCTTGCCGATGTTGTCGAAGATATGCCGCCCCTGGCGCAGAGCGGCCACGATGCTGGCAAAGCTGTCGTCCAGCAGCACCAGCGCGGCGGCCTCGCGCGCGACGTCGGTGCCACGTTCACCCATGGCGATGCCGACGTGGGCGGCCTTGAGGGCGGGTGCGTCGTTGACGCCATCACCGGTCATGGCCACGATCTCGCCGTCACGCTTGAAAGCTTGCACCAGGCGCAGCTTGTGGTCGGGGCGCAGGCGCGCGCAGATGGGTGCGCTCTTCAGGCGGAGGGCGAGCGCGGCGTCGTCCAACGCGTCGATGTCCGCGCCGCTGATCACCGCATCCGTCTCGGCCAAACCCACCTGACGCGCAATGTTGAGCGCGGTAGCCGGATGATCGCCGGTCATCATAACGACGCGCACCCCGGCAGCGCGGCATTCGGCGATGGCCGCCGGCACTTCTGGCCGCGGCGGATCGACGAAGCCCACCAGGCCGAGAAAGCTGAAATCGAAATCGTGTTGGCTGACGGGCTTTTCCGTGCCCGTCCAAACGCCCATGGCCACGCCCAGCACGCGCAGGCCGCGGCCCGCCAGTTCCGCCGTGCGCGCGGCGATGGCCTGCTGCTCAGCCGGCGGCAGGTGGCACAGATCGGCGACCGCTTCCGGCGCGCCCTTGCAGGCAAGCAGCCGCTGCGCCGGCGCGGCGGTGGCAAACACCTGGGTCATGGCAAGAATCTCCGGCCCTATTTCATATTTCCATTCGGGCGCCCAGTCGGCGTGGATATGTTCGGTGCCGGAAAGATGCTCGCGGCCGAAGGACTGGATCGCCTTTTCCATGGGGTCGAAGGGATCGGCCGGCGTGGCAAGCATGGCGAACTCGACGAGCCTGTGGAATGGCTCCGCCAGCACCTGCTCGCCATCGGCGCGGAAACGTGCGCCGAGCGTGTCCAGCTCGACGAGCTGCATGCGGTTCTGCGTGAGGGTGCCGGTCTTGTCCACTGCAAGCACGGTGATGGCGCCAAGGGTCTCCACCGCCGGGATGCGGCGCGTGAGCACCTGCCGGCCCGACAGGCGCCAGGCGCCCAGGGCCAGAAAGACGGTGAGTATGACGGGAATTTCTTCGGGCAGGATGGCCATCGCCAGCGCAATGCCGCCCAGCAGGCTGGGCAGGAAGCCACCGCCATCCCACAACCAGCCGATGAGCACATAGGCCGCCGCCAGGCCCAGGCCCACACCGCTCAGGTCGCGCACCAGGCGGCGCGAACCGGCCTGCAGGGGAGAGACTTCCTCGACCGTGGCGGCAAGCGTGAGGCCGATCCTGCCCACGGCAGTCGCCCGACCGGTGGCGCGCACCTCGGCCATGCCCACGCCCTGCACCACCACCGTGCTGGCAAACAGCAGCGGCGTTCCTTCGTCGCCCGGCTCTCCCCGCGCCACCTCCCCGGCAGCGGCGGGCAGCCGCGCGACCGGCACGGCCTCGCCGGTGAGCAGCGATTCGTCCACGACCAGCCGCCCTTCCTGCAATTGGGCATCGGCCGGCACCCGGTCTCCCTCGTGCAGCACGAGGAGATCGCCCACCACCAGGTCGCGCCCGGCAATGCGCTGTTCGCGTCCGTCGCGGATCACCAGGGCACGCGGCGAGGACAGATCGCGCAGCGCTTCGAGCGCATGCTGGGTGCGGCGCTGCTGGACGAAAGTGATGGCTATGATGAAAAAAACGAAGGACAGCAAAAACAGCGCTTCGGCGCGGTCTCCCAGCAGCAGATAGATGCCGCCCGCCACCAGCAGCATGAGAAACATCGGCTCCGCCAACACACCCAGCACGATCGCCCAGGCGCTTTTCGGCTCGGCGCCCGGCAGCAGGTTTGGGCCTTGCGCCTGCAGCCGGCGGGCTGCCTCGGCGCTGCTCAGGCCGAGGGGTTGAGATACGGACTGCGGTGGAATGTTCATGCGCGTATTTCTTTCGCGGGGGACCGCTCCTTTCCCTGCCTTGCCCAGGAGGCGCGATGCCCATTCACGTGGGCTTAACGCCTGTTATCTACTATAAACCTCACATCCCCGCACCAACCGCGCACCCTGCTGTCAGTAGGTTTTTTACGAGGAAGGAAACGCAACCATGAGCGCAGGACCCCTGCACCAAAACGAACTCGAGGCACTCAATGCTTGGTGGCGCGCCGCCAACTACCTCTCCGTGGGGCAGATCTACCTCATGGACAATCCGCTGCTCAAGGTGCCTCTCGCCCCCGAGCACGTCAAGCCCCGCCTGCTGGGCCATTGGGGCACGACGCCCGGGCTCAATTTTCTTTACGCCCACATGAACCGCGCCATCCGCCGGCGCGACCTCAATGCCATCTTCATCACCGGCCCCGGCCACGGCGGCCCGGCGCTGGTGGCAAGCGCCTGGCTGGACGGCAGCTACAGCGAGATTTATCCCGACGTATCGCGCGACGAGGAAGGGATGAAACGCCTGTTCCGGCAGTTCTCCTTTCCCGGCGGCATCCCCAGCCACGTGGCGCCGGAAACCCCCGGCTCCATCCACGAGGGCGGTGAACTGGGCTATGCTCTGTCGCATGCCTATGGCGCGGTGCTGGACAATCCCGACCTGCTGGCCTTGTGCGTGGTAGGCGATGGCGAGGCGGAAACGGGGCCGCTCGCGACCTCGTGGCATTCCAACAAGTTTCTCAACCCGAGAACCGACGGCGCCGTGCTGCCGGTACTGCATCTGAACGGCTACAAGATCGCCAACCCCACGGTACTGGCGCGCATCGGCCGCGATGAACTGAGCGCGCTGCTCACCGGCTACGGCTATGCGCCGCATTTCGTCGAGGGCGAGGAGCCCATGGCCATGCACCAGGCCATGGCGGCAACGCTGGACCACGTGCTGGACGACATCCGCGCCATCCAGAGCGCGGCGCGCGAACAAGGGATTACGCAACGCCCGCGCTGGCCCATGATCGTGCTGGTCACGCCCAAGGGGTGGACCGGCCCCAAGGAGGTGGACGGCAAGAAGACCGAAGGCTCCTGGCGCTCGCATCAGGTGCCCATGGCAGAGATGCGCGAGCGCCCCGAGCATTTGCGCCAACTGCAGGAATGGATGCAAAGCTACCGGCCGCAAGAGCTGTTCAACGAAGACGGCAGCCCCAAGGCGGAGATCGCTGCCCTGGCGCCCACGGGGCCGCGGCGCCTGTCCGCCAACCCCCACGCCAACGGCGGCGAGCTGCTGCATCCGCTACGTCTGCCGGATTTTCGCGAATATGCCGTGGCAGTGGAAAAGCCGGGGGTAGACTCGGCCGAATCCACCCGCGTGCTGGGCGCCTATCTGCGCGACATCATGAGCATGAACGACCAGGCGCGCAATTTCCGCGTCTTCGGTCCGGATGAGACTGCCTCCAACCGCCTGGGCGCGTTGTTCGAAACCACCGGCCGGGCCTGGGATGCCGAGGCGCGGCCCGACGACGACGCCGACCTGACGCCGGACGGGCGCGTCATGGAGATCCTCTCCGAGCATACCTGCCAGGGCTGGCTGGAAGGCTATCTGCTGACCGGGCGGCACGGACTCTTTTCCTGTTACGAGGCCTTCATCCATATCGTCGATTCGATGTTCAACCAACATGCCAAGTGGCTCAAGGTGACGCGCGGCATACCGTGGCGGCGTCCCATCGCCTCGCTCAACTATCTGCTCACTTCGCACGTCTGGCGCCAGGACCACAACGGCTTTTCCCACCAGGATCCCGGCTTCATCGACCATGTGGTGAACAAGAAGGCGGACATCATCCGCGTCTACCTACCGCCCGACGCCAACACGCTTTTGTCAGTGGCCGACCATTGCCTCAAGAGCCGCCACTACATCAATGTCATCGTCGCCGGCAAGCAGCCGCAATTGCAGTATCTCGACATGGACGCGGCGGTGAAGCATTGCAGCGCTGGGCTGGGCATCTGGGAATGGGCCGGCAACGACCGCGGCGGCGAGCCCAATGTGGTCATGGCTTGTGCCGGCGACGTGCCCACCCTGGAAACCCTGGCGGCGGTGGATCTCCTGCGCCGGCTGGCGCCGCAGTTGAAAGTGCGCGTGGTGAACGTAGTCGATCTGATGGCCTTGCAGCCCAAGAGCGAACATCCGCACGGACTGGACGATCGCGACTTCGACGCTCTCTTCACCACCGACAAGCCCATCATTTTTGCCTATCACGGCTATCCCTGGCTGATCCACCGCCTCACCTACCGGCGCACCAATCACGCGAATCTGCACGTGCGCGGCTACAAGGAGGAAGGCACCACCACCACCCCCTTCGACATGGCGGTGCTGAACGAACTGGACCGCTACCACCTGGTGATGGACGTGGTGGACCGCGTGCCCGGCCTAGCCGCAGCGGCCCCGCACATCAAGCAGCGGCTGCGCGAAAGGCTGGTAGACCACACGGAATACATCCGCCGCTACGGCGAGGACATACCCGAAATCCGCGACTGGCACTGGCCGGGCTGAGTCGGCGACCCGCTCCACCGGCCCGCCCGTGGGTGGGCCAGGTTCCGTCACAACTCGAATGTCTGCCCGTTGCGCAGCATGGCAGGGGCATACTGCCCGGCGAAATGCTCCACTTCGGTCGTGATCACATCATCGTCACCCGGCTTGAGATGGGTCACATAGATTTCTGCGGGGCGCTTCAGTTTGGCGAGCTCCCGGCCCAGCATCGCGGGAGACAAGTGCTTGGAAGCCACCGCAATATCGCGCTGCTCCTCGGAGAACGCGGTCTCGATGATCAGATAGCGCAGGTTATCGATGCGGTTGAGATGGTCCCACAGCTTATCCTGAATGGTGGTATCCCCGGTGAACACCAGGCTGGCTATACCGCTGTCCAGGTGATAGCCCACGGCCGGCACCGTATGCTGGGCGGGAAGAGGCGTGATGCGCCGCCCGCCCAGTTGGACGCTCTCGCCGATTGCGACGGTCCGATAGGTCATGAAGGGATTGCGGGTGTCGGGGATGCGGCTGAAATCAGGCCAGATCAGCCAATTGAAGACATGTCCCTGCAGGATGCGCAGCACCGCCACCGTGGCATACAGAGTGATCGGCTTGCTGCGATGGCGCGCCACGCTGTCGATCAGCAGGGGGATGCAGGCGATGTGGTCGAGATGGGAGTGGGTGATAAAGACGTGATCGATGCGAGCGAGTTCTTCCAGGCTCAGATCGCCGACCCCGGTGCCGCCGTCGATGAGGATGTCATCGTCCACCAGCATGGCGGTGGTGCGCCTGGCGCCGCCGATGCCACCGCTGCAACCCAGTATCCTGATCTGCATGACGGCCCCCCTTATTTGGTCCGGAAATTGAAGACGCCATCCCACGGCAGGCCGGGCGGCTGGCTGGGAAAATAGGCGATGCGGTCACGGTAAAGGCGTGCAGCTCGCTGTCTGAATGGGCTTCGAGCAAGACACGTGTCGCCGCCGCCGCCCGGCGCCGTCGGCGGCAGGTGAAAAATATACGCCATTCGGTCAGACAGGCGCCATGACGCGTTCGCGACGGCCGGCCTCAGGCAGGCTCGGCCGCGCGCCTCGATGGCGTAAAACCGGACAGCCCTCGGCTGCGCCTACGCAGCGGCCGGTCCAAGACCGAACGCGCGCTTGAATTTCTTCATCTGTCCCGAGAGCCGATGACGCGCCATTTCCGAGTCGCGCACGGCTTCGTCCTGGCAGTAGTTGACCATGATATAGCGGCGCGTACCGATGAAAGGCTTGTGGCCGTGCCAGGAATCGGCCTGCACCTTGAAGCACACCAGCGTGCCGCCGGCAGGCGGGACTTCGGCGGCATAGTCCTCGATGTCCTCACCGGAACGCAGGATGCGCAGCCGTCCCCCGTCGGCCTCCCAGGGCTCGTTGAGGTACAAGAGCAGCGTCGCGAGCTTGAACTTGGAATCGGCATGGATGCGGCCATCCTTTTCCTGGCAGCGCGCCCGTACCGTCACCAGGGCCGGGCGCCCGCGCAAGTCCAGTCCCAGTTTTTCGCCCACCAGTTCGCGCAATTCGGGGCTTTCCATTTCTTCCAGCAGGCGCCCAAAAGCCGGCCCGTAGTCGGCGGCCTCCGGCAGGAACAGGCCAGCCATGTCCAGGTGCGGAAAATCGCGTATGGCCGCCTCTATGTCGCTTTGGGCCAGAAAACCGGGCACCACGAGATGGGGATAGGGTACCGTATTGAGCGGCGTGGCCCGGAAGGCTTCGAGATTGAGCGGCATGGCATCCCCTATAGTTGCAGAAGACGCCTCATTATACTGAATAAAAGAGTTTGATTTCTTTTTATCGAATGTCACGCCTATAGTTGGCGTGATGCCGGGCCGGTCCCGGTACTACCCTGGAGCCAACATGAACCCGGAAGAAAAAACCCTTGCCGCCGCGGCAGCCTACGACAAGGCCCTGCGCTACGAACTCGATTACGGCTGCTGCCCCCAGTGCGTCTTGGCGGCAGTGCAGGAAACCGTGGGCATCGTCGATGACGCCACCATCAAGGCCAGCCACGGACTGTCCGGCGGCGGCGGTCTGAGCGGCCTGGGTGCCTGCGGGGCGCTCACCGGCGGCCTTCTGGCCCTGAGCGCCAAGCGCGGGCGCGACCGCGACAAGCTGGACCGCGGCCGCTTCATCGGCAATTTCCAGAAAGGCCGCGAACTGGTGGAGCGCTTCCGCGCCGAATTCGGCGGCGTAACCTGCGAGGAGTTGCAGCGCCGCTTCACCGGCCGCACCTACGACATGTGGAAGCCCGAGGAATATCAGGCCTTCAGCGATGCGCGCGGCCAGCAGTGCGCGCAGGCCAGCGCCACGGTGACGCGCTGGGTGGTGGAGATGCTGTAAGACGTCCGCGCACCTCGCCTGCTTTGCCTACCTGACAGGCAGCCTGGAAACCACACCCGGCGCCGCGGCAGCGCCCGCCCCATGTCATGGCGCGCAGAACATGGCAGGCGCACGTGCGTTCGGGATTTTGTATACAGTGCTCTTAAGTTCTCGCCCTTTTGGCCGTATTCCTCATTGCCGTATTCCGACTTACGAAGCTTTTTATGCGCTTACCGCCCGCTACCCCTCTGGCACTGCCTCCAGCGCAAGGTGGCGCGCCATTCGGCCGTTTCGACTTGTCCCGCCTAATAACCAAAACACCTCGCAAAAATTATGAATGACACCCTGTTGCATTGCCTGACCCAGGCCCTGGCTCCCCTGGACACCATAGAGATGCTTGCGGAAGCCGATTCCCAGTTCGAAAACCGCATCGTTTACATGAACCCCGCCGCCCAGGCGACCCTGGAGTTTTATCACCGCCAGATCAATCCGATGCTGCGCGGCGCCGACGCGCGCGCAGCGCTGCACCAGTCCATACATCAATTCCACGCCGACCCGGACAAAGTCCGCGATATCTTTCGCCGGATGATCGCCGATCCCGGCATGGTGCACAAAACCCGCCTCGATCTCGGCGAGGTGACTTTCGTGCTCAATTTCAGCGCCATCCGCGACGAGGCGGGAGAGGTCATCGCCTTTCACGCCTCCTGGCGGGACGATACCGCCAAGGTATTTTCCGAGCATGTCACCCAGTCCATGACCGAGCAAAGCAACCAACTGGCCCACGATCTCAACCAGATTCGCGCGCAGATGCAGAAAGCGCTCAAATCGGTGGCCGGCTCGGTGCAGGATTTGAGCGGCGTCGTCGGCAGCAACCGCCAATCGGCCGAGCAACTGAAGCATCAGGTGAGCGCCATCAGCCAGATTGCCAGGATCATCCGTGAGATTGCCAATCAGACCAATCTTCTGGCCCTCAATGCCGCCATAGAGGCGGCGCGCGCCGGCGAATACGGCCGCGGCTTTGCAGTCGTGGCAGACGAGGTGCGCAGCCTCTCGAAACGTGTCCAGGACGCAACCGAGCAAGTGCAGAACAACATCGCCACCATCCAGGCAACCGCCGATGCGATGGACGAAACCAGCACCCGGGCAAGCGAAAAGGCGGACGATGCCCTTACCGAATTGGGCGGCATCGAGACGCAGTCCGCGAAGCTCAGCCGCTTCGCCATCGAAACCACCATCGTGTCGGCGCGCAGCAGCCACGAAGTGTTCGTGGCACAGTTGAACCACCAGCTGACGGAGGTGATCCCGAGCATGGCGGCAGCGGAAACCCCGGATCATCACACTTGCGCCTTCGGGCGCTGGTACGACGGCATCGGCAAGCAGACCCTGGGCAGCCTGCCGGAATTCCGCGCCCTCGAAGCCGCACATGCCCGACTGCATGCGCAGGGCAAGGCCATGCTCGCCGCGCTGCGCGAGGGCGACCGGAAAGCCGCCCAACAATACGCGGAAAGCCTGGAAGAAGCCGCCGAGGACACTTATGCCGGCCTCGACAAACTTTATGCGGCGGCCATCCGCCAGGCCCGATGAGCACACCTCCCGGCTGACGGCGAGGCGTGCTTATGCGACGATAACGCTGGGGCGTGTTCACGCCCTAGGCGTGCCAAGTGATGCAACGCCTGGCTGGAACTTTCCGGAGCGCAATGCTGAAGCGCCTCTTCTCCAAATCCCTGCTTGGACTCGCCAAGGCCCAGTTGAGGCAGTTTTTCTTCCTCGGCCCGGGAGATTTTGTCGATCTCGTCTCCGGCCGCCATCATTCGCTGCTTTTTTCCCGTTACCGGGCGCGCTTCATCCTTTCGCGCGTGCGCATGATGGCGGCGATATTTGCCCTGCTCACGCCGCTTTGGATATTCATCGATTTCGCCGCCTTCCCTTCCCACCTGGCGCAATCCCTGGCCACGGGCCGGCTGCTCACGAGCGCCGCCTTTGCCCTGCTGGCCTTCTATTGCCGCTGCACCCCCAGCTCGGGCCACGCCCGCGCGGCGGTCGCCCTGATTCTGACCATACCGACGGCCTTCTTCGTGTTCAGCCGCACGCTGTTGGCAGGCGCACACTTGAACGCACTGGGCACCGCCATGTCGGCGGGCTACGCCTTTTTGCCTTTCGTCCTGCTCGCGGGGTTGGCGCTGTTTCCCCTCGTGGCCCTGGAAACGCTGCTGTTCAGCCTTCCCATGCTGTCGATATTCCTGATTTCCGACAGCCTGCACAGCCAAAACCTGCTCCCCGGCTTCGACGATCTGGCCGTATTCTGGCTGCTGCTGCTCATCGCCGTGGTGGTCAGCATGGCCTCATTGAGCCAACTGCAACTGATGAAAGGCCTGTTTCAGCAATCCAGTCTCGACCCTCTCACGCATTTGTTCAATCGGCGCAGCGGCGAGCAATTCCTGCAACTGCAGATGGCTCAGGCCAAACGCCATGGCTTTCCGCTGTCGATTGCCTTTCTCGACCTCGACGATTTCAAGCAAATCAATGATCGATACGGCCATGAAGTCGGCGACAAGATGCTGCTGCATACCGCGGACGCCATGAAAGCGGCTTTGCGCGAGAGCGACGCACTCATACGCTGGGGCGGCGAGGAGTTTCTGGTCATCATGCCTTTCGCGACCGTCTGGCAGGCCGCCAAGCGCTTGAGCAAAATTGCCGACAGCCGGGTCATACAGCGCCCCGACGGCAAGGCGCTGACCTGGAGCGCCGGCATTGCGCAATGGCCGCTGGATGCCGCCGCCAATTCCTGGCAGGAAATGGTCACGCTCGCCGACGCGCGCATGTACCGGGCGAAGACCCAGGGCAAGGGCCGGCTGGTGACCCAGTGAGCGGGCCCCGGGCGGCCTGCGCTACGCAAGCAAGAGCGTGACCCCGAAGAGGCTCATCGCCCCGCCCATTGCCGGACCCAGCCACTGCCAGCGCCGCGCCAGACCCCGTCCGCCCAGGTAACCCAGGCCATGCAGCAACGCGGTGGCAACCATGAAGCCGACAAAAAATTGCGACGCGGCATGGTTGGCCTCGTTGACATGCGCATAGCCGTGGGCAATGCCGGTCAGCGCCAATCCCGTGGCCACGACCAGCAGGTCGCGCTGCTTGAGCGAAGCCGCCGCCATCACCGCCAGACCCAGCAACAGCACGGAAGCGGCGATGCCCCATTCCATCCAGGCCAGCCCCGGCATGCGGAAGGCCAGCAGCCCGCCCAGCAGACTGGCACCGACAAAACCCGCGGGCGGCAGCCAGGCAAGTCTCCCTGGCAGTCGTGCGGCCAGCCAGCCGATGGCCATCATGGCGAGCAGATGGTCAGCGCCTGCGAATGGGTGAATGAAGCCCGCCACGAAGCCGGCGGATGTCGGAACATGGGCCAAGACGGCCGCGGAAGAAGAAGTTGAAAGCAGGCTCATGAGGATGGCTACCGGCGAACAATAATTCTGGGGAGGGGATCAGCGCACCTTCACCTTGATCAACTCATCTCCCTCGTCGTCCATGACATGCACGGCGCAGGCGATGCAGGGATCGAAGCTGTGGATGGTGCGCAGGATTTCCAGCGGCTGTTTGGTGTCGATGAGCGCCTGGCCGCGCAGCGCCGCCTCATAGGGCCCTTCCTGACCCAAGCTGTCGCGCGGGCCGGCGTTCCAGGTGCTGGGCACCACGGCCTGGTAGTTGTCGATGAGGCCGTCCTTGATCACCACCCAGTGGGCCAGCGCACCGCGCGGCGCTTCCATGAAGCCGACCCCTTTCGTTTGGCGCGGCCAAGCGGACGGCTCCCATTTGGCGGTATTGAAGGTCTGCACGTCGCCGCGGCCGATATTGGTCATCAACTGGTCGTACCAGGTCGGCATGGCGTCGGCGATGATCTTGCTCTCCAGAGTGCGCGCGGCCGTGCGGCCCATGGTGGAATACAGCGCCGACGCGGGCAGATCGAGCTTGGCGAGCGTGCTGCCCACGAGTTCGCGTGTCTGGGCATGCCCGGTGGCGTACAACACCAGCACGCGCGCGAGTGGCCCCACTTCCACCGGCTTGCCTTTCCAACGCGGCGACTTGAGCCAGGAATAAGATGCCTCTACATCGAGATGCTCGTAAGGCGGCTTGGGGCCGGTGTAATGGAGGTTGGTTTCGCCCACATAGGGATGCAGACCCCTGTCCTTGCCTACCGTGTAGTCATACCAGGAATGGGCGACGAATTCCTGGACCTGATCCGCCGCGTTGAGATCGACGGCATCGACCTGCTCGAGGTTGCGATCGACGATCACACCCTGCGGAATGAGGAAACTGGCCGGGTCGTTCATGCTCTTGGCAGGGAAATCTCCATAGGTCATGAAATTGCCTATGCCCTCGCCGCGCTTGAACCAGTCTTTGTAGAAGCCCGCGATGGCCAGCGTATCGGGCAAATAAACCTGGTCGACGAACTCACGCATCTGCCCGATGACGTCCTTGACCAGCTCCAGGCCGACGATGTTCACGGCCGTGGCGCCCTCCCCGCCGCGGAAATGCGGCCCAGCCCCCTGCCCTTCGTTGCCCGGATGCACACTGATGGCGCAGGGCGCGCCGCCCACGAGGAAATTCGGATGCGGATTCTTGCCGCCGAACACCGCGTGCAGCTTGGCCACCTGGCGCTGCCAGGCCAGCGCGTCGAGATAGTGCGCCACCGCCATGAGATTGGCCTCGGGCGGCAGCTTGTACGCGGGATGCCCCCAATAGCCGTTGGCGAAGATGCCCAGTTGGCCCGACTCGACGAAATTCTTGAGCTTGGTCTGCACATCGGCGAAATAGCCGGGCGAAGACTTGGAGTAATTGCTGAGCGACTGCGCCAGTTGCGAGGTCGCCTTGGGATCGGCCTTGAGCGCCGACAGCACGTCCACCCAGTCGAGCGCATGCAGATGGTAGAAGTGCATGACGTGGTCGTGCACGAACTGGGCGCCGATCATGAGGTTGCGGATCAACTGGGCATTGGGCGGTATGGGGTAGTCGAGCGCATTCTCTACCGCCCGCACCGAGGCAATGCCATGCACCAGCGTGCACACCCCGCAGATGCGCTGGGCGAAGGCCCAGGCATCGCGCGGATCGCGGTTGCGCAAAATGATTTCGATGCCGCGCACCATGGTGCCGGCGCTGGAGGCGCGCGTAATGACGCCCTGGCTGTCGGTTTCCGCCTCGATGCGCAAATGGCCTTCGATGCGGGTGATGGGATCGACGACGACGGTTTGTGTGCTCATGGCAAAAGGGTCCGGCTAATCACTTCACTGCAGAGGGCCGCTCCGATGGGGCCTCTGCCAGGTTATCGGCGACCAGTTCCAGCAGGCTGGTCATGGTTTTGTCCCAGTGGAAATGCGCCTGACCGTCGTCGAAAGTCTGCCGGCAGTTGGAGCAGGTGGACGTAAGCACCTCGGCGCCCGTATCCTCCACCTGCTTCATCTTGATTTGGAAAGCCTTGTAGCGGATGGGATCGGCGCGGTGAATGGTGACCACCCCGCCGCCGCCGCCGCAACACCAGTTGAGCCCCCCCGTTTCCTTCATTTCCACCAGCTCGGCGCCGAGCGCGCGGATGGCTTGGCGCGGCGCTTCCATGGCGCCACCGCGGCGGGAAACCTGGCAAGGGTCGTGGAAGGTCATGGTCTTGGCGAGCGGCTGCACGCGGATGCGCCCGTTCTGCAGATTCTCCGCAAGGAATTCGGAAATATGGCGCACCTTGAACGGCAGGGGCTTGCCGTAGACGTTCGCGCCCTGCCAGCGCAGCGCGCCGTAAGCATGGCCGCATTCGGGCAGGATCAGCAACTCGGCGCCGCAGGCGATGGCGGCATTGATAAGACGCAGGCTGATGTCCTTCTGCCACTGGGCGTTGCCCGATAGCATGCCGAAATTGGTGGCTTCGTAGCCGTCGCTGCGGAAAGTCCAGTCCGCCCCCATGTGATTGAGCACCTTCGCGGTGGCAACGATGGACTGGGGATATTTCATGATCTCGATGGAGGACATGGTGACCATGATGTTGGCCCTTGCCTTGTCCACGGGAATGCTGACCTCGTATTCGTCGGCCAACCATTCGCAGCGCTCTTTGAACACCTTGGGCGTGGCACCCAATGGGCTGCCCTCGCGGTCGGAACGCTCGGCCACACCCCACAGCTCATGCGGGACAAGGCCCGCCTGGGCCATGCCGTGGCGCGCCAGGCCCACCAGAGAAGCGATGTCTATGGCCATGGGACAAATCATGGTGCAGCGCCCGCACATGGTGCAGGAGTCGTAAATCAGCTCCTGCCATTCCTTGAGCTGAGCGACGGTGGTGCGCTTCTTGAGGTTGAAGGTGCGGAAGAAAAAGGCGAAGGGCCCCATTTCGCGCTTGTAGGCCTGCTTGAAGGGCTCCAGCTTCCAGATGGGGGTGTATTTCGCCTCGCCCGTGGCGACATAAAAATGGCAGGACTCGGCGCACATGCCGCAATGGATGCAGGATTCCATGTAGGTCGCAGCCACGGCGCCGAAATCGCGCACGAAGTTCTTCATCGCGGTGGCAATGCGGGCGTCGTCTCCCATATCGCCCTGCACATCAAAGCGCGCTTCCGGTTTTTTCAGGCCGAAGCGCGGCGCCTCAAGTTCGAGGGGAAAGCGCGCGTCGATGTCGCCGTTGCTCATAGGGCCGCTCCTTTGCGCGTGAACAAAGCTCCTGTCGTGCCGCGCGAGACGAACACCAGGAAGGAGTGCATGAGCTTGCCGAAGGGCAGCCAGGCGAGCATCAACTCGGCGCTCAGGATATGCACGGCCAACATGGTTTCATAGCGCGGGCCGGCATGGGCCGTGGCCATCAGGCCCGTCACCACGGGCAGCATCACGACCAGCCAACTGAAATAATCGTCGAAATTGGAAATGAGCCGCAGCACCGGATGCATCAGGCGACGCACCAGCAGCACAGCCAAGGCGCCGGCCGTGAGCGCCGCGCTGAGCGTGACCAGGCCGGTGGGCAGACCCGGCCAGGACAGGCCCGTGAGGCTTTGGATGAGCAGGATGTGGGGCGCAAAGCCCAGCACCACAATGGCCAAGCCGATATGGAACACATAGCTCATGGTTTCACCGAAGGCAGTACGCGCGGCAAATTCCCGCTTGGGCCAGGAGCGCGTCAGGATGAGCTTGAAGGCCCCCGGCCAGGCCGGCGCATTGCGCGGCTCCGAATAATCGGGCGCGCGGCCCAGCAGCAGGATGCCCGTGAGGCGCCAGACCACCCCGAGCAGAAAAATGACGAGCGCCCATTGCAGGGCGGGACCGCGGGCAAAGCTCAGAAGATCCATGTCACTGCTCCTCGGTAATGCGTTTCTGGCGATGCCGGGCAACGGCTGCTGCCGCCACCCCCAGGGCCAGGCCGCCCACCGCTCCGGCCGCCAGCGGCGCACGATCGCTCCAGGTGGGCGTGGACAGGGGCTTGTAGAAGCTGCCCTTGTCCCAGAAATCCGGCTCCGAGCAGCCCAGGCAGCCGTGGCCGGACTGGATGGGGAAGCTGGTGGCCTCGTTCCATTTCACCGTGGCGCAGGCGTTGTAGGTGGTAGGCCCCTTACAGCCCAGCTCGTAGAGGCACCAGCCATTGCGCGCGCCTTCGTCGTCGAAGGTCTTGGCGAACTTGCCCTGGTCGTAGAAGGGCCGCCGGTAGCAGCGGTCGTGGATGGTGTTGCCGTAGAAGATGCGCGGCCGCCGGTGCTCGTCGAGCTCCGGAATCGCCCCGAAGGTCAGGTATTGGGCCAACACGCCGGTGATCACTTCGGGGATGGGCGGGCAGCCCGAGATATTGATGATGGGCTTATCGTGCACGATGTCGGAAACGGGCCGTGCCGCCGTGGGGTTGGGGTTGGCCTTGGGGATGCCGCCGAAAGAGGAACAGGTGCCCACGGCGACGATGGCGGCGGCGCCTTGCGCGGCGCGCTTCAACGTGTCGACGTTGGCGTGGCCGGCGACGGTGGAATAGCTGCCATCGAGCCCGGTGGATACGGAGCCGTCCACCACCAGTAGGTACTTGCCATGATTGCGCGCCATCGCCGCCTCACGCGCCGCTTCCGCTTGAAAACCTGCCGCCGCCATGAGTGTCTCGTGGTAGTCGAGCGACAGCATGTTGAAGATCAGGGTTTCCAGGGTAGGGTAAAAGGAGCGCGTGAGGGACTCGGTGCAGCCCGTGCATTCCTGGAAGGAGAGCCAGATCACCGCCGGCCGGCGCGCCTTGGCAAGCCCTTCTGCCAGGGCCGGTGCGGCAGAGGCCGGCATGGCCATGAGCGAGGCGAGCGCGGCGCAGTATTTGAGAAACGCGCGCCGGCTCACGCCCTGGCGAAGCAGCGCTTGTTCCAATGTCTGATCGTCGTTCATGATGCCTCGCAGTTGTTTGTCGAACGGCCGGGCAACGGGGGTAGATCACCGAGCGCCTCGCGCAGGCGGCCGCAGGCATCCGCCACATCGCCGGGCGGTGTGGTGATTATTCCTGGCTGGCGGGTCACTTCGAGCACGTCGGCCACCACCTTGCCGTCCTCGCTGTAGTAAGTCACGCGCCAGATGCCGGCATAAGCGGTTTCATAAACGCGCGTGAGCCCCAGGGCGTCGATGCGTGCCTCGATCTCGCCCACGCCGAGAAAATCCTCCAGCATCTGCAGGTCGGCCGCAGAGAGAGGCAGACCGCGCAAGTCTATGGCGTCGGTCGCGCCCTGCTCGGCAAGTCGTTCGAGGCGCTTGTCCAGTTCGTGGATCAGCGCATGACCATTGCCGCTGAGGCCGTCTTGCGCGGCGACGATGCGCACACCGATGTCGGCCAGCCCGCTCACGCGGCCCACCTCGCCAGCAAGGCGCGCGTCTGGCGCGCGATCTCGGGAAGCGCCTCGGTCAGAGGAACGCTCAAGCCGTCGGCCCAATCCACGCCCTGGGGCTGAACACCCACCAGGGCCAAGCGCTGCGGCAACGCATCGGTGAGCGACGCCACGCTCAGAAGATCGAGCAGGCTGACTTCGTGCACGCTGCGCCCGCGTGTGCGGCGCAGATAGCGCTCAAACTCCGCGTCTTCGAATACCGCCACCGTGCCGGGCACGGCCCCCAGTTCCGCGGCATCGATCACCACCAGGTGCCGGGCCTCGCCCAAGGGGCCGGCAAGCGTGAAGCTGAGCGTGCCGCCGTCCAGATAGGTCACCGGCTCCGGCAGTGCGTCATGACGGGCCAGATAACGCACCGCATGCACGCCGATGCCCTCGTCGCCCAACAGGGTATTGCCTATACCGAGAACCAGAGTCGATAGGTGGGGAGGATTGCGGCTGGCCGTGGCGATCATGTTCGTATTTTGGTGCGCAATGTTTGTACCCTAGCAGCCGAGCTTGGAAATTCAACCCAGAAAAATACTCGGATATTGGGCGGCTGGCCGCTCGCCGGGCAAGGCGCTATAGTGTCAACGAAACAACTTCCGGTGGCGGCATCCCATGTGCCTGGGCATACCCATGGAGATACTCGACATCAACGGCTATATCGCCCGCTGCGGTGCGCGTGGTGTCGAGCGGGAAGTGAATCTCTTCCTGCTGCAGGAGACGCCCCTCAAGCCGGGCGACCACGTGATAGTCCATGTGGGCTATGCGCTGCAAAAAATCAGCCCCGAGGAAGCCCGCTCCGCGTGGGAGCTTTTCGATCAGATGCTGGATGCTCCCGGCCATGCATGAGCTGTCGGTGTGCCAAGCGCTCATCCGCCAGGTCGAGGAAGTGGCACGCCGGCACGGCGCGAAGCGCGTGAAGGCCATCCACCTGGAGATCGGGCCGCTCTCGGGCGTGGAGCCTGAATTATTACGCCGGGCTTACGGCCTGGCTGCCTCCGGCACCGCTGTCGAGGATGCCGAGCTTTGCATCGAAGCATTGCCCTTGCGCGTGCGTTGCGAGGAATGCGGGGCGGAAAGCACGGCGACGGCCAACCGCCTGCTGTGCGCCCGTTGCGGCACCTGGCACACGCGGCTGGTAAGCGGCGACGAAATGCTGCTGCGCAGCCTGGAACTCGATATGTAACCTCCCCGCCACGGAGAACACCATGTGTACAACCTGCGGCTGCACCGTCACCCCCGGCAACCGGAAACTGGCCTTCCGCCCTGTGGCTGGGGGCGCCACGACCGTCACCGTGCTGCAAAATCTGCTCGCCGACAATGACCGCCAGGCGGAGCACAACCGCAGCCATCTCGACGCCCACGGCGTGCTCGCCATCAACCTCATGTCCTCGCCGGGCTCCGGCAAGACCACCTTGCTGGAGGCCACCCTCGAAACCCTTGGCAGCGAATGCCGCATCGCGGTCATCGAAGGCGATCTGGAAACCGAGAACGACGCACGGCGCATCCGCGCCCATGGCGTGCCGGCAGTGCAGATCACCACCGGCAGCGCCTGCCACCTCGATGCCCACATGGTGCACGACGCTCTGCACAAGCTGAATTTGCATGACCTCGACCTGCTGTTCATCGAGAACGTCGGCAACCTGGTCTGCCCCGCCAGCTTCGATCTC
Organism: Pseudomonadota bacterium; assembly: GCA_021849595.1. GTDB lineage: Bacteria > Pseudomonadota > Gammaproteobacteria > Burkholderiales > Thiobacillaceae > JAJXXS01. The sequence continues at coordinate 11,765 of JAJZSR010000010.1, read as the reverse complement.
GGCCAGCATCGCAATGTCACTTTGCTTTCCGTCACCGAAGGTGACGACAAGCCGGAAAAATATCCGGTCATCTTCCGCGCCGCCGACGCGGTGCTGCTCACCAAGACCGACCTGCTCCCCGTCCTGGGTGATTTCGATCCCGCGCGTGCCGCCGCCCACGTCCGGCGGCTGGCCAGCGACGCGCCTGTGCTGCGGCTGTCGGCACGCCGCCGCGACGGCCTGCAGGATTGGCTCGCCTGGCTCCGCGCGGAGCTTGAGGCACAGCGCGAGCGAGTCGCCCGCGGCGAGCGCGTGCGTCCCCGCGTGCAGCCCGACGGCGCCCGCCTGCACGTCGCTCAACCCTGATTACCAATCATGCCGCGCAGCGCCCAAGACTGGCTGGACCTCATCCGTGCCCTGCCGCTCGAAGGGCGCCGCGTGCGCGTCATGAACGTGTGCGGCGGGCACGAACGCTCCATCGCGCAAGCCGGCCTGCGCGGCGCCTTGCCGTCCAGCATCGAACTCATCCCCGGCCCGGGTTGCCCGGTGTGCGTCTGCCCCGAGGAAGATGTCTACGAAGCCATCCAACTGGCCCTGCGGGAGAATGTCTTGCTGACCGCCTTCGGCGACATGCTGCGGGTACCGGTCAATGCGCCCAAAGGTGAGCCGCGCTCGCTGGAACAGGCCAAGGCGCGCGGCGCGGACATCCGACCCATCGCCTCGCCCATGGAAGCCGCCGCGTTGGCACGCGCCAACCCGCAACGTACGGTCGTGTTCTTCGCTGCCGGTTTCGAGACCACCATGGCGCCGGTGGCCGCCATGGTGCTGGAGGCGCCGCCGCCCAATCTGCTACTCCTGCTGTCCGGCCGCCTGACCTGGCCCGCGGTGGCCATGCTGCTGAACTCCGACCGTCCCGGCTTCGATGCCCTGGTCGCTCCCGGACATGTCGCCACCGTGATGGGCGCGAACGAGTGGCGCTTCATCGTGGAGGACCACGGCCTGCCCGCGGCAGTCGCCGGCTTCAGCCCGCAAAGCCTGCTCGCTGCACTTTATTCGGTACTGCGCCAATTGCTGGAACGGCACCCGTTTCTGGACAACTGCTATCCGGAACTGGTAACGCCTGCCGGCAATGCCACGGCGCGGCGTCTGCTCGACCAGGCCTTTACGGTAGACGAAGCCAATTGGCGGGGAGTCGGTGTCATCCCTGCTTCCGGCTTCACCTTGCGGCCCCATCTGGCGGCCCATGACGCGCGCCTGCGCTATCCGTCCCCTGCGGACGCGCAGCGCAAGCGCGCCGGGCAGATGCCGCCCGGTTGCGATTGCGCCCAGGTAGTCCTGGGGCGCATCTATCCCGATGAATGCAGGCTGTACGGCCGCGCTTGCCGCCCCGATGCGCCCATCGGCCCCTGCATGGTCTCGGACGAGGGGGCATGCCGCATCTGGTGGGCCAGCGGCGTGCGCACGCCGCGCGCGGCCTGAATGACCGCACCGGCGAATCCGCCCGCGGATGCGCCGCAGGCGCGCCGATGGCTGATAGGCGGGCGCGTGCAGGGCGTGGGTTTCCGCCCTCACGTCTTTCGCCTGGCGCAACAACTTGGCCTCACCGGCTGGGTGCGCAATCTGAGCGGCGAGGTGGAAATCCTTGCCCAGGGCCAGCCGGAACGCCTGGACCGTTTCGCGCGCGAGCTCATCCGGGCCGCACCGGGGCTGGCGCAGCCGCAGCTGCTGTACGAAGACCCCGCCGCCGCCTTCGCTGCGCAGGATTTCCGCATCCTCGCCAGCGCGACTGCCGCCGCTGCCGACGTCCATCTGCCGCCGGATTTGTTCGCCTGTCCGGACTGTCTGGCCGAACTGGAGGATCCGCACGACCGCCGCTACCGCTACCCTTTCATCAACTGCACTCAATGCGGGCCGCGCTACACCGTGATCCGCCGCCTGCCCTATGACCGCCCCAACACCACGCTGGCAGGCTTCGCCCTTTGCCCCGACTGCCGCTCGGAATATGAAAACCCTGCCGACCGCCGTTTCCATGCCCAGCCCCTCGCCTGCCCCGTGTGCGGCCCGCAGGTATGGCTGCAGCTCGCCAGCTCCGAGACGGCGACGCGGAACCCCGATGCTGCCCTGGCGGAGGCGGTTGCCCTGCTGCGGAATGGGCGCATCCTCGCCGTGAAAGGCATCGGCGGCTATCACCTCCTGTGCGATGCGCGCGACGACGAGGCCGTGCAACGCCTGCGCCGGCGCAAGGCGCGGCCGGACAAGCCGTTGGCAGTGATGTATGGCAGCCGCCGGGCAGCGGACGATCTCGCCCGCGACATCGCTGTGAACGGCGCGGCACTCGCACGCTTGCGCGCGCCCGACCGTCCCATCCTGCTGCTGGAAAAAAACCCACAATCCTCCCTCGCGCCTGCCATCGCGCCCGGCCTGGCTGAAATCGGCGTCATGCTCGCCTACAGCCCCTTGCATGAAATCCTGCTGCGCGATTTCGGCGGCCCCCTGGTAGCGACCTCCGGGAACCCCAGCGGCGAGCCGGTTCTTACCGACCCGGAAGAGGCGCAGATGCGCCTGTCCCATGTGGCCGACGCCTTTCTGCATCATGATCGCCCCATTGCCCGTCCCGCCGACGACTCGGTGTTCCGCCGGATCGCGGGCCGTTGGCGCCCTCTGCGCCTTGGTCGCGGCTGCGCACCGCTGGAGCTGAAATCACCCCGCCCCGTCACCGAGCCCCTCCTGGCGGTCGGCGCCCATATGAAGAACTGCGTGGCCCTCGCCTGGGATGATCGTGTGGTGGTCTCCCCGCACATCGGCGATATGGGCAGCCTGCGCAGCCTGGAGGTATTCGAACATGTGGTTCAGGATCTGCAATCGCTCTATGGCGTTTCCGCTGCGCGCATTGTCCACGACGCCCACGCCGATTACGCCACCAGCCGCTGGGCGCGCCGCCAGCCCCTGCCCTGCCGCGCGGTGTTCCACCATCACGCCCACGCTTCCGCCCTGGCAGGCGAACATCCGGACGTTGCCACCTGGCTCATGTTCACTTGGGACGGCGTGGGCCTGGGTGAGGACGGCAGCTTATGGGGGGGCGAAACCCTGTTCGGCAGCGCCGGGAACTGGCGCCGGGTGGCGACGCTGCGTCCCTTCCGTCTGCCCGGCGGTGAACGTGCGGGGCGCGAGCCCTGGCGCTCCGCCTGTGGCCTGGCGTGGGAGCTGGGGTTGCCCAGCCCCCTTCCCGAACGCGACACCAGCCTCCTGAAAAACGCCTGGGAACGCGACCTCAACAGCCCGATCACGACGGCGGCGGGACGTCTTTTCGACGCCGCCGCGGCGCTGACCGGCGTGAGCCTAACCTACAGCCATGAAGGCCAGGGACCGATGCGGCTCGAAGCCCTCTGCCGCACCGACCGCGTGGCCTTGCCCTTGCCTTTGGCGCGGCGCGCAGACGGCCTGTGGCAAACCGACTGGGCACCGCTTTACGCCATGTTGCGGGACCCCGGTGCAAGTCCGCGCGAGCGGGCGGAAAGCCTGCACGCGAGCCTGGCACGCGCGATGGTGGAGCAATGCCTGCAACTGCGCCGTGAACTCGACTTCGCCGCCGTCGGCTTGACGGGCGGCGTGTTCCAGAACCGCCTGCTCACGGAGCTTGCCACCAGTGCCCTCGCCGCCGAAGGATTCGAGGTGCGCTTGGCCGCACAACTGCCTTGCAACGACGCCGCCATTCCTTTCGGCCAAATCATCGAAGCAGCCTCCACACCCGCATGAATGACCCCAGATCACCTATCCTTTCCGGCGTCGTGAGCCTCGCCCACGGCAACGGCGGGCGCCACATGCGCGCGCTCATCGACGCCGTATTCGCACGCCATCTCGCCAATCCGCTGCTCGACACCACGCTCGATGCCGCGCCCTTGCCCGCCATGGAAGGCGAGATACTCTTCACCACCGACGGCTACACCGTCCAGCCACTGGAATTTCCCGGCGGTACCATCGGCTCGCTGGCGGTGCACGGCACAGTCAACGATCTGGCGGTGAGCGGCGCCACGCCGCTTTATCTGAGCCTGGGCGCCCTCATCGAAGAGGGGCTGGAATTGAGCCAGTTGGAACGCATCGTCGCCAGTTGCGCCCGGGCGGCGGCGGAGTGCGGCGTACGCATCGTCGCCGGCGATACCAAGGTGCTGCGCCGCGGCGAAGGTGGAGGCTTGTACCTCACCACCAGCGGCATCGGTGTGCGTTCTCGCAGCGCAGCCCTGGGTATGCAGCACATCCGCCCGGGAGACGCTGTGCTGGTAAGCGGCCCGGTGGGCGACCACGGCACCGCGGTCATGCTCGCTCGCGAGCAATTCGGCCTGCGCGGCGAGCTGCATTCCGACAGCGCCAGCGTGCTGCCGCTCACGCGCGCCCTGCTCGAATTCTCCGGTTTGCGCTTCATGCGCGACCCGACGCGCGGGGGCCTTGCGACCGTCTGCCATGAAATCAGCGTCGCCACGGGCTTGGGCATGCATCTGCAGCAGGCGGCCATCCCCGTGCGCGACCCAGTGCAGTCGGTCTGCGACATGCTGGGCTATGACCCCTATTACCTCGCCTGCGAAGGGCGCGTGGTTGCGGTAATCGCCGAAGATCAGGCGGATGCCGCATTGGCCGCTTGGCAGGCGCTGCCGCAAGGCAGCGAAGCCGCACGCATCGGCCAGGTTGCAGCAGACATCCGGCACGTCGTGCTTCACACCCCCCTCGGAGGCAGCCGCATACTGGAGGAACTGGAGGACGATCCGCTGCCGCGGATTTGTTGAATCGGTAGACTACGGCGCTGCGGGTGCGAGCCACCTCCGAAAAAAATTGGCACCATCCCTCAGACGAGATACCGCCGTGAGAGCGACTCCGCGGCTGCGCCATAGCAAACAAGCGGTCACGGTTAGACTGCGCGAATTTTTCGCAAACCGACTCGCCCGAGTCATGCCCTAAGGGCCGGCATCCCAAGCATGGCGACAGCCCTGAGTGGCGAATCTTCGCCATTACAAATTTTCTCACGTTATTTCAAATAGTTAAACAGCACTTAAATGTTGATATTTCATTCATTACCCATAAAGTTGTCATGGTTTAATGGCGTTAGATGCCCGGCGACGTCGCACTAAGACCGACTACCTGGGTCAGCCAGGAACAAGAAAGGATGGGCAGGGCAACATGAAATATCCCGCGTCAATTCCTTACCGCGCGCAGCGCGCCGGGCCTGCAAACGCATACAGGAAACAGCGATGAATCCGCGCCACGTCGCCGTCATTGCCGACGGTTCCTTCCACGCAAAAAACACGCTGCGGCGCGCGCTGCGCGATATCGACCGTCGCGCCCTGAACGCCATCGTCCACGTCAAGCGCCACGGCCGGCGCCTTGCCGGGTACGGCATGGTGGCGCAGGCGTTCCGCGAACAGGCCGCCGAACTCAGAGCCCTGGCCGATGCCATGCAAGCCCTCATGCGCCCGCTCATCTACGCCCAGATGGAAATCGTCCGCGATCAGCAGACCTGGCTGACCTTCAAGCGTCTTTGCGCCGCCAGAATGGCCCGGGAAACAAGCCGCCAGAACCGCTCCCAGGCACAGATCGACACCGTGGAAAAAAAGCTGCGCCGCGAGGCCCACACTCACAGGCAGCGCATGCGCGCCATCCTGCAGGAGTTGATCCGCGCCGTCGCCCGGCTGCAGGAATCCATATCAGCTCAGGAATACGTGGTCGTCAACGGCCGTATCGAAGCGGCGCTGCTGCGCGCCGACGGCGCAGATTTACTGATGCAGGTTTCCGCCGACATGGCAACGGCCGTAGGCAACACGCGCCAAGCCGTCGAGCACTACCGCCAACAACTGGAGGAGGTCACGCATGAAATCGACGCCGATTTTTGAATCCGCCGGCCATCGCTGGCATATCGTCCACGACCAAGACGAGTCCCGCGTGATCGATGCCAACGTCTACGCCCTCCAGTATGGTGACAGCGCCATGCTCATGGACCCGGGCGGCTTTGAGGTGTTCCCGTCGGTGCTGTCGGCGCTCATCGATGTCATGCCCATGGCATCCATCAAGACTGCGCTCGTAAGCCACCAGGATCCGGACATCGCCTCCTCGCTGCCGCTGTGGAATAGCTGCGTCCCCGACATGACCTGGTATGTGCCATCGCTTTGGGTGGGGTTCATCCGCCATTTCGGCGCCCTGGAGGCACACATAGAAGGGATTCCGGAGGAAGGCATGAGACTGTCACTCGATGGCCTGCCACTGGAAATCATCCCTGCGCACTTCCTGCACGCTTCCGCCAATGTCCACCTCTACGATCCCACCGCAAAAATATATTTCAGCGGCGACGTCGGCGCCGCGCTGCTGGAGCCAGGACACTCACCGCTTGTAGGCGATGACGCTGACGGTGGACGCGCCTTCGATCTCCATATAAAGCATGCGGAATATTTCCACCGCCGCTGGATGCCCTCGATGCACGCCAAGCAGGAATGGTGCGAGCGCGTATCCAAATTGGCCATCGATTTTCTCTGCCCACAGCATGGGGCGATCTACAGCGGTCAGAACGTCTCCCGCTTCATCAATTGGTTTTCCGAACTGCCAGTCGGAGATTGGCGCGTCAAGCCGGAAACATAGGGCCTGAAAGATATAAGCTGGGAAAACGGGCCAAACCGCCGGCTCCGAGCATCGAAAAAATAACCGCCACACCCGCAGAGGCAAGATATGGATGCGCAAACCCTCACACTGATGGATCAGCAGTCCTTGATTTTCCATGCCCAGCAACTGCTCGAATCCCTGGGCACCCTGGAGATGATCGCCGAAGCCGACGACGCCATGGAAAACAAGATTTTTTACATGAATCGCGCGGCGCGGGAAACCATGGCGCGCCACCACTCCGCGTTGAACAGAGAACTCGGCGGCGCCGACGTGCGCCAGGCGCTGAACTATTCCATCCACAAGTTTCACAAGGATCCGGAAAGAATCCGTAACATCCTGCGCGGGCTGGCCGCGGGGGAAGCGACCGAGCACCGCATCGAACTTGCCATCGGCCCCATCTGGTTCGCTCTCAGCTTCACCGCCCTGCGCGACGGCGCCGGCTCCACCGTGGCCTTCCATGCGAGCTGGAAGGAAATCACGGCGGACAAGACCATCACCAGCGTCGCCGGCCAGCTCCAAGCCAGTGCCGCCAGCTTGCTGGCCGCGACCGGCCAGGGGCGCAGCACTCTCAATCTGGCCACACAGCGCATGGACAGCGCGTCCCAGGCCGCGCAGGAAAGCACCGCCAGGCTGGGCGATCTGCATCGCCAGGCAGATTCCATCGGCGGCATCGTCCGCTCCATACGCGAAATCGCCTCCCAGACCAATTTATTGGCGCTCAATGCGGCGATCGAAGCGGCCCGCGCCGGCGATCATGGCCGCGGCTTCGCCGTCGTCGCGGATGAAGTGCGCAGCCTGGCAAAGCGCGTCCAGGACGCCACCGTGGAAGCGGAAACCCATATGGAAAAAATCGTCGGCCTGACACGCGGGCTTTTCGACATCGGCCACAAATCGCGCGAAGAAATGACGCAAGCCAACGACTCCTTGCGGCAGACGGTCACGCAGTTTTCCGAAGTGGCGGGCGTGGCGAATTCGCTGGCCGGCCTGATAGACGACATAGGGCGCGTCGCGCGATGAGCCGCCTGCCGAACGCCCGCCGTGGCCGCACATATGGAGGCGCGCACCCGATCAACACACCCTGAGCTCGTACCAGCAACCTTCCGGCAGCCCGTTCGAAAAATCATAGGGAGAAAAAAATCATGCCCTCCTCGGAGTCGATACTGCGTTTTCTCAATCTGGAAGCTGACGACTTTGATTTTCTGCAGCGCTATGAAGATGTGCTTTGCCGCAACCTGGATGATTTCGCCGGAGATTTCTACGAGTACCTGTTCTCCCACGTAGAAACAGCCGCGGCGCTGCAGGGACTGGACGAGAAATCGCTGGCAAGGCTCACACAGCAGCAGGCCAGCCATTTTCGCCGCCTGGTGACCGATCGTTTCAGCAGCGCCCATGTGGAAAATCTGCTGCGCGCCGGGCAAGCACATCAAAACCTCGGTATTGCGCCGGCCTGGATCGCCGGGGGCTATCTGCTGTATTGGGAACACGCCAACGCGCTGGCGTCCTCGCCGGGCATCTCGCCCGGCGACAGGCTGCGCATGCGTCAGATACTCGCAAAAATCATATTCGCGGACATGGCCGTGCAACTGGAGGGCTACGCAGAGGGGGAGTCGGAAGACCACGCCACGCGCGCCGCGCTGACCCGGGTCTTGATCGAAACCATCTTGGCGGAGCGCAGCGACGGCACCTGGGACAGCCTGCTGCATACCATGTGCAAAGGCCTTACCGGCGGCGACACCCACATACTCTCTGCCTGGAGCGCCGTGACGGACCGCGAAACAGGCGCCCTGGTGCTATCGTGCATCTCAGGAACGGGCCAACGGCAGTCGTCGTTCCAACTCGACCGGGAATGCGAGGAAGCCTGCCGGCAGATTTTGTCCCAAGGGCAGCCTACTGTCATGTCGGTGGGCGATGCCCGGTTGCCGCAATGTTTTCGCGCGCAATTGCCCGACAAGGCACAAGAGATCGGGATTTTTCCGTTCGGCGATCCGCAGCGCGAATATTCCGGCATAGGCATCGTCGCGGTCGACACCGTGAATTATTTCAAGCGCATCGGCTTCGGCCACTTCATGGCTTTCTCGCATTTCGGCGAATTGCTCCTGAATCTGCGCGACCAAAGCCTGCGCGACGGCCTGACCGCGCTGCCCAACCGGGTGCTTTTCAACGACCGCCTGGTGCACGCCATTTCCGGAATCACGCGGCGCGAACGGCTGCTGGCCATCGGCGTCCTGGATCTGGACGGCTTCAAGGCGATCAACGACACCCAGGGCCACGCCACGGGCGACGCGGTCCTACAGCAGATCGCGGCAAGGATGCGCAGCGTCCTGCGTCCGCAAGACACCCTGGCGCGCCTGGGCGGCGACGAATTCGGGCTGCTGGTGGACGGCCTGGAGAACCTCGACCAGTTGGAGGCAATCGCCAACCGCCTCCTCGCGGCCATCCGGCAGCCCATCGAGTTTCCGGAGTCCAAGGCCAATCTGTCCGGCAGCGTCGGCTTCACCCTCTTCCCCATGGACGAGAGCGACAGCGAAACGCTGCTGCGCCATGCCGATCTCGCCATGTATGCCTCCAAGAACGCCGGGAGGGACCGTTTCACGCTCTACGCGAGCGCCATGACCGAGCATTCGAAATGGCATAGCCGCACCACTCGCGAATTGCGCCTGGCCGTGCAACGCGAAGAATTGTTGCTCCATTTCCAGCCGCAGGTGGACATGGGCAAAGGGGATATTATCGGCGTGGAAGCCTTGCTGCGGTGGAATCACCCCGAACGCGGCTTGCTCATGCCCGCGGACTTCATCCAGATCCTGGAAGACGACTCCATCGCGTCCCTGGTGGGGCGCTACGTCCTGGAAAAGTCCATGGCGCAGGCGGATGCCTGGCGCCGCCAGGGGCTGCCCCTGCGCATAGCGGTCAACATCAGTTCGGCGCACTTGCTCTCGGCCACCTTTATCGATGATCTGCGCGCCTTGCTCGCCCATCCCCGCTATGCGCCGGACATGCTGGAAATCGAGGTCACCGAAACCACCGCCATCGCCGACCTGGCGGCGGCAAGAGAAGTGCTGACCGAATGCCGCAGCTTGGGCATCTCCGTCGCCCTGGACGATTTCGGCACCGGCAACGCGCCGTTAAGCTACCTGCAAAACCTGCCGGCGGACTGCGTCAAGATCGACCGCGGCTTCGTCAGCGACATCCTGAACAACCCCAAGGATGCCGCCATCGTCGCTGGGGTCATCACCTCGGCCCGCCTCCTCGGCCTGGAGGTCATCGCCGAAGGCGTCGAAACCCCCGAGCACGGCTGCCTGCTGCTGCAGTTGGGCTGCCGCCGCGCGCAAGGCTACGCCATTGCGCGGCCCCTGGCGGCCGATGCCATGCCCGGCTGGGTGCATGCCTACCGCAGCGACGAAGCCTGGGTGTCCTGGACCGACCGGCCCTGGCGGCCGGAGAAATATGGCCTGCTGATGATTGCCCTGGCGCATTCCCAGCGCGCCCGGGAGATCGAGGTTTCGCTGTCCGACCCCCGCGACCCCATCCCGGAATATCTCGTCGCTCCGGAATCCGAGCAAGTGTGCGTCCTCGGCAAATGGCTGGAGGGCGAAGGGCAAAGCCGTTTCTGCGGCCATCCCCAGCTCCACGAAATCAAACAGCTTCACGACCGCGTGCACGAAGCGGCGCGCGAAGCGGCGCAACTCAAAGCCGGCGCAGTCATCGAGGACCAACCGTCGCTGCGGCTCAAGCTCAACGAGATCATCGGCCTGTCCAATGCGATACAGGATTTGTTCAGGAACTGGGTATTGTCCGATCAATTTGATGAAGCTTGATCGGGCCCGGCGGCGTTGGCTGCGCTTGACCGCGCATATGTCCGGCCGGCCGCTACCGAGATGCGAGCAACTCCCGATCGCGCTGCTGGACGTAGCTCATCAACGACCTTTCCACCGCGGGCGGAGGCGCGACGAAGCTCAGGCCCAGCGGAATGAGGGTTACGCCGCCCCGCGTCTGCAACGGAGCGCCGAGATGCTGCACTTCCGCGACCAGGGTGAGGGATTGGCCCTTGAGGTAAAAATCGACGCTTTCCAGGCTCTCCCCTTCAAGCAGATCGAAGTCCACGGGCTCGGGCACCAGTACCCGCATACCGCCGGCGCTGATGTCGTGCGCTATCCCCTGAAGCGCCGCCGCCCCCTTGCGCTGCAGCGTCACGGGGCCAATGTCCCGAGGATCGGTAGACACGCGGTAGAACTGGCGCCGCTGCAGGTAATAGGTCGAGCTTGGAAAGGCCGTCCGGTAGGCCTGGCCATCCCGCCTATCCACCAACTCCAGCGAGCTCACCTGGAAGCCGACATAGATGCCGCGGAAGCGGGCAACGCACAACAAGGGTTCGCTGGCCTGCAACTGCGCCACGGTCCGCCGGGGCGTGAATACATCCAGGACCAGATGGCCGCCGCCGGCATCGACCTCCAGCACTATGGAGCTGTATTCCTCGTTCTGCCCATTGGGCATGATCGCCAGCAGCTCATGTTGTGCGCACAGGCTGCGCAGGACCTGCATGGCACGCTCGCGGGTGGCCAGGCGGTGCTGGTTTTGAAACATCTGTTCGGCAATGTCTTTCATGGTTCGTCAGTACTCGAAGTCGATATGGCAACGCCCAGATCTCGCGAAGCGGCCCCGCCTGCGCGCCCTGCGTCCGCATTCGGCGGGTTCCCGGGTATGCCGGGATGTAGGCTGAATGACAGCCGGCGCCGCATCAGGGTTCCACGCGCAGCATCTGCATGTCGAGGGCGGTTTCGAAACTGGGGGGCTCACACAGCAGGCTGGCCAGGCCAAAGGCCGCGGTCGGCTGCATGTGGATGCAGATGATGCGTACGTTGATCGCCCGGCAGGCGCGGGCGAGGCTTTCCAGCCAAGCCAAATAGGCGGCATCGATGACGGCCAGCTCCGCCAGGTCGTAATACAGGCGGCGGGATCTTTCCCGTTGCAGGCACGCCAGTATGTCGTCGAGCAGCGGGTCGGCATCGCTGATGTCCAAGGCGCGCGTAGGCTCCAGCAGCATGTCGCCGCTGCCTATGCGCGTGAGATGGACACCGCCGATATTCATGCTTTCGAGACGGCGATGTCGAGCAGACGGAAGGCCTCTTTGAGGCCATCCGACAGCGTGG
>JAJZSR010000138.1 GCA_021849595.1 Pseudomonadota bacterium | reverse complement strand
AACTGCCTGCCGCGGCCGGCCTTGCCTGGATCAAGAGCGGCTTCGCGCTGTACCGCAAGAATCCGCTGCTGCTAGGCGCCGGATTCGGCGCCTTCTTCGCCCTCATGGTGCTGCTGGGCTTCGTGCCCGTGGTGGGGGGCGCGCTTACCGAACTGATCTCCCCTATCCTCATTGCCGGCTTCATGGCGGCGTTCCGCGCCCTGGATCAGGGCGAGGAGATCGAGTTGCCCCATTTCTTCGCCGGCTTCACGCGTGCTCCGCTGCAGTTGGCGACCGTGGGCGCCATCTACCTGGCGGTTGTCATGCTGACCGCCTGGCTGGCCCTGCGCATGGGTTTCAGCCCTTCCGAATGGATGCAGGCGGCGCAGCAGGACAAGATCGATCCGCAGACCGCGCGCCACCTGCTGCAGACCACCTTGCCGGCACTGCTGCTCGCGGCAGTGGTGATGCTGCCGGCCTTCATGGCCACCTGGTTTGCGCCGCCGCTGATCCTGTTCGGCGGCGCCGCACCTCTGCAGGCCCTGGCCATCAGCCTGAAAGCCTGCCTGCGCAACTGGCTGGCATTGTTCGTGTACAGCCTGGCGATCACCGTGGTTCTCTTCCTGGGCATGCTCATACCCTTCATGCTGGGCCTGCTGGTCGCCGGCCCCATCCTTTTCGGTTCGCTTTACGCCAGCTATCAGGCCATCTTCGCGGTGTGGACCGAGGAGGGCGGCCCCGCCCCCGCGGCGCCCGAATCCGGCCTATAGTGTGAAAAGGGGGTTCCCCGAGCCGACAAGGAGGTGCGCCATGAACATGTGCGATGTGGTTGTCCATGTCGATGAAACGCTCGAACGCGCTCAGCAGGAAAGCCTGGAAAACAACCTGCGGGACTTGCCCGGGGTGACCAGCGCCCACTTCAGCCACAGGCATCCGCATCTGATGACCGTGGCCTACGATTGCGAGCGCATGGAAGCGGGCAAAATCCTGGGCCGCATCGCGGCGCAGGGTTGGCACGCGCAGACACTGGGGATGTAGCCCGGTCTGCCAAGCCTTCTCAGCCGCACAGGCGGCAGGCGGCGATGAGCAGGAGTTCCTTGGCGGATTTCATGAGCCGGTTTTCCTCGGCCGCCAAGCTTTTGTCGCCGTCCGCCAGCCCCATGGCCAGGGCTACCAGGGCGAGGATCAGGGCGGGTATGGGCGTCGGCGCCTGATGGGCGATCTGCGCCAGGCGCCCCGGCATCGGCAGGTTCAGCAGCGGGATTCCGGTTTTGCTCAGGACCAGGCAGAGGGCGCCGTTCTGTGCTTGGTTCAGATCCAGGCGGCGGCCGCTGGGGAGTTGCCAGCTTTCCAGCGCCAAGCCCGCGGGGGTGAGCAGGCGCACGCCGGAAAAATAGTCGTCCAGGAGCTTGTCCGGCGCACCCGGCACGGCGAGGATTTGCAATGCGAGTTCCCTGAGCGCGGCGTCCATCAACGCAGCACTTGCCAGGCTTGCAGGCCGGAAAGCAGGGCCAGCAGCAGGACGACGGCCAGCAGTAGACGGTTGCGCGTGCGCGCAAGTTTTTCCTGGCGCACGAGCAGCGCAGGCGAGGGTTGAGGATCGCGTTGCAGGCGGGTGTGGATCAGGCGCGGCAGTTGCGGCAGCAGGCTGCCCCATTGCGGCGCTTCCAGCTTGAGATGCTTGATGAGGCTGCGCCAGCCCAACTGCTCGTTCATCCAGCGTTCCAGATAGGGCTTGCCGGTCTTCCACAGGTCCAGGTCGGGGTCCAGTTGGCGCCCCAGGCCTTCGATCTGCAGCAGGGTTTTCTGCAGCAGCACCAGCTGGGGTTGGATTTCCACATTGAAGCGCCGGCTCATGTTGAACAGCCGCAGCAGCAGATGGCCGAAGGAAATGTCCTTGAGCGGCTTGTCGAAATAGGGCTCGCAGCAGGAGCGCACGGCCGCCTCGAGTTCTTCCACGCGCGTGTCGGCGGGCACCCAGCCGGACTCGATGTGCGCCTCGGCGAAGCGCCGGTAGTCGCGGCGGAAGGCAGCCAGGAAGTTGATGGCGAGGTAGTGTTTGTCCACTTCCGACAACGTGCCGCAGATGCCGAAATCCACCGCCAGATACTTGCCGTGGTCGGTGCCAGCCACCCCGACGAAGATGTTGCCGGGGTGCATGTCGGCATGAAAGAAACCGTCGCGGAATACCTGGGTGAAGAATATTTCCACGCCGTGCCGGGCCAGGCGCGGGATATCCACCCCGGCCGCCTTGAGATTCTCGACCTGGCTGATGGGAATGCCGTGGATGCGCTCCATGACCAGCACGGTTTCGCGGCAGAAATCGAAATACACCTCGGGTACGCGCAGCAGCGCGGAGCCCTCGAAATTGCGCCGCAACAGCGAGGCGTTGGAGGCTTCGCGCATGAGGTCCAGTTCGTCCGCCAGGGTCTTGCGGAACTCGTCCACCACTTCGCGCGGGCGCAGGCGCCGGCCGTCGGCAAAGAGTTTTTCCACCAGCAGCGCGGCGGCGTCCAGCAGCGCCAGATCATGGCGAATGATCGCCGCGATGCCCGGACGCAGCACTTTCACCGCCACCGGCGTGCCGTCCGCGAGTTCGGCGAAATGCACCTGGGCCACGGAAGCCGAGGCCACGGGATCAGGCTCGAAACTACGGAACACGCACTCCGGGTCGGCGCCGTAAGCGCTTTGCAGCACTTGGCGCGCCTGCAGATAGGGGAAGGGCGCCACACGGTCCTGCAGCAGCGCCAGTTCGTCGGCGATGTCCGGCGGCAAGAGATCGCGGCGGGTGGAGAGCACCTGGCCGAATTTGACGAAAATGGGCCCCAAGGCCTGCAGCGCCAGGCGCAGGCGTTCGCCGCGCGTGCCTCTGAGCGGACGCCAGAACAGGGAGAATTTGACCAGCCAGGCCAGCCAGCGCGTGCGCACATTGCCCAACAGCAGGTCTTCGAGACCATAGCGCAAGACCACGTACTCGATGGTGAGAAGGCGGAAGAGCTTGAACATCAGCGCCGCTCCAGGCGCGCCAGGCGCGCTTCCAGGCGCGCGACGTCATCCGCCAGTTCGTCCACCTCGCGGTTGAAGCGCGCCACGTCGCGTGCGCCGGCCAGCCAGCCCGCTTCTTCCGTGGCGTAGTCCGCCACGTTCAGGAGCAAGGTCTTGGCGCTGTGCCGGGCGCCGGCGGGAAGCTGTTGCAGGAGGCGGGCCAGGCGCACCCCCGCGACCGGCCCCAGCAGCGCCGACAGATCGGCTTCCGCATCCCAGTCGAGCTGGCCGAAGACCTGGTTCACGGCATCGAGCAACTGGGCGTCTCCGGTGGCGTCGGCAGCGCGCAGGGCGGCGCGGCCCTCCAGCGCCAGGCGCAGGAACAGCGCGGGAGGGACCCGAATGCAGCCGGCCGGCGCTTCGTCCGCTTCCGTCTCGGCCAGCGGGGAGAGAAGGCCCGCCGCGGTAATGCGCACCTGCAGGACAAGCCCGGGCAGCTCGATGCGCAGCGTCTGGCCGGCATGGGGCGCAAGCCCCGCGGCCAGCCCCGGCTGCTGCGCCAGCAGGTGGTTGGCCGCCGCGCAAAAAGCCGCTGCCGGGAGGCTGCCGGCCATCAGAGCTTGTAGCCCTTGTGCAGGGCGACCACGCCGGCGGCGAGATTGAGGTAGCTCACGCGAGCAAGCCCCGCCGCCTCCATCATGGTTTTGAGGGTTTCCTGATCCGGGTGCATGCGGATGGATTCCGCGAGATAACGGTAGCTCGCCTCATCCTTGGCCACGAGCTTGCCCATGAGGGGCAGCAACTTGAAGGAATAGGCGTCGTAAAGGGGTGCCAGCGGTGCCCATATGCGCGAAAATTCTAGTACCAGCAGGCGGCCGCCGGGCTTCAGCACGCGTGTCATTTCAGCCAGGGCCTGTTCCTTGTGGGTCATGTTGCGCAAGCCGAAGGCGACGCACACGCAGTCGAAGCCGCCGTCCGGGAAGGGCAGCTTTTCCGCATCGCACTGCACGGTGGGGGGCAGTCGGCCCAGGTTGAGCATGCGGTCGCGCCCCTCGCGCAGCATGGAGAAGTTGATGTCGGTGAGCACCACCTGGCCGCCGGGGCCGACCTCCTTGAGGAACAGCCGGGTCAAATCGGCGGTACCGCCTGCCACGTCGAGCACGCGCTGGCCGGGGCGCAGACCCGCCTGCAGCACGGCATAGCGCTTCCAGAGGCGGTGCAGGCCGGCCGACATGAAGTCGTTCATCAGGTCGTAGCGGCTGGCCACAGAGTGGAAGACGTCGGCCACGCGCGCCGCCTTTTCGGTTTCCGGCACTTCCTGAAAGCCGAAATGAGTGGTGGATTCGCGATTTTCCATGGTGGGACGCGGCAAAAGGCTCTATTCTAGCCGAACGCCATAATTGCACCCTGTCACAACTTTTTCATATTGCTGTCATAGGATAGGCGCAATTTTTTCATGGTCTTGAGGTCCTCATGGGTGCACAAATCCTGCTGGTGGAAGACGAGCCCGGCATACAGGAGTTGCTCAAGCTCAATCTTGGGCAGGCGGGGCATGCGGTAACCGTTGCCGGCGATGCCGAGCGGGCGCTGCAGTTGCTGCAAAACGCCAACCCCGATGTCATCCTGCTGGACTGGATGCTGCCCGGGCTGTCCGGCATTGCCTTGTGCCAGCGACTGCGCCAGGACAGCCGCTACAAGCAGACGCCCATCATCATGCTGACTGCCAAGGGCGAAGAGCGCGACAAGGTGGCGGGGCTGGAGACGGGGGCCGACGATTACATCACCAAGCCATTCTCGCCCAAGGAACTGGTGGCCCGTATCAAGGCGGTGCTGCGCCGGCGCGCGCCGCAGATGACCGAGGATCCCGTCGAGGCGGGAGGTCTGAAGCTCGATCCGGTGAGCCACCGCGTGACCGGCAACACCCAGCCGCTCGATCTGGGGCCCACCGAATTTCGCCTGCTGCATTTCTTCATGACCCATCCCGAGCGGGTGTTTTCGCGCTCCCAGTTGCTCGATCAGGTTTGGGGCGACGACGTGTTCGTGGAAGAGCGCACCGTCGATGTCCACATCCGCCGCTTGCGCCTGGCGCTCTCGCCCACCGGCCATGAGAACCTGGTGCAGACCGTGCGCGGGTCGGGCTACCGCTTCTCGCCGGTCGCCTGACTGGCCGCGCGTTATAATCCCGGCTCCCGTTACTCAAGACCGTGGCGATGGGCTTCTGGTGGCGGCCGCTGGGGGAGCTGATGGCGCTGGCTTTCGCGGCTGCGCTGTTCGGACTGGCGGCAGGCGTGCATGCGGGCCTGGGGCTGTTGGGCCTGGGCCTGCTGATCCTCTTGGTGCGGCAATTCTGGTTCCAGGCGCGGCTGGCCCGCTGGCTGGAAGAGGGTACGCTCGCCGAATCGCTGGGGGCGGCGCCGCGAGCCCTGGGCGTGTGGGGCGACATCTACTATCGCCTGAACAAGCTGCTCTCCCGCCAGAGCCGGAGCAATACCGAGCTGGCCAATGCCCTGGGCCAGTTCCAGCAGGCCGCCGAGGCCGTGCCCGACGGCCTGGTGATCCTGGACGAGAACGACCGTATCCAGTGGTGCAACCCAGCCTCCAACCGCTACCTGGGTTTGGATTGCCGGCGAGACCACGGCCAATACATCAGCTACCTGATGCGCCAGGCGCCGTTTCTGGATTTCCTGCGCGAGCGCGATTACAGCCGCCGCCTGGTGTGCCGCTCACCGCTGAGCCGGGAGACGGCGCTGTCCATGCAACTGGTGCCCTATGGGGCGCAAAAGCTGCTCATGGTGCGGGACATCACGGACCTGGAGCGGGTGGACGCCATGCGCCGCGACTTCATCGCCAACGTGTCGCACGAGATGCGCACGCCGCTCACGGTGGTGGGCGGTTTCGTGGAAACCCTGGCGGATGCCCAGGACATGAAGGCGGAGGACATGCGGCCCTATCTGCAGCTCATGCAAAGCCACACCCAGCGCATGCAGCGTCTGATCGAAGATTTGCTGATGCTCTCTCGCCTGGAAAGCACCGACCACGAGCGCGTCGAGGAGCGCGTCCCCGTGCCGGCGCTGGTGCATGAGCTGGAGGGCGAGGCCGGGCAACTGAGCCGCGGACGCCATCGCATCAGCGCCCGGATCGAGAGCGGCGCCTGGCTGTCGGGCAGCAGTCAGGAGATCCACAGCGCGTTTTCCAATCTGGTGTCCAATGCCGTGCGCTATACGCCCGCCGGCGGCAGCATTACGCTGACCTGGAAGGAAGAGGGCGGCGAGGGCGTGTTCGCGGTCACGGACAGCGGCGAGGGCATCGCCCCCGAGCATCTGCCGCGCCTGACGGAGCGCTTCTATCGGGTCGACCGCAGCCGTTCGCGTGAAACCGGCGGCACCGGCCTGGGGCTGGCCATCGTCAAGCACGTCTTGACCCGCCATGGCGCGCGCCTGGACATCCAGAGCATAGTGGGCCGCGGCAGCACGTTTGCCGCCATCTTTCCCGCGGAGCGGCTGTTGACCGCAACGCAGGAAGACAACGTCATTCCTTTCCCTGCGGAACGCTCAGACGCTGCCTGAGCGCCGCCGCGAGCT
>JAJZSR010000009.1 GCA_021849595.1 Pseudomonadota bacterium | reverse complement strand
GCGTACCTGCTTCTGGGTTTCGTAGCCCGCGGCGGCGGCCTTGTCGAAATCGAATTCTTCGAATTCCCAGAAATAGCGGTTGTCGTCGCGATAGGGTGCAACGAGCACGTCGGTGCGCAGGTTGAAGGGGATCTTCTTTTCCAGGAAAGCATGCGCCAGGGTGACGCCGATATTCCACGAGCTTTGATTGCTATCGAGCTTGTCGGCGGCTTCCTTGAACAGCACTCGGCCCTGCGCGATCCAGGGATCGTCGTCCCGGTAGGTTTCATCCAGCAGCGCGCGGGCGAGGCGGTTCAGATAATCGCCGGCGGTGGCGGATTGCGCGGGCGTGACGGTATGCATGCTTGCCCAGAGCTGCTTCAGGCCCGGAAACTTGCGTATGGCCAGCGTTTCCACGCGCGCGTCTTCGATCACGGAAATCACCGCCATCTGCCAGTTGTTGAGCGACTCGGCGGAAATCGGCTCCTTGGTATAGACGATGTGCGCGGCGGCGTGCGCGGCGGCGGCGCGGTAGACCTCGAGTCCGGACACGGGTTCGACCCCTTCCGGGGCAAACGCATCATAGGCGTCCGGCAGGTGGATGAAATAATCCTCCACGAAAGGCTTGTAGCCTTGGCGCGTCTCGAAGTCGCCCGAGGTCGGCTTCATGAAGAAATCGCGGGCCCACAATGCCCGCAGGTACATGTTGATGCGGCGCTGCACGTCGACGAACAGCGTGCCCTTGCGCTCCTTCTGCAGGACGGCGAGCGATTCCTTGGTTTCGAGGCCGAAATACTTTATCTGCTCCTCATAGTTGGTGCGGTGCGCGTGCGCGCCCCACGTGGCCCAGCGGCGCAGCCCCCCCAGGGTCAGTTGGCTGAACAGCTTGTCCAGATTTTCGAGCATGGGCCGCACCCCACGCGGCGCTTGCGCCAGCAGGGTGTTCAGGAACTGCAGGTATTTCAGGAACAGCTCCGCGTCACCCAAACGATTCGCGGCGGTGGGCGCGGTGGCGAGCATCATCTCGATCACCGCGCCCGAGGTTTTCGACGCCAGCATGAGCGCGCCGGTGGCGAGGTCCGCCACCACGTCTTCGCCCACTTCCTTGGCCACGCGAGGTGCTTCCTCGATCCAGGTTTCCACCAGGGAATCGCCGCGGCCCAGGCCGCGGATGGCCGAGGTGCCCTTGAGGTAATTGTCCAGGCCGCGCGGCGAGAACACCTTGGTGGCCTCGTGCCAATTGGCTTCCAGGGCTGCCCGGCTATGCCCCGAAAGGTCTTCCAGCAGGTCGGCGTAGTCGGCGAGATTGATGGACATCGATAGCTCTCATCTGTCGGTCATCGGCTGTCAGCGAATTCGCAGTCCGGGGTGGCTGATCGCTGACTGCCGATGGCTTAGAAAAACGTCGACACCGCCGCATCCAGCGCGTCGCGCATGTCCGGGTCGTCGGTGATCGGGCGCACCAGCGCGACGCGGCATGCGTTCTTCGGCTCCACCCCTTTCGCGATCAACGAGCCTCCATACACCAGCATCCGGGTGGAAATGCCCTCGTCCAGGCCGTGGCCCTTGAGGTTGCGTGCGCGCTCCGCGATGGACACCAGCTTGTCCGCGATTTCCTTCGACACGCCGGTCTCGTGGGCGACGATTTCGGTTTCGATGTCATGCTCGGGATAGTTGAAGTCGAGCGCGCCGAAGCGCTGCTTGGTAGACTGCTTCAAGTCTTTCATTAGCGACTGGTAGCCCGGGTTGTAGGAGATCACCAGTTGGAAGTCGGGGTGCGCGTGCACCAGTTCACCCTTCTTCTCCAGCGGCAGCACGCGGCGGTTGTCGGTCAGCGGGTGGATCACTACCGTGGTGTCTTGGCGTGCCTCGACCACTTCGTCCAGATAGCAGATCGCGCCGTAACGGGCGGCGATGGCGAGCGGGCCGTCCTGCCAGCGGGTGCCCTGGGCATCGAGCAGGAAGCGGCCTACCAGGTCGGAGGCCGTCATGTCCTCGTTGCAGGCGACGGTGATCAGCGGCTTCTTGAGCTTCCACGCCATGTATTCGACGAAGCGGGTCTTGCCGCAGCCGGTGGGGCCTTTGAGCATCATCGGCATGCGCACGGAGTAGGCGGCCTCGTACAGCTCAACCTCGTCGCTGACTGCGCGGTAGTAGGGCTCCTTTTCGATCAGGTACTGCTTGATGATGTCGCTCATTGCATGGTTCCCAAATAGCTCAAATTTTTGACCACGGAGACAACAAGCCCCCGCCACCTCGCGGCGGCGGGGGCTTGTTTACGGAATTACCCGTGCCGCGGCGCCCCGTAGGATTACTGAGAGACGCTTACGGGAGCGCCGGGGATGATGCGCCTGTGTCGGGGCGCCTGCATCCCGCTACGGGGTCGCACCTTCCTTACGGAAGGCACTGCTCCGCCCCGCGCGGTCGCGCTTAAACAGTCTTGCCGCGGTAAACCACCATGGCGGCGCCTTGGCTTTGCGCGAAGTTGTCGTAGCCGACCAGGCGAACGTGGTTGTTCGGGTTGGCTTTGTGGCAGGCTTCGGCTTCGGCCAGGATGCGGTTCACGTCGGTTTCGCCGAACATCGGCAGCTTCCACATGTACCAGTACGAATCCATGAGGTGCTCGGGCTCGGTATGCTCGATGGCGGGGTTCCAGCCCTTCTTCACGATGTACTCGACCTGCTGGCGGATTTGCTCGGGCGTCATGGCCGGCAGGTAGGAGAAGGTTTCGAACTTGCGGCTGGCGGGATCGCTCAGGCGGCTTTTGTAATCGATCATTTCAGACATTTCAAATACCTTTCAGGAAGTAGTAAGTTGGCAGTTTGCAGTTGGCAGAAGGCTCTCTCACCGATGTCCTTGCTGCCAACTGACGACTAATGGCTGCCGACTTATTTGTGCGCCACGTCCAGCTTGTCGACGGTGTCGAACTCGAACTTGATCTCTTTCCAGGTTTCCATGGCGATCTTGAGTTCGGGGCTGGACTTGGCGGCTTCGGTCAGGATGGCCTTGCCTTCCTTCTCGATGGCCACGCCACGGTTGCGCGCTTCCACGCAGGCTTCCAGGGCGACACGGTTGGCGGCGGCGCCGGCCGCGTTGCCCCACGGATGACCCAGAGTCCCGCCGCCGAACTGCAGCACGGAGTCGTCACCGAAGATGGTGACCAGCGCGGGCATGTGCCACACGTGGATGCCGCCCGAAGCCACAGCGAAGGCGCCGGGCATGGAGCCCCAGTCCTGGTCGAAGAAGATGCCGCGGCTGCGGTCTTCCTTGATGTAGGACTCGCGCAGCAGGTCGATCCAGCCCAGGGTGGCTTCGCGGTCGCCTTCCAGCTTGCCTACGACGGTGCCGGTGTGCAGGTGGTCGCCGCCCGAGAGACGCAGGATCTTAGTCAGCACGCGGAAGTGGATGCCGTGGTGCGGGTTGCGGTCCAGCACGGCGTGCATGGCGCGGTGGATGTGCAGCAGCATGCCGTTGTCGCGGCACCAGTTGGCGAGGCCGGTGTTGGCGCAGAAGCCGCCGGTGATGTAGTCGTGCATGATGATCGGTGCGCCGATTTCCTTGGCGTGTTCGGCACGCTTGTACATCTCTTCCGGGGTCGGCGCGGTCACGTTCAGGTAGTGGCCCTTGCGCTCGCCGGTTTCACGTTCTGCTTTGTGGATGGCTTCCATGACGAAGTCGAAGCGCTGGCGCCAACGCATGAAAGGCTGGGAATTGACGTTCTCGTCGTCCTTGGTGAAATCCAGGCCGCCGCGCAGGCATTCATATACGGCACGGCCGTAGTTCTTGGCGGACAGGCCGAGCTTGGGCTTGATGGTGCAACCGAGCAGCGGACGGCCGTACTTGTTCATGATGTCGCGCTCGACCTGGATGCCCTGGGGCGGGCCGCCGCAGGTCTTCACGTAAGCGATCGGGAAGCGCACGTCTTCCAGACGCAGGGCGCGCACGGCCTTGAATCCGAACACGTTGCCCACGAGCGAGGTGAACACGTTGACCACCGAGCCTTCTTCGAACAGGTCGATCGGGTAGGCGATGAAGGCGTAGAAGCAGGTGTCGTCGCCGGGCACGTCTTCGATGGCGTAGGCGCGGCCCTTGTAGTAGTCCAGGTCGGTCAGCAGGTCGGTCCACACGGTGGTCCAGGTGCCGGTGGAGGATTCAGCGGCCACCGCGGCGGCCGCTTCTTCGCGGTCCACGCCCGGCTGCGGGGTGATCTTGAACACGGCCAGGATGTCGGTGTCCTTGGGCGTGTATTCGGGCATCCAATAGGTCTGGCGGTATTCCTTCACGCCAGCGTTGTAGGTCTTAACGGCCATGATTCCTCCGAGCAATAAGGGTGGTTTACGCGCCTTGCCGGGAGCGGCCATGCACGATGAAGCACATCATGCGGTCAGCCGTACATAAATAACAGTCGATATTTTCTATTTAATTGATAGATGATAATCTATCGACAAAGCCAGGAGCGTCCCTCAGCCATGCGCCACCACACCACCTTCCGCCAACTCGAAATTTTCGAAGCCATCGCCCGCCTGGGCAGCTTCACACGTGCTTCCGAGGAGCTTTATCTCACCCAGCCCACCGTCTCCATGCAGATCAAGAAACTGACCGAGGCCGTGGGCGCGCCCCTGTTCGAACAGGTCGGCAAAAAAATCCGCCTCACGCCCGATGGCCAGGAACTCGCGCAGGCCAGCCGCGAAATCTTCGGCATCCTCGACCGCTACACCATGTCGGTGGATGAACGGCGCGGGCTGAAACAGGGCAAGCTCGGCCTGATGGCGATCACCACGGCCTCCTATTTCGCTCCGCGCCTGCTCGGCGAATTTGCCAAGCTCTATCCCGGCATCGACGTGTCCTTGCGCGTCACCAACAAGGAGCAGGTGCTCGCCAGCATGGCCGACAACCTCGATGACCTTTACTTTCTCGGCCAGCCGCCCGAAGACATCGATGTCGTCGCCATCCCCATCATGGACAACCCCATCATCGTGCTTGCCGCACCCGATCACCCGTTGGCCGGCAGGAAGAACATTCCTCTGGAGCGCATCGCCAGGGAAACATGGCTGATGCGCGAAAACGGCTCCGGCACGCGCAACGCGATCGAGCGCATGTTCGGCGCTTCCGGCATCAACATCCACCCGCGTCTCGAACTGGGCAGCAATGAGGCCATCAAGCAGGCCATCCTCGCCGGGCTGGGCATTTCAGCGCTCTCCCGCCATGCGCTCGCGCTCAACCAGCCGGGGCAGTTCGCCGAGCTGGATGTCGAAGGTTTTCCCATCCGGCGGTACTGGTACGCGGTATACCCGGCGGGCCGGCAGTTGTCGGTCGTGGCGCGGGCGTTTCTGGATTACCTGCTGGGGCGGGGCGAGGCTGCGCCGGCTGCGGCGGGCAAGGGGAAGCCGCAAAAATGAGGCGAATGTGGCGCCTAATCGCTCCAAGGAATGGAACGATTATTCTCAACCACGAAAAAAACTATTTAACAATTTTTATTAACGTGTAATTTACTTAAATTAGTAATACTGTTAGGATTTCCCGCGTGCAAGTATCCAAAACAGAACTCACTTCCGTATTGGGCCAGTTCAACCCGTGGTGGCGGAGCGAGGGCATTTCCGACCTGCCGGCATGGCGCCGCGCGGCATTCCGTGAATTGCAGTCGTGGATGACTCAGCCACCCGCGCCGCGCGCTGTGCTGCTTTCCGGTGCTCGCCAAATCGGCAAAACTACGCTGATGTTGCAAGCAGTAGAGTCCCTGCTGCAGGAAGGCGTTCCGCCCGCGAACATTCTCTACGCCACCTTCGACCACCCCATTCTCAAGCTTGCCGGCATCGACGCCGTGCTGGAAGCCTGGCGCGAACGCGAGCCGCGTGCCGCTGGCCTGGAATATCTGTTCCTCGACGAGGCCCAATTCATCCACGAGTGGGGCACCTGGGTCAAGCATCAGGTCGATTTCTCGAAACAGCGGCGCATCGCCTTCACCGGCTCGGCCATGCCGCTCGTCGAGGCCGGGCAGGAGTCCGGCGTCGGGCGCTGGCACACCATCCGCCTGACCACGCTCTCATTCTACGAATATCTCCAGATCAAGAACCTGTCTCTGCCCGCCCTGCCGCGCATCAAATCCATGCGCGAGCTGTTCGACTGGCCGCAGTCCGATTTCACTCGCGTCGCCGAGACCGCCGCGTCCCATGTCGGACACTTCCACGAATACCTCGTGCGCGGTGGCTTCCCGCAAACCGCCCAGGTGGAAAGCATCACCCAGGCACAGCGCCTGCTGCGCGAGGACATCATCGACAAGGTGCTGAAGCGCGACATGACCGCGCTGTTCGGTGTGCGCCGAGTGCTGGACCTCGAACACACCTTCCTCTACCTGTGCATGCACGACGGCGGCCTGCTCGACATGGTCGACCTGTGCGCCAACCTCGAAGTTAAGCGGCCCACCGCGCAGCACTTCATCGAACTGCTGGAAGCCACCCACCTCATCTACCGTCTGCCCCCCTTAGGCTACGGCAAGGACGTGTTGCGCGCCCGTTTCAAGATCTATCTGGCCGACGCCGCCATTGCGCCAGCCGTCATGCTCAAAGGCAAAGCCATTCTCGAAGACCCCACCGCCCTTGGCGTGGCCACCGAAACTGCAGTCTTCAAACACCTGTTCGCCCGCTACTACGCGCAGAACGTCCGCTTCACCTACTGGCGCGGCAAGAAGGATCGGGAAGTCGACCTCGTCGCCGAAATCGGCGGCCAGATCATCCCCTTCGAAGTGAAATACCGCGCGCAGCACACCGGCCTGCGCGACCTGAAAGGCCTGCTCGAACTCTGCCAACAGAAAAACATCGACCGCGCCTACGTTGTCACGAAATCGCTAGACAATTTCGGTGTGATCGCGGATTTACCTGATATGGCTACGCGAATCCTGCGCATTCCGGCACCGCTGCTTTGCTACTGGATGGGTGAGTCTGAGCTTACGCTGGAACAGCAATAAGTGTCATGCAAAAGCCAATTGATGCCGGTCCATATTTCTGATTTTCTTTTCGAAAAATTATGGTGCCGAAATAGTCTCATAGCCCCCACATCCCCACCAGCATTCATATAAGTTTCATCTCGCCCTGTTCGCCAAGGACCTGCCCCTATGCCTCCCGTCACCCTCGCTATCGGCAACAAGAATTATTCCTCCTGGTCTCTCCGTCCCTGGCTGCTGCTGCGCCAGGCGGGCATTACCTTCGAGGAGGTGCGCATTCCGCTGTATGCGCCCGAGTCGGCCGCGGCGCTGGCAAAATGGTCGCCTTCGGGCAAGGTGCCGGCGCTGCACGACGGCGACATCCGCGTGTGGGATTCGCTGGCGATTTGCGAATACCTCGCCGAGCGCTTTCCCGACAAAGAGCTCTGGCCGTCCGACGTTGCAGCGCGAGCGGTGGCGCGCTCGGTGAGCGCGGAGATGCATTCGGGCTTTACCGCGCTGCGCGAGCATATGTCGATGAGCATCCGTGCCCGCCGCCCGGGCCGGGGGCGCACGCCCAAGAGCCTCGCTGACATCGCACGCATCGTTTCCATCTGGACGGATTGTCGCGCGCGCTTTGGAGCGGACGGCGACTTCCTGTTCGGACGCTTTTCGATCGCCGATGCGATGTACGCGCCGGTGGTGCTGCGCTTTCTGACCTACGGCGTGGTGCTCGAAGGCGTGGCGAAGGGTTATGCCGAGACGGTACTGGCGCTGCCGGCGCTCAAGGAGTGGATGGCGGATGCGGAGGTGGAAACCGAACGCATCGAGCAGTTCGAGCGCGATGCATAGAGATGGGACGGCACGACCACTATCGGGTCTACGTGATCGGGCTGTCGCACAGCGTTCTCAGCGAGCTGCGATTCAAGAAGGCCAACCCCGGCTACGTGGCGGGCAAGCCGTGCGTTTACGTCGGTATGACAGGGCTCGACCCCGACGTGCGCTTCGACAAGCACAAGGCCGGCATTCAGGCCAACCGCTTCGTGAAGGACTACGGCCTGTGCCTGCTGCCAGAGCTTTACGAACTCTATGGGGCGCTGTCCTACGACGACGCGCGCGCCCTGGAAGTGGAACTGGCGATCGATTTCCGCGAAGGCGGCTACGGAGTGTGGCAGGCATGAGGAGGTAGGACACTCCCGCGCGTGCCTACCAGGCTGCTGCCGGCCGCCGCTATGCGACTTAACGTTCGCTTCGCTCACGTTAGCCTTCACTGAAAACTGCCAGAGCTTTTTATGGCGTTTACTTCGTTAACGCCATAAAAAGCTCTGGCAGTTTTTCCGGTAAATGTTCGATGTGGTCGATCACGCTGTAGCGGCGGCCGAAGATGTTGCCGACGTAGTCGTCGGCCTTGGGATCCAGGCTGATGCAGTAGGTGAAGATGCCGTCGCGGTCCAGTTCCTTCACCGCCTGGCGCGCGTCCTCGATCAGCAGGCGCTCGTCGTGGACATCGACGTCGGACGGTTTGCCATCGGTGAGGATGAGCATGAGTTTCTTGTCGGCCTTGCGCGCTCCCAGATAGTGGGCGGCGTGGCGCATGGCGGCGCCCATGCGGGTGGACCAGCCGGCTTGCATGGCGGCCATGCGCGCCTTGACCTCGTCCGAGAACCGCTCGCCATAGCCCTTGATGTGCAGGTAGCGCACGTCGTGGCGGGTGTCGGAGTGAAAGCCGGCAATCGCAAAGGGGTCGCCCAGGCGCTCGATAGCCCAGGCCAGAAGCGACACCGCCTCCCGGCTGAGTTCGAGGATGGTCTGCCCGGAGCCGGACACTTTTTCACTGAGTGACTCGGACAGATCGAGCAAGAGCGAAACGGCGAGATTGCGCCCGCTGGTCCGGTGGCTCATGTTGATGCGCGGGTCGGGGGTGGCACCGCCCTTGAAGTCGATCAAGGAGCGGATGGCGACGTCGAGGTCGAGTTCCGAGCCCTCTTCCTGATAACGGATGCGCGCTTTGTCCTGCGGTTTCAGCAGGTCGAGGATGCGCTTCAACCTTTTGGCCAGGGCGTCGTGTTTGCTGAGCAGGCGATCGATGTCGGCGGCGTTGCCCTGGGGATGGAGGTGCTCGTACAGGCTCACCCAGTCGGGGCGATAGGTCTGGCTCGCGTAATCCCACTCGGGATAGTGGCGCGGCGGCAGGTCTTGCCACTCGTCGCCGGGTTCGAGCTTGCGCTTTTCGTCGAAGGCTTCTTCCTCGTCACCATCCTCGATGAATTTCCACAACTGGCGGTTGTCGTCGCGGTAATCCACCACTGTGTCGTCGAACCAGACTTTGGCAAACTGGTCGCTCTGGCGGCGGCTCCCGGCGACGTAGGAAAGCGCCAGCGCGGCGATCTCCCCCGTGGAGGACGCGCCCTTTCCCATCAGGGTGTGGAAGCGCTGCACATAATCCAGCAGCACCGGGTCGCCGTAGCCGTGAGCGGGATCCAGGAAGGCGCGCGACAGCATCGCCAGCCGGTGGCGCAGGCAGGACGTGGTTTCGGGATCGCAGGCGGTTTCGCCCGGCTTGGGGTGCAGCGCGAGGAAGATGCGCGCAAGGCCAGGGTATTCCCGGATCAGCAGCGTGTCGATGCGGCAGTCTTCGAAGAACTCCACCGCCATGCGCTGGAACGGGCTCCAGTTGTCGGCGACCTGGGCCTCCGACCAGCGGCGGTGGCCGACCATATGGGCCAGTACCGCTCGATAGCGATCGAGGCCGCTCACGCGGCTTCCCTCACCCCCGGCCCCTCCCCCGGCGCGGGAGGGAATAACGAAGTCGTCGTACGCATCCGGCACGCGCATGCCGAGCCTGTCGTAATACGGCACGGGTTTGCGCAGCTCGTCAAAAGCGGTGGAGTAGGGCACCAGATGGTCGTGGTCCTGCCACAGACCGCGCAGATAAAGATCGAGCTTGCGCTCCACGTCGACGAACAAGGTGCCGTGGCGTTCGCGCTGCAGCACGGCACGGGCGTCGGCCGATTGCAGGCTGAAGTAATCCATCTGCCGCTCGGGATGGCTGCGGTAATTGCGGATACCGTATTCGACCCAGTTCTTCAACCCGGTGATGGAAAGCTGGCTGAGCAGTGCCGGTGCCTGGGCGAAGAATTCCGGCAGGCCCGGGCTGGGGAAGGTGGTGTGGTGGCCATGGATGGAGCCGGTGGTGCGCTCCATGAAATCGAGCGCGATGTCGAGATAATGCTGCAACTGCTCCTGCGTTTGCAGGCGGCGCGCGACCGGCGCCAGCGTCTGCAGGAAGGGCGTGATCGCTTTTCCATTGGGCGATTTTTGCAGGCGCTGGATCAGCGCCATCGTCGCCGGCAAGGCGGCTTCGCCGACTACTTTTGCAACCGACGGCCATTCCTCCAGAAAGGCCAGCATGGGCTCGACGCCGCGCCCGAGCTTGCCGATGACGCGACCCGCTTCGAGGTAGGCATCCAGCCCTTCGCGCGTGAGCACCGCCAAAGCTTCGGCCATGACGTCCTCGAACACCGCCTCCGCCTGGGGGAAGCGGGTGTCGAGCTTGGCCCAATAGGCGGCCGCGAAGGGCGGAGCAGTGCCTTCCGTAGGAAGGTGCGACCCCGTAGCGGACGCGGGAGACGCCGGGTCGCGACTGCTCATCGCTGCCTCCATGGTCGCATCCCCCAAGGGGCCCCTGCTCCGCGTTCCGGCGGCGGCATTAAGGGATGCCGGTGTTGGCCTTGGCCGTCCGCTGGTGCGGACCTAACATCGGCTGCGCCGATGTTAGCCTTCGCCGAAGCTTCGTTTTCCGTTTCGATCACGACGTCTGAAGCTTATGCAAAAGTCGCGTCGATCGCGTGATCCAGCGTCTCGCGAATGTCGGCGTCGTCGGTGATGGGCCGCACCAGCGCCATGCGGCAGGCATCGCGCGCGTCCACGCCGTCGCGGATCAAGGTCGCGGCGTATACCAGCAGGCGCGTCGAGATGCCTTCGTCCAGCCCGTGCCCTTTGAGCTTGCGGGCGACGCCGCCGATCTTCACCAGCTTGGCGGCGACGGCCTCGTCCATGCCGGTTTCCTTGGCGACGATCTGCGCTTCCAACGCGGCATCGGGGTAATCGAAATCGAAAGCAGTGAAGCGCTGCTTGGTTGATTGTTTGAGGTCCTTCATCAGCGACTGATAGCCGGGGTTGTAGGAAATCACCAACTGGAAGTCGGGGTGGGCGGCGATCAACTCGCCCTTCTTGTCGAGCGGCAGGGTGCGGCGGTGGTCGGTGAGCGGGTGGATCACCACGGTGGTGTCCTGGCGCGCCTCGACGATCTCGTCCAGGTAGCAGATGGCGCCGATGCGCGCGGCGGTGGTGAGCGGGCCGTCGAGCCAGCGCGTGCCGTTGGCTTCGAGCAGATAACGCCCCACCAGGTCGGACGCGGTCATGTCCTCGTTGCAGGCCACGGTGACGAGCGGCTTGCCGAGCTTCCAGGCCATGTACTCGACGAAGCGCGACTTGCCGCAGCCGGTGGGGCCCTTGATCATCACCGGCAGGCGGTTGCGGTAGGCGGCCTCGTACAGGGCGACCTCGTTGCCCTGGGGCTGGTAGTAGGGTTCCTGCTGAACCCTGTATTGCTCTTTGTAGTTACGGCCGCTTTGCTTAACGTTCGCTTCGCTCACGTTAGCCTCCACTGAAACTCCGTTTTCGATCATGGTTATTCCTTGTGCGGGAAGACAAACGCCCCCGGGGCGGGGGCGTTTGTCGGGTCGGATCAACCGGGGTGCTTGATTACTTGTGCACGCCCAGCTTCTCGCGCCAGCCCGGATACAGCTTGTCGGCGTCGCCCGGGAAGGATTCGAAGGCGCGGGCGAACTCTTTGTGGCTCTTGGCGTATTCGATCGGGTCGGCGCCGGACTTCCAGCACTCGTAGGACTGGCGCAGGGAGATCGCGCCGGCCGCGGGGCTGTCGATGTGGCCGTAGGAGCCGCCGCCGGCAGTGTTGATCACGTTGCCGTGGCCGAGGTTCTCGAAGAAGCCAGGCAGGCGCAGCGCGTTCATGCCGCCGGAGATGATCGGGGTGGTGGGCTTCATGCCGTACCACTTCTGGAAGTAGACCGGGCCCTGGCACTCGTCGCGCTCGATCATGTAGGCGATAAGCTTGTCGCTGCCTTCGCCTTCCATCTTGCCGTAACCCATGGTGCCGACGTGGATGCCGGAAGCACCTTGCAGGCGGGAGATCTTGGCCAGCACGAAGGCGGTGTAGCCGCGCTTGGCGCTGGGGGAGGTGATCATGCCGTGGCCGGCGCGGTGGTAATGCAGGTACTGGTTGGGGTACTGGCGGCGGGCGGTGGTGATCATGCCGGGACCGCCCACGAAGCCGTCGACCAGGAAGGCAACCTTGTCAGCATCGGGTCCGAACGTTTCCAGGATGAAGTCGGCGCGAGCACACATTTCGTAGTGGTCGTCGGCCGTGATGTTGGCGGAGAACAGCTTGGCCTGGCCGGTTTCATCCTGGGCGCGCTTGAGCGCATCGGCCACCAGCGGAATGGTCTTCTTCAGGGGGGAGAACACCTGGTTGCCCTGGGGTTCGTCGTTCTTGATGAAGTCACCGCCCAGCCAGAACTGGTAGGCTGCATTGGCGAAGGGCTCGGGGCGCAGGCCCAGCTTGGGCTTGATGATGGTGCCGGCGATGTAGCCACCGTCCTTGACCGGGCGGCCGAGGATGCGCCACAGGTCGGAGATGTCCTTGGAGGGGCCGTCGAACAGCTGGATGGCGCGCTCGGGGAAATAGATGTCGATCATCTTGGCGTGTTCGATGTCGCCCATGCCCTGGTTGTTGCCGATGGCAAGCGTCAGGAAGGAAACGATCATCATGCGGCCGTCGGTGACGTTGCGGTCGAACAGGTCGAGCGGATAGGCGATGCGCATATCCTCGGTGGCTTCGTCGATGTAATAGACCAGCGCGTCCACGCCCTTGGTGAATTCGTCAGTGGTGGACACTTCCACGTTGGTGCCGGTGGAGGACTCGGCGGCGAAGTGCGCGGCGGCTTCCAGATAGCCGTGGCCGGACTTCGGCTTCATTTTGTAGGCGACGAGAATATGCTTGCCGCCCTTGATGAGTTCTTCTTCCTTGAGGCTGAGGTCGGCGTAGCGTGCGGACTGGTCCATTGCGGGCTCCTGAGGCTATAAACACAAACATTGTGGAAACTGGAGAGCACTATACGGAACATGTTATATAAATAAAATTCAAATGTTATGATGATTACCATATCGATAACCTTATATATATGAGACGCCTCACCTTGCGCCAATTCCGCGTTTTTGAAGCCGTCGCCCGTCACCTATCCTTCTCGAAGGCGGCGGCGGAGCTGCACCTGTCGCAGCCCGCGGTGTCCATGCAGGTCAAGGGCATCGAGGTCATACTCGGGCTGCCGCTCATCGAGCAGTTGGGCAAGAAAATTTATCTCACCGACGCTGGGCGCGAGGTGCTGCACGCCGGCCGGGCCATCACCGCGCGGCTCGATGACCTGCAGGCCAATCTGGCGCAGTTGCGCGGCATGGACACGGGCCGCCTCAATGTCGCCGTGACCACTACCGTGAGCGCGGTGGCCACCGATCTCCTGGCGCGCTTCCGCGGGGCCCATCCCAGGATTTCCATACACCTCGACGTTTCCAACCGCGAATCGGTGCTGGGCCAGCTTGCCGTCAACCGCATCGACCTCGCCATCATGGGCCAGGTGCCGGGCGGGCTGGACCTCGAAGCCACGCGCTTCATGGACAATCCCTTGGTGGTTATCGCGCCGCCCGAACATCCGCTCGCGCGCAAGAAAAAAGTGTCGCTGCACGACCTCGCCTCCGAGCCCTTCCTGGTGCGCGAGGCCGGCTCCGGTACGCGCGGTGCCATGGAGCGCTTTTTCGAAGCCAAGGGCTTGGAACTCAGAACCAGCATGGAAATGAGCAGCAACGAGGCCATCAAGCAGGCGGTGCAGGCCGGCCTGGGGCTCGGCATCCTTTCGCTGCAGACGCTGGAACTTGAATTGGCGCTGGGACGCCTGGTGGTGCTGAAGGTCGAGGGCTTTCCCATCATGCGCCACTGGTATGTGGTACATCGCGCCGACAAGCGGCTGTCGCCGGTGGCGCAGGCGTTCAAGCAGTTCGTGCTGGCCGGGGCTGATGCAAAGCCGTCGCGACGCAAGTAGGCTTCGGGCCGGCTTCGCCGGATCGCCCGCCTGCCCGTCCCGTTACGCGCAATGAGCCTCCCCGCCGAGTTTTTCCTGTTCGGCGCCATGCTGATGGGTATCGCGGTATGGCATCGCCACAACCTCGGCATCGCCCTGGGCGGCCTGGCCGCCATCGCGCTCTATCAGGTGCTCGTGCTGGGCGAGCCCGTAGGGGTGAAGCTGCTGGGGGAATGGAAGCTGGCGCTCAACCTGTTCGGCCTGCTCGTCGGTTTTGCCATCCTGGCGCGCCATTTCGAGGACTCCGGCATTCCGGACCGGCTGCCTGCTTTGCTGCCGGATGACTGGAGGGGCGGCTATGCGCTGCTGTTCCTCGTTGCGCTCATTTCTACTTTTCTCGACAACATCGCCGCGGCCGTCCTCGGCGGCGTGGTGGCGCGCAAGCTGTACAGCGGGCGTGTGAGCGTGGCCTACCTGGCGGCCATCGTCGCGGCGAGCAATGCCGGCGGCGCCGGTTCGGTGATCGGCGACACCACCACGACCATGATGTGGCTGGCCGGCGTGCCCGCGCTGCAGGTGGCGGACGCCTTCATAGGCGCGGTGGCCAGCCTCGCCTTCATCGGCTACTGGGCCAGCCGTGCGCAGCAGCGAGTACAGCCCATCCGCAAGGACAACCCTCCCGGCGCGCATTTCGATGCGCATGAGCTGGAAGTCATGGGCGTGCTGGTGGCCAGCCGCCTGCTGCTCGCGTTGGGCATCATCGCCGGCGCCGTGGCCGGCAATGTGCTGGTGGATTTTCCGGCCCTGGGGGCCTGGGCGGCGATTCTGGTGGGGCGATGGTTCCACCCCATTCCCTGGGAGGCGGCGCGCGCGTCGCTCAAGGGGGCGATCTTCCTGCTGGCGCTGGTGCTCGCCGCCGGCCTCCTGCCGGTCGCGCGCCTGCCGGAGCCTTCCTGGCACGGGGCGCTGGGGCTGGGTTTCGTCTCCGCCGTGTTCGACAATATCCCGCTCACCGCGCTGGCGCTGTCCCAGGGCGGCTACGACTGGGGCGTGCTGGCCTATGCCGTGGGCGTGGGCGGGTCCATGCTGTGGTTCGGGTCCAGCGCCGGCGTGGCGCTTGTTTCCGCGTTCCCGGAAGCGAAAGACACCTTGCGCTGGCTGCGCACAGCCTGGTTCGTACCGGTCGGATTTCTGCTCGGGTTTGCCGTGCTGCTGGGGCTCACCGGCTGGCACCCGGTGCGTTCCTAGCCCGGGAATTCAGCGCAGCGCGCGCGCTACCATCTCGGTCTGCTCGACAAAGCCCCGGAAGGCCTCGAAGGCCTGGGCGTCGAGCGGGCGCTGCGTAGGGGCACTGTCGGCGTACAACAGCCCGATGCATTTCTGATCCACGCTCACCGAGCCGACCAGACATTCCTCCGCACCGCTGGCTTGCAGCAGCGGCGAGTCCGGTGCCTGGGGGCGCTTCAGCCAAAGCATCACACCCGGTTGCAGTAGGGCGTCGAGGGCGGGGACCAGTGCCCAGTCGAAATGCGCCGACAGCGCCTCCCCGTGCGGGCCGACCGCCAGGCGGGCCGCCAGATGGGTGCGCGCGACGTTGACCAGGCAAAACACGGCGCGCTCCAGGCCGGCGGCGCGGTAGAGTCCCTCCAGACAGGTTTCCAGCAGTATGGGCAGCTCCTTGCGTGTTTTCGCGACCTTGTTCATTTCCGTCAGCATGCGCAGTTGCAGGCGCAGATCGGGTACCGGATAGCCGGCGGCTTCGGCCGCGCCGGCCTCTTCGCCTCCCGTGGCCTGCACCTGGGGCGTAGGCAGGCGACGCGCCACGTCGCGCGCGCCCATGGCGACCGCCAGGGCGGCGGCATCGCCGGAATTCTGCTGCAGGCGCGCCAGCGTGTGCGCCTCGTCCTGGCGCAGCAGGCGGCCGATGTCCTGCACCGCCTGGCGGCAGGCGGGCTCACTCCAGCCGCCTTGCGCGGCCTGCGCAAGTTCGATGGCCAGAGCAGTTTCGTGCGAGTGCTCGGCGAGGGCTTCCAGGCCCCAGGAACGCAGCAGGCTCGTGCTCAGCTCGCGCAGCGGGAAACCCAGCACTTCCTGCTCGGCCCGCTCTGGGCTTTTGCCCGCATCCAGCGCGGCGTCCAGGGCCTGGGCGGCCTCCTTGCCGTCATACCAGAAAGCCAGCTCGCCTATGGGGGCCAGCAGGGCTTCGACGAAGCGTCGCTCGGCAGCGTCGCGCGGCAGCTTGCGCTGCAAGGCCAGATCGCGTGCCTGCACCGCGGCGTGCAGGGCGCGCGCCAGGGCGCTGTGCAGGCGGTACGCGTACCGCGGCGCACGGCCGAGCGCATCGAGGGTGAGCGCCGTGACGCAAAGTTCGTAAATCGCGTGCACGCCCATGACCACCACGGCGCGGCTCACGGTGACGATCTTGCCGTGGCCGCCATAGCCCAGATAGGCGGCATTGGCCGCGCGCAGCACCTTGGAGGTGAGCGCCGGGTCGCGCAGCACGACGGTGGCAATCTGCTGGCCCGAGGCGCTGTCGTCCTGCGTGGCCTTGAGCACGGCTTGCAGGGAAAGACCCAGAGCCGGCAGTTCCTGCTGGGCGATGTGCTGGGCGAGTTGTTCGCAGGCGGCGGGGGCGCCTTCCGTGCCCGGGCCGCCGGGGGAGTCGGAGCGGGCCGAAATATCTTCGAAACCGCCGGCAGGCATCGCGTCCTCAGTCATCTGTCGCCGGCCGGGAAGAGATAGCGGACACCCGGACGATGGCGGCGGCCGGGTAGGCAGGGAAGAGGGGAGCGGCCATGGGCGGGGGCGAATTTTTCGTGAATTCTTTCGTGATGGTAACGGCAGAATATACGGCGCCGGTAGCGCATCGGCGAAAATCGTCGTCGGCGCGGCTGTAAGGATGCGCGGTGCCGCCCGACCAACGCAGCACCTGGCGCGGCTCCATCGGGGCAGCCAGGAGTTTTCTACAGCGTATTTTCTTTTCAGGAAACCATCATGGACAAACGTGATTTCGTCAAAACCGCCGCCGCTTCCCTGCTTGCCCTAGGCGTGCTGGCCGCGGCGCCGGCCAGCCAGGCGGCAGGCGCGGAAAAATGCTTCGGCGTCGCCAAGGCTGGCCAGAACGATTGCGCCGGGATTTCCGGCCTGCATTCCTGTAAGGGCCAGAGCACGGTGAGCTACGACCCGGGCGATTTCAGGGTCGAGGCGGCCGGCACCTGCCAGAAAATGGGTGGCCTGAACATGGAGCAAGCCAAGGCTTTGCTCAAGGACCCTGCCAAGGCGAAAGCCTTCGAAGAAAGCATGAAGAAGCGCAATTCCTGAGGCTCGGGGGCGGGGCTGAGCGCCTCGCCTCCTGCACGAGGAGTCGATCATGAACGTTTTCAAGCTCCAGGGGGCCGCATGCCAGGGCGGCGCCGCGCTGCGGCGGGGTTGGCTCGCGCTGGTCGCGGCGCTCGACAGCCTGCAGGCGCCCGCCCTGCTCGCGGCGCGCCTCTATGTCGCCTACGTCTTTATCCTGTCCGGGCTGGAAAGCCTGCGCAGTTGGGAGGGCACGCTCTGGCTCTACCAAGATGAATTCCATGTTCCCCTGCTGCCGCCGGGTGCGGCCGCGGTGTTGGGCACGGCCGGAGAGGTACTGCTGCCGCCCTTGCTGGCGCTGGGCCTGTTCGGCCGCTTTGCCGCCCTGGGCCTGACGGTGGTGAACGCCGTCGCGCTGGGCTCTTATTACTACGCCCTGCAGCCGGCCGGTATCTTGCACCATGTCCTGTGGGCTTGCCTGCTGGCCATGGTGGCGCTGTGGGGGCCGGGCAAATGGTCGCTGGACCAGCTCATCCGCCGCCGCTGCGCTGCGGCGGGCTGCAACTTCAAGCGAACAGAGAGGCCAGCGCCTGGCCCGGATCGGGCGCGCGCATGAAGGCTTCTCCCACCAGGAAGGCATGCACGCCGTTGCGCCGCATGAGCGCGACGTCGCCTGGCTGGAGGATGCCGGATTCGGTGATGACCAGATGCTCCGGCGGGATGCGCGGCAGCAAGTCCAGCGTGGTTTGCAGACTGACCTCGAAGGTCTTGAGGTTGCGGTTGTTGATACCCTGGAGCGGCGTCTTGAGCTGCAGGGCGAGCGCCAGTTCGGCGGCGTCGTGGGATTCCACCAGCACCGCCATGCCCAGATCAAATGCCAGGCCCTCCAGCTTTTGCATGGTTTCCAGGTCCAGTGCAGCGACGATCAGCAGGATGCCGTCCGCCCCCATGGCGCGCGCTTCATGGACCTGGTAGGGGTCGATGATGAAATCCTTGCGCAGCACCGGCAGCGCGCAGGCGGCGCGCGCCCGCTGCAGATACTCCGCGCTGCCCTGGAAGTATTGCGCATCGGTGAGCACCGACAGGCAGGCCGCGCCGCCGCGCTCGTAGCTGGCGGCGATCTCGGCGGGACGGAAGTCCTCGCGCAGCACGCCGCGGCTGGGGCTGGCCTTCTTGATTTCGGCGACGACGGCTGCATTCCCGGCGGCGATTTTGTCGCGCAGCGCGCCGACGAAATCCCGCGGCGCCGGGGCGGCCAGCGCGCGCGCGCGCATCTCGGCGAGCGGGACGCGCACCCGGGCGGCGGTCACTTCCTCGCGCTTGGTGGCGAGTATTTTCTGCAGGATGTCCGCCATCAGCCGGCCTGCCGGGTGAAATTCACAAACTCGTCCAGCTTGGCCCGCGCCGCGCCCGATTCGATGGCGGCACGCGCCTGCGCCACGCCGGCGGCGATGGAGTCGGCGAGATTGGCCGCGTAAAGGGCGGCACCGCTGTTCAAGATGACGATGTCGCGCGCCGGGCCCGGCACGTTGTCCAGCACGGCCAGCAGCATGGCCTTCGATTCGGTCGCGTCGGCCACGCGCAGCTGGCGCGTGGAGGCCATGGCGAGGCCGAAGTCCTCGGGATGGATTTCGTATTCGCGCACCTCGCCGTTCACCAGCTCGCCCACCAGCGTGGCGGCGCCCAGGGAGATTTCGTCCATGCCGTCGCGGCCGTGCACCACCAGCACATGGCGCGAACCCAAGCGCTGCAGCACACGCACCAGGATGCCCACGAGGTCGGGATGGAACACGCCCAGGAGTTGGTTGGGGGCGCTGGCCGGGTTGGTGAGCGGCCCGAGGATATTGAACAGCGTGCGCACGCCCATTTCCTTGCGCACCGGCGCGACATTCTTCATCGCCGCATGGTGGCGCGGGGCGAACATGAAGCCGGCGCCGGTGGCGGCGATGCAGGCCGCGACCTGCGCCGGTTCGAGGTCGATGCGCGCGCCCAGGGCTTCCAGCACGTCGGCGCTGCCGGATTTGGAGGACACGCTGCGGTTGCCGTGCTTGGCCACCTGGGCCCCGCAGGCGGCCGCCACGAACATGCTGGCGGTGGAGATATTGAAAGTGTGGGCGTTGTCGCCGCCGGTGCCGACGATGTCAACGAAATGATCTTGCGGACCGGGCACCACGACCCGGGTGGCCAGCTCGCGCATGACCTGGGCGGCGGCGCTGATTTCGCCCACCGTTTCCTTCTTCACCCTGAGCCCGGTGAGGATGGCCGCGCTCATCACCGGGCTCACCTCGCCCGCCATGATCTGGCGCATGAGAGAGAGCATTTCGTCGAAGAAGATCTCGCGATGCTCGATGGTGCGGGCGAGCGCTTCCTGCGGCGTGATGCTCATGCCTTCTGCTCCAGGAAGTTGCGCAGCAGGTCGTGGCCGTGCTCGGTGAGGATGGACTCGGGATGGAACTGCACCCCTTCCACGGCCAGCGCCTTGTGGCGCACGCCCATGATTTCGCCGTCATCGGTCCAGGCGGTGATTTTCAGGCAGTCGGGCAGCGTTGCGCGCTCGATCACCAGCGAATGGTAGCGCGTCGCGGTGAAGGGATTGGGTAGGCCGCGGAACACGCCTTGGCCGGTGTGGTGCACCAGCGAGGTCTTGCCGTGCATCAGCGTCTTGGCGCGCACGATATGTCCGCCGAAGGCCTGGCCGATGCTTTGGTGGCCCAGGCACACGCCCAGGAGCGGCACCTTGCCGGCGAACTCGCGGATCAGCGGCACGGAGATGCCCGCTTCATTGGGCGTGCAGGGGCCGGGGGAAATGACGATGTGCTCGGGCTTGAGCTGTGCCACGGCCGCCAGGTCGATCTCGTCGTTGCGCACCACCTTAACCTCAGCACCCAGTTCGCCGAAGTACTGCACCAGGTTGTAGGTGAAGCTGTCGTAGTTGTCGATCATCAGCAGCATGGCGTCACCTCAGGCGTGGGGTATTTCGGGCGGCGTCTGCGCCAGTTCGGCGGCACGCACCACGGCGCGCGCCTTGTTGCGCGCCTCCAGCCATTCGTTTTCCGGCACCGAATCCGCCACCAGGCCGCCGCCGGCCTGCACGTGCAGCATCCGGTCCTTGATCACGGCAGTGCGGATGGCGATGGCCAAATCCATGTCGCCGTTGAACGACAGATAGCCCACCGCGCCGGCATAGACGCCGCGTTTGGTGGGCTCCAGTTCGTCGATGATTTCCATGGCCCTCACCTTCGGCGCGCCCGACACCGTGCCGGCCGGGAAGGTGGCGCGCAGCACGTCGAGGTTGGACAGGCCCGGCTTGAGGCGGCCTTCGACGTTGGAGACGATGTGCATGACGTGGGAATAGCGCTCGATGGTCATCTGCTCGGTAACGCGCACGCTGCCGGTCTGCGCCACGCGGCCGACATCGTTGCGGCCCAGGTCGAGCAACTGCAGGTGTTCGGCCAGCTCCTTGGGGTCGGCCAGCAGGTCCTCTTCCAGCGCCAGATCCTCCTCGCGCGTGGCGCCGCGCGGGCGGGTGCCGGCGATGGGGCGCAGGGTCACCATGTCGCCTTCCAGGCGCACCAGGATCTCGGGCGAGGCGCCCACCACGTGGAAATCGCCCATGTCGTAATAGAACATGTAAGGCGAAGGGTTTAGGCTGCGCAGGCTTCGGTAGAGCGCGAGCGGCGAGCCCGCATAGGGGCGCGACATGCGGTGCGAGAGCACTACCTGCATGATGTCGCCCGCGGCGATGTAGTCCTTGGCTTTCGCCACCGCCGCTTTGTAGTT
The DNA here is from genome assembly GCA_021849595.1 of Pseudomonadota bacterium. Lineage (GTDB taxonomy): Bacteria > Pseudomonadota > Gammaproteobacteria > Burkholderiales > Thiobacillaceae > JAJXXS01. Next base: position 10,738 of record JAJZSR010000009.1, on the reverse strand, counting down.
GGCTTCGCCGAACTCCGACACCGGCTCGGCCGGGGCGGTGGGCGTATCCACCGGGGGCGTGAGGCCCATGAGCACCTTGCGGGTGAGCTCGTCCAGGCGCCGCTGCGCCGCGGCGTAGGCGTTGGGCGCCCCGGGCTCGGCGTACACCAGCAGGCTGACCTTGCCGGTGAGGTTGTCCACCACGGCAAGCTCGGTGGTGAGCAAGAGCAGGATGTCCGGCACCTTGAGCACATCTCGCTTTTGCGTGTACGCCAGACGCTTTTCGATGTAGCGCACGGTGTCATAGCCGAAAATGCCGTTCAGGCCGCCGACGAAGCGCGCCAGCCCCGGTACCGGGGCGGCCCTGAAGCGCGCCTGATAGCGGGCGACGAAATCAAGTGGATTGCCGTTATCTTCCTCGACTGCTTGCCCGTCTTTTTCCACCCGGGTATGGAAGCCCTGTGCGCGCACCACCGTGCGCGCCGGCAGGCCGATGATGGAATAGCGCCCGAAGCGCTCGCCGCCCACCACCGATTCCAGCAGATAGGAATAAGGCGCGTTGGCGAGCTTGAGATAAAGCGACAGCGGTGTGTCGAGATCCGCCGGCAGGGTGCGCGTCAGCGGGATATGGGTGTAGCCCTGGCGGGCCAGCTCGTGAAATTCCTGTTCAGTCATGATGAGTCCGTGAAAATGCCTATGGAAATGGGAAACGGGAGAAGCCGCGTTTCACCAGCACCATCGTTTCGTTTTCACGCAACTCGTCATGTCAGGCCGCCTTGCGGATCAGTTGGTCGGCATCTTCCAGGTTTTGCACCACCGCATCGAGGTCCAGTTCGGCCACCGAGCGGCCGCGGTTGTAGCCGTAAGGCACGCAGAATACCGGGCAGCCTGCGGCGCGCGCCGCCTGGGTGTCGTTGAGCGAATCGCCGATGAGCAGCAGCTCGGCCGGCTCGACCTTGAACACCTCGCAGGCGTGCAGCAGCGGCAGCGGGTCGGGCTTGCGCTTCGGCAGGGTGTCGCCGGAGAGGATCAGCTCGAAATAATCGAACAACCCGGTCTGCTTGAGCAGCGGATGGGTGAACTGCGCCACCTTGTTGGTGATGCAGGCCACGTGCAGGCCGCGCGCCTTGAAGGCCTTGAGCCCTTCCACCACGCCGGGGAAAGGGCGCGACTGGTCGGCCACATGGGCGCCGTAGTGGCGGTGATAGATCGCCAGCGCGCGTTCGAACAGGGCGGGATCGGGCTCGGCATCCATGTCGCCGGTGAGCACGCGCTTGACCAGGCGTGACACGCCGTTGCCAATATAGGTCCGGATGGTCTCCGGGCTCGGGCAGGGCCGCCCCAGCTCCGCCATCATGAGTTCCGCCGCGCGCGCCAGGTCCGGCGCGGTATTGAGCAGCGTGCCGTCAAGGTCGATGACGACCGCGCGCACGGGGATGGGGAAGTTCATGGCGCTTATTTTGCCTTGGCCAGTTCCGCGCGCAGGGCGGCGATGATGGAATCGTAGCGATGCGGGTCGGAATCCTTGGCGGCGCCGAACACGGCCGAGCCGGCGACGAAGGTGTCCACGCCCGCGCGGGCCACTTCGGCGATATTGGCCGGCCCTACGCCGCCGTCGATTTCCAGGCTGACATCGAGGCCCCTGGCGTCGATCATCTGGCGCACTTCGCGCGCCTTGTCCAGCACATAGGGAATGAACTTCTGCCCGCCGAAACCGGGGTTGACGCTCATCAGAAGCACCATGTCGATCTTGTCCAGGCTGTATTCCAGCACGTGCAACGGCGTGGCCGGGTTGAACACCAGGCCGGGCTTGCAGCCGGAGTCGCGGATGAGGCCGATGGTGCGGTCGATGTGCTCGGAGGCTTCCGGGTGGAAGGTGATGTAGGTGGCGCCCGCTTTGGCGAAGTCGGGAATGATGCGGTCCACCGGCTTCACCATGAGATGCACGTCGATGGGCGCGGTCACGCCATGCTTGCGCAGCGCCTCGCACACCAGCGGGCCGATGGTCAGATTCGGCACGTAGTGGTTGTCCATGACGTCGAAATGGACGACATCTGCGCCGGCGGCAAGGACGTTATCCACTTCCTCGCCCAGCTTGGCGAAGTCGGCGGACAGGATGCTGGGCGCAATGCGGTAGTTCATGACGGGCTCCGAAATATTTATGCGGCGATTTTAACAGGAATGGCCTTGAGGCCCCCGCGGCATGGGATAGAATCGAGCAAAACCCACTGGAGCGCCAACGTGGCGGAAGGCAAGAAGTACGACATCCAGGTGACCGTTAACACGGCCTATATTCCGGAGCAGAGCGATCCGGCGGCCGACCGCTACGTGTTTGCCTACACCATCAGCATCGCCAATCAGGGCACTGCCGCGGCGCAGCTCATCTCGCGCCATTGGATCATCACCGACTCCGAGCAGCAGACCCAGGAGGTGCGCGGCCTCGGCGTGGTGGGCGAGCAGCCCTTTCTGCGCCCCGGCGAATCCTTCGAGTACACCAGCGGCACCGCCATTTCCACGCCCGTGGGCACCATGCGCGGCAGCTACCAGATGGTGGCGGAAGACGGCCAGAAATTCGACGCCGAGATTCCTGAATTCACCCTCTCCATGCCGCGGGTATTGCACTGACCGGACGCGGTCGCATGAAGCTTTCCTCGGGCGCCTGGCGCGCTCTGCCGCTGCTCCTGTTTCTCGCCGCCTGCGCGGCGCCGCCGGCCAAGCCGCCGGCTCCGGCGCAAGCCTGCCCGGTCTGCCCGGTGTGTCCCAAGGTACCGGCGCCGCCTCCCCCTCCTACGCCGCCGCCGACCCTGCGGCAGGTGCCATGGAACCAACTGCCGGACTGGCCCGGTGAGGCGCCCGCGGCTGCTTGGCCCGCTCTGCTGCAGTCCTGCGCGGCGCTGGGTGTGCGCCCGGAATGGGCCGAGGTGTGCCGCGCCGCCGGCGAAGTGGACGCCTTTAGCGACGCGGCGGTGACGCAGTTCGTGCAGGAGCACTTCCTGCCCTATCAGGTCATCAACGGCGACGGCAGTACGCAGGGCCTCGTCACCGGCTATTACGAGCCGGTCATCGCCGGCGACGACCACCCCACGGCGCGCGCCCGTTACCCCATCTACGCCACGCCGGGCAATCTCCTGGTGGTGGATCTGAGCAATGTCTATCCGGAACTCAAGCATATGCGTCTGCGTGGGCGGCTGGTGGGCAACAAGGTGGTGCCCTACTACTCGCGCGCGCAGATCGATGGCAATGACTTCTCGGCGCCCGTGCTGGCCTGGGCGGACAATGCCGTGGATTTGTTCTTCCTGCAGATCCAGGGCTCCGGCTGGGTGCGCTTTCCCGATGGACGCAAAATCCACATCGGCTATGCCGAACAAAACGGCTATCCCTATCGCGCCATCGGCCGCGTGCTGGCCGAGTGGGGTGCGCTGCCCCTGAGCCAGGTGTCGATGCAGAACATCAAGCGCTGGGGCGAGGAGCATCCTGAGAAGCTGCCCGAACTGCTCGACAGCAACCCCAGCTATGTCTTCTTCAAGCGCCTGCCGGACGACATTCCCGGCCCCTATGGCGCGCTCGGCGTGCCGCTCACGCCGCAGCGCTCTATTGCCGTCGATGCGCGCTATCTGCCCCTGGGCGCGCCGGTCTATCTCGCCACCACGCAGCCGAATTCCGATGTGCCGCTCGACCGCCTGGTGCTGGCGCAGGACACCGGCGGTGCCATCCGCGGCGGCGTGCGGGCGGATTATTTCTGGGGCACCGGCAAGGAGGCCGGCGAGCTGGCCGGGCGGATGAAGCAGGCCGGGCAGATGTGGGTGCTGCTGCCCAAAGATGCGCCGCCGCCGGCATCGGCCCAGTATGCTCCGGCACCCCAGGCCTCGCCAGGCAAGTAAAAACCCCCGTCCGCAGCGCGCCCGCTCAGCGTTTGACGGTGCGGAAGGCCGGACAATCGACCTGAAAGATCCTGCCGTCGTCGAGTCGCGCGGCGCTGAGTTTGCCGCCCCACAGGCAGCCGGTGTCCAGCGCCAGCAGATGCGGGCGCTGTACCAGGCCGAGCGCGGACCAATGGCCGAAAACGATGTTGGTCTGGGCCGTGCGCCGCCCCGGCAGTTCGAACCACGGCCGATAAGGCGGCGGGGCCTGCGGCCCCTTGTGGTGGAATTCCAGGCTGGCGTCGGGCGCCAGGTAGCGCATGCGCGTGAGCACGTTGGTGATGACGCGTAGTCGCTCGGCGCCGCTCAGTGCTTCGCTCCAGGCATTGGGATGGCTGCCGAAGATGTCCGCCAAGCGTTCCCGCCAGTCCGAGCTGCGCAGCATGGCCTCCAGCTCCCCGGCTAGGCGCAAGGTGTCGGCCAGGCTCCAGGCCGGCAGTACCCCGGCATGCACCATGAGCCAGCCGGCTTCGTGATGGGCCAGCGGCCGGGTGCGCAACCAGTCGATGAGCTCGTCGTGGTCGGGGGCGGCGAGGATCTCGGCGAGCGTGTCGCTCTCGCTCAAGGGGCGCACGCCGGCCACCACCCCCAGCAGATGCAGGTCGTGGTTGCCCAGCACGACGCTGGCCGCGTCCCCCAGGCCGCGTACGTGGCGCAGTAGGGGCAGTGATTCCGGGCCGCGGTTGACCAGGTCGCCGACCAGCCAGAGGCGGTCGCGGCGCGCATCGAACTCGATTTTTTCCAACAGCTGCAACAGGGGCTGCAGGCAGCCCTGCGCGTCGCCGATCGCGTAAATCGCCATGACGCAAAAGAAGGGGAAAGGGAATATCTTACCCGCTCAATGTTGTGCCGCCGTGTAGGCGGCCAGGGCCTCGAACTGGGCGACGGCAAGATTCTCGGCGCGCAGGCCCGGGTCGATGGCAAGCGCGGCGAAGGCGGACGCGGGAACGAGGCCGCCCAGAGTATTGCGCAGTACCTTGCGGCGCTGGCCGAAAGCGGCCGCCACGAGACGCGCGAAGCGCCCTTCGTCGAGCTGGGCCTTGTCTTGGCGAGGCACGAGGCGCACGACGGCGGAGTCGACTTTAGGGGGCGGATCGAAAGCGTCCGGCGGCACGTCGAGCAGCCAGAACAGGTGACAGTGGCGTTGCAGCATCACCGACAGGCGGCCATAGTCAGGCGTCGAGGGCCGCGCCACCATGCGCGCCACCACCTCCTTCTGCAGCATGAAGGTCATGTCGCGGATGTGCGGCAGAAACTCCAGCAAGTGGAAAAGCAGCGGCGTGGAGATGTTGTAAGGCAGGTTGCCCACCAGGCGCAGGTCGGACCCCAGGCCGGCGAAATCGACCTCCAGCGCGTCGCCCTGGCGGATGGTGAGGCGTTCCGGCGGATAGGCGCGGGCCAGGCGCGCAACGATGTCGCGGTCGATTTCCACCACCGTGAGATGCGGCAGAACCCCCAGCAGCGGCTGCGTGAGCGCGCCCAGGCCGGGGCCGATCTCGACCACGTTGTCGGCGGGCTGCAGGGTCAGGCTGGCGAGGATGGCGTCGATGATGCTGCGGTCGACCAGGAAATGCTGGCCGAAACGCTTGCGCGGGCGGTGCGATGCGGGCATGGGCGGGGCGGAAGTGGGCGCGCCCGCAAGCTTACCCGATGGTGCGCACGGCGGCTCAGCGGCCCGGCAACAAGGCCTCGAATTCGGATGCCGGCAGAGGCCGGGCGAACAGATAGCCCTGCCCGTAATCGCAACCGGCCGCCGCCAGCAGGCTGCGCTGCGCCTCGGTTTCCACGCCCTCGGCGATGACCTTGAGGCCCAGCCGATGGGCCATGGCGATGATGGCCTCGGTAAGCGCCCTGTCGTGCGCGTCGGTGGCCAGGTCGCGCACGAAGGTCTGGTCGATCTTCAGATAATCGACGGCAAAATGTTTGAGGTAGGACAGCGCCGAATAGCCGGTGCCGAAATCGTCGATTGCCATCTGCACGCCGGCGCTGCGCAGGCGCGAGAGTTTTCCCGCCACGTCGGGGTCGGGGTCGAGCAGCACGCTCTCCGTGATCTCGGCCACCAGGCTCGCGCCAGGCAGGCCCGCCTCGGCGATCGCGGCCAGCCAGGCGTCGATGTCCAAAGCGTCGTTGTGCAACTGGACGGGCGAGATGTTGACGTTGATCTGAAAACCCGGCGCGTGCAGCCCCGCCCAGTGGCTCGCCCAGCGCGTCGCTTCGCGGAACACCCATTCCCCGAGCGGCTGGATCAGCCCGGTTTCCTCCGCGAGAGGGATGAATTCGCCCGCGCTGACCAGGCCGCGCGCCGGATGGGCCCAGCGCAGCAGGGCCTCCGCCTTGACCAGACGGGCGCTCGCCAGCTCGACGACAGGCTGGAAATAAAGCATGAATTGGCCCTCGGCCAGGCCCCGGCGCAAATCGCCCAGCAGTTCCTGGCGCGCCTGGGCCTGCGCCTGCAGTGCCGAGGTGAAATAGCTGTAGCGGTTGCGTCCGCGCGCCTTGGCCGCGTACATGGCCTGATCGGCGTTCTTCAGCAGCGTTTCCGCGTCGCCGCCATCGTCGGGATAGAGGGTGATGCCGGCACTGGCGGAGAGAAAAACGGTGCCATGCTCCGCGCCGGGCGCGAACGGCTCCTTGAGCCGCGCGATGATGGCGGCGGCTACTTTGTCCGCGTCCGCGCTGTCGCGCAGCCGGGGCAAGAGGACGGTGAATTCGTCGCCGCCCAGGCGCGCCACCGTGTCCGAGGTGCGTACGCAGGCGGCGATGCGCTGCGCGGCTTCGATCAGCACGCGGTCGCCGACGGAATGGCCCAGGCTGTCGTTGACGCCCTTGAAATCGTCCAGATCGAGATAGATCAAGGCCAGCACCCCGCCGCTGCGCCGGGCGCTGCGGATTTCCTGCTCCAGGCGCTCGTGGAACATGAAGCGGTTGGGCAGGCCGGTCAGCAGGTCGAAATTGGCCTGGCGCCAGATCAGCTCTTCCGCGCGCTTCTTGGCCGTGACGTCGCGCGTGATGCCCAGCAGCGCGGTGATGCCGCCATCCGCGCCGCGCAACGGTGTGGCATGGGTTTCCAGCCAGCGTTCCGTGCCCAGCCTGCCGCGCACGAGGAATTCCAGGGTGCCGCTGCCGCCGGCACAGACTTTCCGGTGAAACTCGGCAAAGGTCTTGCGGTGCCCGGGCGCGATGAAATTGATGAGCCCGGCGCTGCGTGCCTGTTCGATATCTTCCACTTCCAGCATGGCGAGGCCGGCCCGGTTCATCTGCAGCAGTTCGCCGTCGGGTGCCAGCACCTTCACGCAGTCGGGCTCGCTTTCCAGGATGGATTCGAGGAATTTCCTTTGCTCGTCGATGATGGCAAGCGCTGCCTTGAGGTTGGAGACATCTTGCGCCATGAAAGCTACGAAAGCCGTGCCGCCCAGCCGCACGATCTCGGCGGAAACCAGGAAGGGCTTGGGGCCGCCGGCGGTACGAAAGAGCATCTCGGTGTTGCTCACCCGCCCCTGGGCGGCCAGCTTGGCGACGAAATCCAGGCGGTCTTCGGGGCGCATCCAGATACTGAAATCCAGCGTGCTGCGGCCGATGACGTCCTCGCGCGCGTATCCGGTCAGACGTATCCAGGCATCGTTGACGTCGATGACGGTGCCGTCGTCCAGCCGGGTGATGGAAATCGAAGTCGGGGAATTGTGGAAGATCTTGGAAAACTTTTCCTCGCTGGCGCTGAGCGCCGCGAGCGCCATCTGGCGCGCTCTCTCGCGGTCGAAATTGTCCAGAGCGAAGGTGACGTCGCGCGCCATTTCGTCAAGCAGGGCGATGACCGCTTCGTCGAAGGCGCCCACCTGGTCGTGATACACCACCAGCGCCGCGAAGGGCTTGCCGCCGCGCAGGATGGGAAAGGAGCCGCTGGCATTCCAGCCATAGCGCGCGGCGGCCTCGTGCCAGGGGCGCGTGAGGGCGCTGCCCTGGAAATCGTTGATGATCACATTGCGGGCCTCGCACCAGGCGGTGGCGGTCGGCCCCGGATTTGGCGACGTCAGGGGAATCTCGATGCTTTCCAGATACGCCGTGCCGCTGCCATGGGCCATGGTCGGCTCCAGGCGCAAGCCGTCGGCGCTCGGACGCCCGATCCAGGCCATTTTCATGCCGCCCAGATCCACCGCCACCTGGCATACCAGCGGAAACAGCCGCGCCTCGTCCTCCATGCGCACGATGGCCTGGTTGATCTCGCTCAGGGCCTGGTAGAGCCGAGTCAGGCGGCGTAGGCGCTGTTGCACGGGGAGGGCGGCAGGCTCCTGGGCCAGCAGAAAATATCCTGCGCCGCGGTCGCTTTGCGCTTCGAAGTGCACCTCGACGGGAAGCAGGTGGCCGCTTTTGTGGCGCAGACTCCAGGTGGGCGGCAGGACGGGCTTGACCTGCGCATGCGGGCGCGGCGCGGCGGGATCGAAATCAGGCGTGAGATCGGCGATGCCAAGCCGCAGCAGCTCGGCGCGGGTATAGCCGAGGCTGGCATGGCCGTGCCGGTTGGCGTCCGTGATGCGCCCCTGGGTGTCCAGGGCGTAAAAACCCAGCGGCAGGGTTTCGAGGAAAGCCCGCAATTCGCCGTTGCCCGCCATGCCGATTCTCCCAGGTTGTTGTTCGTGGCGCGGTATGTTCTTTATACGGCTTGGAACGGCCCCTGTGAAGCGGGGCGCAAGCACCCCGACCCCGGCTTACTTTTTCTTGCCGGAGGATTTGCGCGGCGTGGACGGAGCTTTTTCCGCCTTGGCGGCGATGAGCGGCAGAGCATCCTCCAACGTGAAGGCTTCGGGATCGGCGCTCTTGGGCAAGGTGGCGTTGATCTTGCCGTGCTTCACGTACCAGCCGTAGCGGCCGTTCAAGAGCTGCACTGGCTTGTCGTCCTCGGGGTGTTTGCCCAGGGTCTTGCCCTCCGCCTGGGCGTCGCCGCCGCGGCCGCGCGGCAAGCGTTCCATGGCCAGCACTTCCAGGGCGCGGGGTAGGGCGATGGTGTAGACGTCGTCGCCCTTGGGGATGGATTTGAACTTGCCGTCGTGCAGCAGGTAGGGGCCGAAGCGGCCGATATTGGCGACGATGGGCAGGCCGGTCTGGGGGTGATGGCCGACCTCGCGCGGCAGGGAGAGCAGCTTCAGGGCGGTGGCCAGGTCAGCCCCTTCCACCGGCTGGTCCTTGGGCCACGAGGCGCGCCGCGGCTTGGGCGCTTTTTTGTCCGTGGGCGTTTCGCCCGCTTGCACATACCAGCCGAAGCGGCCGTTCATGAGCAGGACATCGAGGCCGCTGGCGGGATCCTGCCCCAGCACCGTGGGGCCTTCCTCGTTGCCGTGCAGCGGTCGCGTGTAGTCGCATTTGGGATAGGCCGAGCAGCCGATGAACAATCCTCGCTTGCTCGACTGCAGCAGCAGATGGGCGCCGCACTTGGGGCAGACCTCGTCCGGGATGGGGCAGCCCCGCTCGACATCCTGCTTGGCCACCAACTCGCCGTTGAAGCCTTTCCAGAACTCGCCCAACAGCCGTGTCCAGTCGCGCTTGCCGTTGGACACGTCGTCCAGCTTGTCTTCCAGCTTGGCGGTGAAATCGTAGTCCACGTAATCGTGGAAATGGCGCGTGAGGAAGCAGTTCACCAGCCGGCCGATGGGGGTGGGGACGAAGCGCTTCTTGTCCAGGAGAGCGTACTCGCGATCCTGCAGGGTGGAGATGATGCTGGCATAGGTGGAAGGCCGTCCGATGCCGTATTCCTCCAGGGCCTTGACCAGGCTGGCTTCGGTGTAGCGCGGCGGAGGTTGGGTGTAGTGCTGCTCGCCGTAGAGCTTGTCCACCGGCAAGGTTTCGCCTTCCGCGAGCGGCGGCAGCTTGGCCTCGCCGTCTTCTCCTTCGCTCTCGTCCCCGCCGTCCACGGCGGTTTCCTGATACACAGCCAGATAGCCGGGGAAGGCCAGCGTCTGGCCGGTGGCGCGGAACACGCCCGCGCCTACGGCGATGTCTGCCGCTACGGTGTCGAATTGCGCCGCCACCATCTGAGAGGCGACGGCGCGTTTCCAGATCAGTTCGTAGAGCCGTTGCTGGTCGGCGCTGAGATGCCCTTTGAGACTGTCGGGCGTGCGCGCCACCGCGGTGGGGCGGATGGCTTCGTGCGCCTCCTGGGCGTTCTTGGTCTTGGCCTTGTAGTGCTGCGCGCCGGCCGGCAGATAATCCGGATCGTAGTGGCGCGCGACGAATTCGCGGATTTCGGCGATCGCTTCATTGGCGAGATTGACCGAGTCCGTGCGCATATAGGTGATGAGGCCGACGCTGCCTTGGCCCACGTCTATGCCTTCGTACAACTGCTGGGCCGTGCGCATGGCGCGGTCGGTGGTCATGCCCAACTGGCGCACCGCGGCCTGCTGCAACGTGGAGGTGGTGAAGGGCGGCGGGGCATGGCGCGCCTTGCGCTTTTTCTCCACTTGCTTGACCTGTGCCGGCCGGCCGCTCAGGGCCCGGACGATGTCGGCGCTGGCCGGCTCGTTCTCGACGGCGAACTGGGTCAGCTTCTTGCCCTTGAATTCGATGAGCCGGGCCGTGAATGCCTGTTTGCCCTTGTGGGAGTCGAGGTGCACGGTCCAGTATTCGCGCGCCACGAACTTTTCGATTTCTTCCTCGCGCTCGACGATCATGCGCAAGGCGGGCGATTGCACGCGCCCGGCCGACAGCCCCGGGCTGATTTTTTTCCACAGCAGCGGCGAGAGGTTGAAGCCCACCAGGTAATCCAGCGCGCGGCGCGCCTGCTGCGCATTGACCAGCGGCGCGGCAATCTCGCGCGGCTGGCGCACGGCGTCCTGGATGGCGCTCTGCGT
>JAJZSR010000137.1 GCA_021849595.1 Pseudomonadota bacterium | reverse complement strand
CGGCCTGCGCGTGCGCCGTGCTCAGGCCGGCGAAACTTTGCGCCTGCTCAACGAGCAGGAGGTCACGCTGGCCGAAGACATGCTGGTCATTGCCGACGAACAGGCGCCGCAGGCCTTGGCCGGCATCATGGGCGGGGTCCACAGCGCGGTGGGCGAGGACACAAGGGAAGTGTTCCTGGAAGCGGCCTTCTTTGCTCCGGAGGCCATCGCCGGGCGCGCCCGGCGCCTGGGCTTGAGCACGGACGCCTCGCAACGCTTCGAGCGGGGCGTGGATTACGCGGCCACGCGGGCGGCCCTGGAACGGGCCAGCGCCTTGCTGGTGCAGATTTGCGGCGGGCGCCCCGGCCCGGTGGTCGAGGCCAAGGGCAGACTGCCCGAGCGCAAGCCCATCACCCTGCGCCTGGAACGGCTGGCGCGCATACTGGGCTTCGCCATGAACGTCGGCACGGCGACGCAATATCTGGAGCGCTTGGGCGCTCGGGTGGCCCCTGCCGGCGATGCGCTCCTGGTGACGCCGCCCAGTTTCCGCTTCGATCTCGCCATCGAGGAAGACCTGGTGGAAGAACTCGCCCGTCTGCACGGCTACGACGCCATCGAGGCCAAGGTGCCGTGCGGCCCCCTGGCGATGCTCCCTGTGAGCGAAACGCGGGTGGGGGAGGGTTTGCTGGCGGAGCGGCTCCTGCATCGGGATTACCAAGAAGTCATTACCTACAGCTTCGTGGACCCAGCCTGGGAGGCCGCGCTCGCTGAAAACGGCGCGCCGCTGGTCTTGCAGAATCCCATCGCCAGCCATCTCGCGGTTATGCGCACTACGTTGTGGGGCGGCCTGCTCGACACCCTCAAATACAACCTGGATCACCAGCAGAGCCGGGTGCGTATTTTCGAACTCGGCCGTGTATTCCTGGGGGCGCAGGCCCAGGACCAGCCACGCCGCCTCGCCGGCCTGGTTTATGGCGCGGCGCAGGAAGAGCAGTGGGGCCTGCCGGCCCGTGCGGCGGACTTTTTCGACGTAAAGGGCGATGTACAGACCCTGGCCCCAGGCCTGGAATTTACCCGCGCCGGCCATCCCGCTCTGCATCCGGGACAGAGCGTGGAAGTGCTGCGCGGCGGCCGGCACGTGGGCTGGTTGGGGGCCTTGCATCCCCGGCTGCTGCAGCGCTTCGACCTGCCGGCCGCGCCCTGGCTGTTCGAACTTGCGCTGGATGTCCTGGCGCCCAAGGATGTGGCGCGGCACCGGACGCTGTCGCGTTTTCCTTCCGTGCGCCGCGACCTTGCCCTGGTCGTGCCGGAGGATGTTTCCGCCGCGGCGCTGCTCGACGTGCTGCGGGAGGCCGCCGAGGCCTTTGTCATCGGCGTGGAATTGTTTGATCTGTATCGCGGCAAAGGGGTGGAGGGCGGGAAGAAAAGCCTTGCTTTCCGGGTAGTTATGCAAGATACTGAACGCACGCTCACAGAAGCGGAAGTGGAGGGCGCCGTGATCCGCATGGTGGAGGCGGCGCAAAACCGTTTGCAAGCCCAATTGCGGTCCTGAAAAAAATGACACTGACCAAAGCCGAACTTGCCGAATTGATCTTTCAGCAGGTGGGCCTCAACAAGCGTGAGGCAAAAGACATAGTGGAGTCGTTTTTCGACGAGATACGTCTTGCCCTGGAACGCGGCGAGAACGTGAAATTGTCGGGATTCGGCAATTTCCAGTGCCGGGAGAAATCCCAGCGGCCGGGACGCAATCCGAAGACCGGCGAGGAAATGCCCATCTCCGCGCGCAGGGTCGTGACCTTCCATGCCAGCCAGAAGCTCAAGGCCTTGGTGGAAGCAAGCAAGCCCCATAGCGAGGAAGCGCCGCCTGCCTCTTGACCATGGCGGAGCATTCCCCCGGCAACGCGTTGCCGCCCATTCCCGCGAAGCGCTACTTCACGATCGGAGAAGTCTCCGAACTGTGCGCGGTCAAGCCTCATGTCCTGCGCTACTGGGAGCAGGAATTCAATCAGCTCAGGCCGGTCAAGCGGCGCGGTAACCGGCGTTACTATCAGCACCACGAGGTGCTGCTCATCCGCCGCATTCGGCACCTGTTGTATGAAGAAGGCTTCACCATCCAGGGGGCGCGCAATCGTTTGGACAGCGAACCCGCCGAGGCGGCGAGCGAAAAAAAATCCGGCGCGCCCATGTCGCTTGCCGAAGTGCGCGCGGAACTGCAGGAAATTCTGCGCCTCTTGGAAAAATAGCGCTTCCGTACAAAGCCGCTCCTCTGCTAGAATCGCGCCTTTCGTGTCGGGGCGTAGCGCAGCCTGGTAGCGCACCTGCATGGGGTGCAGGGGGTCGGAAGTTCGAATCTTCTCGCCCCGACCAATCGAATAAAGCAAGCATGCCGACAAGGCGTGCAAAAAAGTCAAGGCAGGGATGTGCAAGCATCCCCGTGGCTTGAGCAAGCGGGGCACTGCAAGAGTTGCCCGGCCATGCTTCCCCCTCTGCTGTTTCAAGTAATGCTTGTTGGTGCGAGCTAGGCCGTCGCCTACGTTTTCAGGGGATAGCCCAAGCGCCTCCCTCGGTAACACGCATAGCGTTGCCCCGCATCGATGCGCGACCGCGACCGAAAGTCTGTTTTAAGCCTGAATGCCCGCAGGGAACTTGTTTGCCGTGCGGCTTGTCCGTCCTGGGAAAGAGCGCGCAAACCCACATGCTGTCGCATCTAGCGTAGAGTCTGCGGGGCCACGCGCGTACATTTGCATCTCAATGAATCGTCCGGATAATGGATTTGCGGGTCTGCAACTAGAGGAGAAAGGCGTGAGCGAAAAAAAAGAAATGACCGGCTACCCTTCGCTGAGCTCGGAGGAAGCAGCTAAACGATTGCAGGAGCACGGCCTCAATGCCGTGGAGGAAGAAAAGAAGAACGCGCTGGGCGAATTTCTCAAGCGCTTCTGGGGCCCGATTCCGTGGATGCTGGAAGTGGCAGCCTTGCTGGAGGCGGCCGTCGGGAAGTACGCGGAGGCCGTCATCATCCTCGCGCTGCTGATCTTCAACAGCATCGTGTCTTTCCTGCACGAGGGCAAGGCGCAGAAAGCGCTCGAACTGCTGAAGCAGCGCCTGGCGGTGATGGCCCGAGTCATGCGCGACGGCAACTGGACCATGCTGGACGCCAAGTACCTCGTGCCTGACGACTTGGTCTACCTGCGTATGGGCGATTTCGTTCCGGCCGACATCAGAATCCTCGACAGCCAGATCCAACTCGACCAGTCCGCCCTCACGGGCGAGTCCCTGCCCGTCGAGGCCGAGGTGGGTGCGGTGGCCTATTCCGGCTCCGTCGTGAAGCGCGGCGAGGCCACAGGCGTGGTGGTGGCGACGGGCAAGAACAGCTATTTCGGCAAGACCGCGGAATTGGTGAAGATCGCCAAGACCAAGAGCAATCTCGCCACGCTGATCTTCAAGATCGTCAAGTACCTGCTGTACCTGGACATCGCCCTGGCCGCGGTCTTTCTGGGGTATGTGGCCTTGGTGAATCTCCATGTGCTGCCCGGCAGTATCTCGATTATTTCCGCCATCGTCTTTGTCCTGGTCATACTCATCGCGGCCATCCCTATTGCGCTGCCGGCCACCTATACTCTCTCCACCGCCCTGGGCGCAGTGGATTTGTCCAAGCTGGGGGTGCTTACTACCAAGCTGTCTGCCATTGAAGAATCCGCGGCGATGACGGTGTTGTGCTCGGACAAGACCGGGACGTTGACGCAGAACAAAGTCGAGCTCGAAGACGTGGCTCCCGTGGGGAACGTGACGCGCGACACGCTGCTGCAATATGCAATCATGGCGAGCGATCGACGCAGCCAGGATGCGCTGGATGACGCCATCTTCAAGGTGGCCGATGCGGCAGGGATGACAGAAGCCGGCAGCCGGCTGGCCTTTACCCCCTTCGACCCCGCCACCAAGCGCACGGAGAGTGCCTACAACGTGGACGGAAAAACAGTCCAGGTGTTCAAAGGCCAGCCGCGCACCATCTGGGATCTGACCCAGCAGGGCGGCGCCGCCTACCCCTATGAAGAATTGGAAAAGCAGCTTGCCTCCAAAGGCGAGCGGGTGCTGGCCGCTGCCGTCAAGGAGGCTGAGCAATTCACCTTTCTCGGCTTTCTCGGCTTCATGGACCCCGAGCGGCCGGACTCCAAGCCGCTGGTGGAAGAACTGCGCGCGTTGGGCATCCGCGTGATCATGCTCACCGGCGACACCGCGATCACGGCGCGCACCATCGCGCAGCGCCTGGGCATAGGCGAGCGGGTATGCGAGCGGCCCCAATTGCTTGAGCTGAGCAAGACGCCCGAAGGGCAGAAGCAGCTCGCCGACTTCGATGCCTTCGGCGGCATTTATCCGGAGGACAAGTACAACATCGTGCGCGCGCTGCAGGGCGGCGGCTACATCGTCGGCATGACGGGCGACGGGGTGAACGATTCGCCTGCGCTCAAGGCCGCCGAGGTGGGCATCGCCGTCGCCGGCGCGACCGACGTGGCGAAGGCGGCCGCGAGCGTCGTGCTGACCGAGCCGGGACTGGGGGACATCGTCTCCGCCATCAAGACCAGCCGCGAGATCTTCCAGCGCATGGCGACCTGGATACTCAACAAGGTCGCCAAGACCATAGAGATATCCTTCTTCACCATCCTGGGAGTGATGTTCACCAAGTCCTTCATCATCACGCCCATGCTGGTGATACTGCTGCTCTTCACCAACGACTTCGTGACCATGTCCATCTCGACCGACAACGTCAAGTTCTCGAAAGAGCCCAACCACTGGAAGGTCAAGAACATGATCATGGGCTCGGTACCGATGGGCCTGCTGCAACTGCTGTTCTCCTTCGGGGCCTTGCTGTACCTGGAGAAGATCAACCCGCTGCCGCTAGGACAGATACAGACCATCGTGTTCCTCATCATGGTGTTCACCGGCCAGGGCATGCTGTACCTGGTGCGAACCGGCGGCCCCTTCTACAGCGTGGCGCCCTCCAAGTACATGCTCATGGCGACCGTAGCAGACTTCATCATCGTGTCTCTCATGGCCGGCTTCGGCATCCTCATGCCCAAGATTCCGTTCGAGTATATTGGCTACCTGTTGGCCATCGGCGCGGCCTACCTGTTCGTGGTCGACTTGATCAAGATTCCGCTGTTCCGGAAGTTCGCCGTGCGGCCGTGATATCGGCGCTAGCGGCCTGTCGGACTTGGCGAGAAACGGCGAAAACGGAGCTTACGAATAGTAAGCGGAATATTTTGAGCCGCTTGCAAACGCCGCATCATCGCCCCGCCGGAGTTTATCAACACCTCTGCGTCGGCGGGGGCACGCGCGCCCGTCCTATGCCCTTATGTTTTTCGGGCCTGGCCCGCGCAATGCTGCCACCAAGGGGCAGCACACATTGCCTTTGCGCCCCTGACAGGCGTGGACCAGCCGGGCCAGCGCAGCCTCCAGGCACCGCAGATGGGCTAGTTTCGCCTTTACGTCCTGAAGCTTGCGCTCGGCAAGCAGACGGGCTTCCCCGCAGTGGGTTCCGTCTTCCAGCCTCAGTAGTTCGTACACTTCGTCGAGGCTGAAACCGAGCCGCTGGGCCGATTTGATGAACGCTACTCGCGCAACGTCTGCCTGCCCGTAGCGCCGGATGCCGCCGGCGGGCTTGTCCGGCTCGACCAGCAGCCCCTTGCGCTGATAGTAGCGGATGGTTTCGACGTTGACGCCGGCGGCCGCGGCAAAGGCACCGATGGTCAGGTTTTCCGAAAGGTTGGTCATACCGCTTGATTCCGTAGTTAGCTACGGACATAAGCTTACGTTGTTACCAGAGAATTCAACAGAAAATTCCATGTCCACATCGCCAAACGGCCGTACTGCCCTGGTCGCCGGAGGGCTCGCGGCCATCCTGGCATCAAGCTGTTGCCTGGGGCCGCTCGTGCTGGTGATGCTCGGTGTCAGCGGTGCCTGGATTGGCAATCTGACGCGGCTCGAACCTTACCGGCCAGTCTTTCTTGGAGCGGCCCTGGTGGCGTTGTTCTTCGCCTCTGGGCGGATTTTCCGGCCGACGCAGACCTGCAACAAGGGCGCAGTTTGTGCCAGCCCTGGGGGGCGCACTGCCTACAGATTCTTGTTCTGGGTCGTGGCAGCGCTGGTCTTGGTGGCGCTCGCCTTTCCCTATGTGCTTCCTTTTTTCTACTGAACGGGAGTTGACCATGAAAGTACGGCACGCATTTGTGACCTTTGCTCTGGCCGCCTTCGTCGCCGCGCCGGCTTGGGCTGCCCTGCAGACAGCGACGCTGTCCATTCCCGGCATGACCTGCGGCGCTTGTCCAATTACGGTACACAAGGCGCTGGAACGGCTTCCGGGCGTGGAAAAAATCGCCATCGACGAGGCCAAAAAACAGGTGAGCGTCACCTTTGACGATGCCAGAACCAATCTCCAGGTTTTGACCAAAGCGACCGCGGATGCCGGGTATCCCTCCAAGGTCGTGGGAGTGGCCCAGTGAGCGGCGTGATACTGGATTCCATCCTGACCTGTCCGCACTGCGGGCACAGCAAAACCGAACGCATGCCGACGGATGCCTGCCAGTGGTTCTATGAGTGCGAGGCCTGCCACGCCATCCTGCGCCCGAAGTCGGGCGATTGCTGCGTGTTTTGTTCTTACGGTACGGTGCCCTGTCCCCCCGTGCAGGCACACGGCAAGGCGG
>JAJZSR010000136.1 GCA_021849595.1 Pseudomonadota bacterium | reverse complement strand
ATTCCGCCATGCGGCGGATCCACTTGTCGGATTTGATGGACATTGCGAGTTGGCAGCGATCAGTAGGCAGCGGTCAGCATTATAAGCCCTGCGCGCCTGCCTACTGCCTACTGCCTACTGCTCAGGTATTCTGGATGACGATATTGGGAAACTTGGTGGAATGGTCCACCGCCGACTCGCCGATCTTCACCGCCACGCGCCGGGCGATGCCCCGATAGATCTCGGCAATGCGCGAATCCGGCGCGGCCACGACCGTGGGCTTGCCGGAGTCCGTCTCCTCGCGGATGCGGATGTCCAGAGGCAACGCGCCCAGGAACTCCACTCCGTAATCCTTGCACATGCGCTCGCCGCCGCCCTCGCCGAAGATGCGCTCTTCGTGGCCGCACTGCGAGCAGATGTGAATGCTCATATTTTCCACCACACCGATGATAGGGATGCCCACCTTTTCGAACATCTTGAGCCCCTTGCGGGCATCAATGAGGGCGATGTCCTGGGGCGTGGTCACGATCACGGCGCCGGTCACCGGCACGCGCTGGGCCAAGGTCAGTTGCACGTCGCCGGTGCCGGGGGGCATGTCCACCACCAGGTAATCCACCTCACGCCAGCGGGTGTCGTTCAGCAGTTGTTCCAAGGCCTGCGTCACCATGGGGCCGCGCCACACCATAGGGGTGTCCGGGTCGATGAGAAAACCGATGGACATGGCCTGCAGGCCGTGTCCCTCCAAGGGCTCCAGGCTCTTGCCGTCGCGCGACTCCGGCCGGCCATGGATGCCCAGCATCATGGGCTGGGAGGGACCATAGATGTCGGCGTCCAGCATGGCCACGGTGGCGCCCTCGGCGGCCAGGGCAAGCGCCAAATTGACCGCGGTGGTGGACTTGCCCACCCCGCCTTTGCCGGAAGCCACAGCAATGATGTTCTTGACCCCTGGAATCAGCTTCACGCCGCGCTGCACGCCGTGAGACACGATCTTGAAGCTGACGTTGGCATTCACCTTGCCTACGCCGGGGATTCCCTTGAGCTTGCTTTCCACCGCTTCGCGGATGGCATCGACCTGGCTTTTCGCCGGATATCCCAGCACGATATCCAATGAAATGTCGCCACCCTCGATCTTGAGGTTACGTAGCGACTTGGACGTCACGAAATCCTTACGGGTGTTGGGATCGACGACTTCTTTGAGTGCCGTCTGTACTTGCAATTCGGAAATGGCCATGCCTTGCTCCAGCAATACCTGAGGAAAACGCTCAAGTTTAATCCGGCCCACCGCCGGATGCAAACGCTGGGCTCTCAGCGCGCGCAGGGATTTTGCGCTACCAATACCGCCTCCGGCACCATGAGCCGTATGCGGCCGGCGATTTCGAGGATCAGCCCGGGGTGCCCAGGACGATGCTTCAGGGATACCCAGAGGAGATTGAACTGGAGATTCAGGTCGGCGAACACCACCTCGTCATAGCGCGCAAGCACTCTCTGGATGTGGCGCATCGCCATCTCGATGTAAATTTTCGGCTGCTCTTTGAGGCGCGGTACCAGCATCATGAAGTCGGTCACGCGCCTACCGTGCTCATCGCGGGTAGGTACGATCTGCCACAGGGGCCGCCCCGGCGCAAAACCCGGCCCGCCATCGGGGAGATGGCGGCTGCCGCGGACAAGGGCTTGCTTAGCCGTATATGCCATGGTTAGCGTGCAACAACGCATGGCCTTTCCGCGTCCTCCTCTTCCTCCGGGAGGGGGCGGGGGTAGAGAAACGGACAGGACGAGAGCGTTTCATGATAAGGGTTGGCGTCCGTTAGGCATGGGCCAACCGCGCCTCGATTTCGGCAAAGGTCCGGGCCACCTCGGTGGTGACGAGGTTGACCCCCAACTGCCTGGACAGCCTGGACAGCGACAGCAGGCCGCGCACGAAAGGCTTGCCGTCGACGGACTCCACCACCAAGGCATGCTGGCGACCGCTGGCCTTGAGCGTTTCCAGCACATGCCCCACGCGTGCCGAAGCGACATCCTCGAAAGCGACCGCCTCCAGGGCGGCTGCCGGGGTCATGATGTCGCCCACGAGGATTTCGTCCCGCCGAATGCCGCGGCTGTGCACGATCTGCATGGGCTTCTCGCTCTTCAGGTCGGTGCTCGTGATGAGGCCGACCAGATGGTCGGTTTCGTCCATAACGAACAAAAGGCGCACCTTGCGGCGCTGCATGCGTTCCTCTGCCGCCACGATGGGATCGTAAGGCGTGGCGATATAGGCGGTCACCCTGCGGAAGTCGGTCATGACGTCGATGGCCGGGTTGTCCAGCGTCACCCTTTCCGGCAGGACGCAGGTGGGCTGCAGCAGGCCCGATATGTCCCCCAGGTGACGCACGGGCAGGCGGGTGAATCCACTTTTCATGTTTCCCTCCGGGAACGCTCAAGTGTTTTCAATATATGCCCCTGCCCGGCAAAGCTCAACGCAAGCGGCCGCTCAGAAGCCCAGAATGTTTTGCAATTCCCATTGGATTTCTTTATCGGCGCCCGGCCCGATTCTTGAAGCCCTCGGCTCGAAATCGTCGGTAAAAACGTACTCGAATCGCACGCCGCGCAGACCGACGGCGCCGAGGACGCGGTTTTCCCAGGATACGTCGTCGGCTTGAGGCAGGAGCGTGGGCCAGCCGCGTGCGCCGCGGGACAGGATGGGGCCGAGAAACAGCAGACCGGGCTTGTTCCGGCACAGCAGCGCGCAGCTGCCGGACGTACGCCCCGACATGGGCAAAAAGGAAATGGTACGGGAGAAGCGGTGCTCGCGCTCCAGCGGGATGTCTATCGAGCCTATGGCCCCCGCCTCCTCCCGGCTGGCCAGCGTGCGCGCACCGGCCGCACGCCAGCGGCCGACGTCGTGCGCGCCGAGATGACTGGGATAAAAGGCATAGCGCACGGGGGCGATGCGCGTCAAAGCCTCCGCCAGGGAAGGGTCAAAGGCGGGCGTGTTGATGAGCACGCCGCCGGCTTCGGCATCCGCGAGATAAAAAACCGCCGGCCCCGAAGCCTTTAGATGAAAAACCCTGCGTTGGCGAGTCTCAACGAGCAGCGTCAGCATGCCCCGCGGAGGGTCGGTAGACGCCCTCCTGTCGCCCGCGCAGATAGCGGTTGTCCTTGAGCAGAAAGCGCTCCAGTTCCTGCAAGGCCGAGCGGTACACGTCGCGCTTGAACTCGACCACCGAATCCAGCTCGATCCAGTACTCGTTCCAGCGCCAGGCATCGAATTCCGGATGGCTGCTGGCGCGCAGGCACACGTCGCAATCCCGCCCCGTGAGGCGCAGCAGGAACCAAATCTGCTTTTGTCCTCGATAGTGGCTGCGGCAATCGCGCCGCGCCCAGTGGCTCGGAACGTCATAGCGCAGCCATTCGCGCGTGCGCCCCAGTACCCTGACGTGGCAGGGATGCAGCCCCACTTCTTCGTTCAGTTCGCGATACATGGCCTGCTCGGGCGACTCCCCAGGCTTGATCCCGCCCTGGGGAAACTGCCAGGCATGCTGATTGATGCGCTTGGCCCAAAACACCTGATTCCGGGCATTGCAAAGGATGATGCCGACATTCGGGCGGTATCCCTCTCGATCGATCATCGCCGCCACCTGCTGTTTGCTTGCACTGATTTCATTGTTTCATATCAACGTCAAATTGCAAACCGGCAAGACCCCGGAAAAGCTTCTTAGCTGGTTGTTTTTCCGGCTTTTTTGCCCGGCGCCGTAGTCCCGGCGCCGTGCTCCTCGGCCCAGCACAGCGCGCGGGCATAGCCCGGCAGATCCAGGCCCCAGCGCCGGCCCAGGGCCCGGGCGTCCTCGCGCCCCGGGCAACGAACTTCGGCCCCGCCGGCAAAGACCACGACATTGCTCTTGCCTTCCACCGGCAACCAGGCCAGATGCCCGCCGAAGGCCTCGCTCAGGCGGCTGAAATAATGGTCGAAATCGGGCGAGCCGCCCCACAGGTTCACCACCAGAACACCGCCGGGACGCAAGGCGCGGCGACACGCCTGGTAGAACGACAGGGTCGCGAGCCCCTCGACCTGATCGCCGGCATCGTAGCCGTCCAGCAGAATGACGTCGGCATGGGCAGGATGGGCCGGCACATAGTCGGCGCCATCGGCGATGCGCAGGCGGAAACGCGCGCTTTCCTCCGGCAGCGCAAAATGGCGGCGTGCCAGTTCGACCACCACCGGTTCGATTTCCACTGCCGTCACGCGCAGCCCGGTGTCGCGCGCGAGCAGGTATTTGACGAGGGAACCGCCGCCCAGGCCTATCATGAGCACCTCGCGCGCCTGCGGGCAGAACAGCGGCCAGGCCATCATCGCGCGGGTGTAGGCCAGTTCCAGGCTGTCCGGGCGGGCGACGCGCATGGCGGACTGCACCGCCTGGCTGCCCAGATGCAGGGTGCGTATCCCCCGGCACTCCCACACCTCGATGGCCACGCCGCGCGCCACCCTCTTGTCCACGCGCCTACGGCCGAAAAAGCCCATCATCCCCTAGAATCTCCCCTTTGCATCCCCACGAACACCGATTATCCATGCGTTTATCCGCGTTCTTTCTCTCCACCAGCAAGGAGGCGCCCGCCGAGGCCGAACTGGTGAGCCACAAGCTCATGCTGCGCGCAGGGCTGATCCGCCGCCTGGGCTCCGGCCTCTATACCTGGATGCCGCTGGGCCTGCGGGTACTGCGCCGCGTCGAAACCATCGTACGCGAAGAAATGAACCGCGCCGGCGCGCTGGAATTGCTCATGCCCGCCGTGCAGCCCGCGGAACTGTGGCAGGAGTCGGGGCGCTGGGAGCAGTTCGGGCCGCAAATGCTGAAAATCCGCGATCGGCACGACCGCAACTACTGCTTCGGCCCCACCCACGAAGAAGTCATCACCGATATCGCGCGCCGGGAAATCCGCAGCTATCGCCAGCTACCGGTCAATTTTTACCAGATCCAGACCAAGTTCCGGGACGAAATCCGCCCCCGCTTCGGGGTCATGCGCGCGCGTGAGTTCGTCATGAAGGACGCCTATTCTTTTCACGCCAACCTGGCCAGCCTGGAGGCAACTTATCGCGCCATGTATGAGGCCTATTCCCGTATCTTTACCCGGCTCGGCCTGAAATACCGGGCCGTGGCCGCAGACACCGGAGCCATCGGCGGTTCCGGCTCGCACGAGTTTCATGTCCTGGCCGACTCGGGGGAGGATGCCATCGCCTTCTGCCCGGCCTCTGATTACGCCGCCAATGTGGAACTGGCCGAAGCCCTGGCACCCGCCGAGGCGCGGCCGGCACCCGCGCAAAGCTTGCGCAAGCTGCCCACGCCGGGCGTACACACCATCGCCGAAGTGGCCGCTTACCTCAAGGTCGAACCCGCGCAGACCGTAAAAACCCTTATCGTGGACGGCAAGGACGGTCCCGTGGCATTGCTGTTGCGGGGCGACCATGAATTGAACGAAGTGAAAGCAGCCAAACTGCCCGAACTGGCCGGCACCCTGCGCCTAGCCAACGAAGCCGCGGTGCGTGCCGCGGCCGGCGCCGGACCGGGATCGGTGGGCCCCCTGGGTCTGCGCATCCCGGTCATCGCCGACCGCACGGTCGCCGGCATGGCGGATTTCGTCTGCGGCGCGAACGAGGACGGCTACCACCTGAGCGGAGTCAACTTCGGCCGCGACCTGCCCGAGCCCGCCCGCGTGGCGGACCTGCGCAATGTGGTCGAGGGCGACCCCTCCCCGGACGGCAAAGGGACGCTGGAGCTATGCCGCGGCATCGAGGTCGGGCATATCTTCCAGTTGCGCAGCAAATACTCCCAGGCGCTGGGCGCCACCTATCTGGACGAAGGCGGCAAAAGCCAAGTGCTGGAAATGGGCTGTTACGGCATCGGCGTTTCGCGCATCGTCGGCGCGGCCATCGAGCAGCACCATGACGACAAGGGTATCGTCTGGCCCGCCAGCATGGCACCCTTTGCGCTGGTGCTCACCCCCATCGGCTACCACAAGAATGCGCTGGTCAAGGAACAAACGGACGCGTTGTACCAACGCTTGACGGCCGCCGGCGTGGAGGTGCTCCTGGACGACCGCGACGAGCGCGCCGGCGTCATGTTCGCGGATGCCGAATTGATCGGCATTCCTCACCGCATCACCTTGGGTGAGCGCAACCTCAAGGAAGGCCGGGTCGAATACCAGGCGCGCAAGAACGGCGACACCCGCCTGCTGCAGTTGGACGAGGTCATGGAATTCGTCGCCCAAGCACTCTCGCAGGAAAATGGACCAGCCTGACCGCACGCGCCGCCGCGTACTGGGCGCCCTGCTCGCGCTCGCCAGCCTGCCGGCCTGGGGCGCCTCCCGAGGCGAGGAGGAGTTGTCGGCCGCGGTGCGCGCCTCGCTGCAGGCTGCCGTCGCCGATGAGGGCGACCGGCACACCGCCTTCGGCGACCCTCTGCATGCCGAGGCCTGGCTTGCCGCCATGTCCGCCCGGCTGGCGCGCTACATGCCCGATGAATCAGCACGCATGCGTTTCTTGCGTACTGTGAGCTGGGAATCGGCGCGCGCCGGACTCGACCCGCAACTGGTGCTCGCGCTCATCCAGGTGGAGAGCCGCTTCCGCAAATATGCCGTCTCGCCCGTAGGAGCCATGGGCTACATGCAGGTCATGCCCTTCTGGCTCAAGGCCATCGGCGAGCGGGGCCAGGATCTGTTCCAGTTGCGCACCAACCTGCGCT
>JAJZSR010000135.1 GCA_021849595.1 Pseudomonadota bacterium | reverse complement strand
ACGTAACGGCGCCTCGGGCGCATTGGGAATATTGGTGGCCGCAGCTTTTCCGCTTGCCGCCTGGGGTACCCAGTTTTTTATCTGGTGAACCCTGAATGAGCTTTATGTTTTTCGGGTAAATCACCTCTCAACGGGTCATGGCCGTTTTGCCCTAGCGTTGCCCAAACGCTCTCCTGAGTGGGTTGGTCATCAATGGTTTAACGTAACGGCCAATGCCCCTGGCTTTCCTCAGTGAATTACGTGTCCTCCGAGGCTAACGAGTTTCCCCTGCTTCATTTGATGTCGGCGATCTTTAACACTATTTCCAGCGGACAGATATTGGTAAAGCCGCTCTGGAACAGATTGAAACCCGTGAAAGCGGCGAGCCATAGCCAGTTCTCGTCCATGAAAACTGGGCTGCCATGCATGCCCAGTGCGAGTGACAGCAGTACAAAGGAACCGGCGACCGTTCTAACTATCCGAAGTGCAGACATTCATCTTTCTCCTTTGATGGGCGTAATTTCAAATTGATCGATTACCATGCGCTTCCCGTGGTGCCGCATCAGCCGATCTGCGCTTGGCCGCGTGCATGGCGAGGTTGGCTACCTGGACCAGCCCTTCGAAATCCTTGCCGTGCATCGGGTAGACCGCGAAGCCCGCGCTGGGAATGCAAGTCACGCTGCCATCCGGGACCTCCAGCGGCTGGCGCAGGGCAGCTTCAATGTTTTCCGCCAGACGCTTAGCCTGCTCGCCCGAGACATCCTCGGACAATACGGCGAATTCGCTGCCGGTGAGCCGCACCAGCGTGTCGTGTTTGCCTAGCACAGCCTGGATACGGGCTGCGGCGCTTTGCAAGACTTGCGCCAGATCGGGCCGGTCGAAGAAACCGCCGTCGGGGCTCTTGGCGTCCCCGATATCCAGGAACAGCAGCGAAAAGGTCAACGGGCGCCGCTTTGCCCGGTTGATGAGCGTCTGCATGTGCTCCAGCAGGAAATAGCGGTTGGGCAGGCCGGTGACTGGGTCGTGGCGGTACAGATAGCCAAGTTCCCGGTTCTTTTTCCGGGAGAGGTGCAACAGCCCCATCATCACGGCGGTCGCCATGAGGAAGAGCGCCATGACAAGCAAGGCCTCGCGTATTATGCCGCGGCGCGCATTCTCGAACAGGCCGGCCTCCGGCAGATCGACCAGGTTCCAGGCGGTTCCGGCCACCGGCAAGCTGTAGCCGATGCGCCGCATTTCTTCGGCGCTGAGTTTGAAATCTCGCTTGAGCAGGATGCGCGGACCAATATCCGTGATCTCGATCAGGCCGGGAATCTTTTTGTGCAGCAGCAGCAGGCGATGGCCGGGAATCTGGCCGTGGCGCAGAGCGCGTGCCAGCAGATCGGCAGGGAAGCTGACGAAGAATATGCCCTGGGCAACGCCGCTCTTTTCCCAGTCCACCATGACATCGAAGTGGTAAACGTCCGGATGGGGATGGACGTAGACCTCGCTGTGTGCCCGGTCGGCCGCGAACTGCCTGATGTCGCGCTGGCAGACTTCGCCTACCAGCCCATCAAAGTCCTCCAGCAGCGGATTACCGCTGCGGTTGGCGAGGGTGAAGGCGAACGCCTCGGGAAAGTTAAACCGCACACGCTGGTTCAACTGATCGTGCAGGATCAAGCCCTCCGGATGGGAACGCAGCTTGTCCAGTAGCTCCTTTTCGCTATTGGCGAACAGGTGTACCGAGCGGCGCAGCTCGGTCAGATAAGTGCCGATCTCGCCAGCGGTACCGCTCACCGAACTGCGCATGAGGCTTTCCTGCTTGCGCCGGAATTCCTCGTAACGGGCATCGGCATCCCAGGCCAGCAGCGCACCCACCATGGCGAGCATGACGCAGACAAGTAGCCATACGGGCAATTGGGAATTCCGCCGGCGTTTCATTGCGTCCACCATCTATTCCATCCGCAAGGGGCTGCGCGCAGCTATTTCGCGCGTCAGCAGCGTCTCGAATTCGGCGGAGGGCAGCGGCTTGCTGAAGTAGTAGCCCTGCATGAAATCGCACTTCATGGATTGAAGGAGCTTCATCTGTTCTTCCGTTTCCACGCCCTCGGCGATGACCTTCAGGCCCATTTTCTGCCCCATGTCGATCACTGCCGCCACGATGGATGCGTCGTTGGCATCGGTGATGACGTCGCGCACGAACGAGCGGTCGATCTTCACCACATCCACCGGAAGACGCTGCAGGGCGGACAAGGAGGAATGGCCGGTACCGAAATCGTCGATGGCGATGGTGATGCCCATTTCCCGCAGGGCACGCAAGGTGCCGATCACAGCGTCGGTATGCTCCAGAATCATGCTTTCGGTAATTTCCAGTTCCAGGCAGGACGGATCCAGGCCGCTGCGTTCCAGGGCCTGGCTGACCTGCTTGAGCAGGTGGGGGTACTGGAGTTGGCGCGGTGAGAGGTTGACCGCAACCCTGATGGGCGGCAGCCCTGCATCCTGCCAGGTACGCGCTTGTTCGCAGGCATGGCGGAGCACCCATTCGCCGAGCGGGACGATCAGCTCGCTGTCCTCTGCCAAAGGAATGAAGCGGTCGGGCATGATCAGCCCGAGTTCGGGATGCTGCCAGCGCACCAGCGCTTCCATGCCGACGATTTCTCCGCTGATCTGTCCGATTTGCGGCTGGTATTGCAACAGGATTTGCGGCTGGTAATGCAGGCGCAGATTTTCCTGGTTGATGGCCTTGCGCAATGCGCCTTCCATGCTGACACGCTCGGCCAGGGCGGTGTTCATTTCCGGCGCGTAGAGCCGGTAAACGCCACGCCCATGATGCTTGGCGTTATACATGGCGGCATCGGCGTTCTTCAGCAGGGTGTCCGTATCGTCCGCGTCGAGGGGAAACACCGTGATGCCGATGCTGGCCGAGGAGAATAGCTCGTGTTCGCCGAGGTGGAACGGCTGGGCAAACAGTTCGATGATCTTGTCGGCCACCATTTCCGCATCGCGGACATGGGCGACATCGTCGAGCAGGATGGTGAATTCGTCGCCGCCCAGCCGGGCTACCGTATCGCATCTGCGCACCACACCGCGCAGGCGTTCGGCGACCAGGCGCAGCAATTCGTCGCCGGTTTCATGGCCAAGGGTGTCATTGACGTTCTTGAAACGGTCGAGGTCGAGGAACATCAGCGCCAGCAGTTTCGGATGGCGCTGCGCCTGGGCCACGGCCTGGGTCAGCCGGTCGATGAACAGGCGGCGGTTGGGCAGGCCGGTGAGCATGTCGTAATAGGCCATCTGCGTCAGCTGCTCCTCGTACGTCTTGCGCTCGCTGATGTCCTGCGTCACCGCGGCCATGAGCTGCTGCTCGCCATCCCGGAAGGCGCTGACGGACAACAGCATGGGGAAAGATTCGCCATTCTTTCTGCGGGCAGCGAATGAAAGCACGTCGCCGTCGAGGAGCCGGGCGCAGGATTCACGTAGGCCGGACTCGTCTTCCACCAGATGATAGAAGGGCATGCCCGCCGCCTCGCTGGCGTCGTAGCCGAACATGCGCTGCGCGGAGGCGTTGAGGGCCTCGATCTGGCAATTCTGGTTGATGATGACCACGCCCTCCGCCAGATTCTCCAGCACCGCGCGGTGGCGGGATTCATGCGCCGCCGCTTCCTCGCCGCGTTTTACGATCTCGCTTCGCATGAACTCCAGGTCCCTGGCCAGATCGCTGACCTCATCGAGATTGGTATCGATGCTCAGGGTGCGGCGCATGTCGCCGCCGGCGATTTCGCGGGAAGCGTGCCGCAATTCGGTGAGCGGCCGGGTCAGGCGCATGGCCAGCGCAGCGGACATCAGCAACAGCAGCCAAAGGTAGATAAATCCGATGGCGAAGCCGAAATGATACAAACTGCGAATTTTCTCGCCCAGGAAGGATTCGTCGTAACACAGGCGGAGGATGCCGTGCGTTTCGCCGTTCTGGGCGGTGACCGGTACGGCCAGACAGTAGTTGTTGTCGCCATGCTCGCCGAAGGACAGGTCTTCCCTGAACGCAGGATCCGCGGCGCCTGTCGGGTCGAAGCGCGCGTATGTCACTTCGCCGGACAACTGGACGTCGGCCAGCAGGGCGGCAACCCGGTCTTGCCGGGTATCCTGTCCCACCAGGTTGGACAGGATTTGCGCCTGACCGCGCACATGGTTGATGAACTGCTCCTGGTAGTCGCGCTTGACGAAATGCATGACGCCCGCGATCAGGATGGCGCCGATCACGAAATTCATCAGCAGCATGCCGGTGATCATCCGGCCCGGCATGCTGCGCAAAAAACGGGTGATCAGTTTTCCTGCCATAGCTCGGCCACGACCTTGAGATTGGGCCACGCGGCGGCCCGGTCGGCCCACATATAGGTCACGGCGGACTTGTCGGCCAGCAGAGCGTCGACCAGCGCCGTTTCCGAATCGAAGCGCGCCGGGCGGCTACCGCCGCCGCGCATGGCCCGAATGAGCAGGGCGCGCTCGTAAGCATCGCGCGACATGAAAACAACCTTCTGCAAAAACGCTTCCTCCAGCACAGGATCGCTGGCGTTACGCAGAGGATGCATGGGGTCATTGGACGGCGTAGCGGCAACCGGCACGCCCAGGAACAGCTTGCGGGTGTCGCCCGGCGACAAACGGCCGAGGTCCGAGCCGCGAGCGGCGACCAGCACCATCTTGCGCATGCCGTTCGCCCAAACGGCGCCTACGCCGGGCAGCCACGTAGTCGCCAAGCTGCAAAATAGCGCCGCGATGAATCTTCTTCTTGTCATGGGAATACTGCACTCCACTGAATCTGCACCTGGCGGTAGCTGGTATCCAGCCTTTCCACATGGCTGGCTTCGATTTTTACTGCCTGGTTCCAGGTCACGTCATAGCGCAGGCCGATCAACTGCTTGTTCAGCTCGAAGTCTGGTATCAGTGCAAGCAAGGGATCGTTATTCGTGCCGCCGGTTTCCTCCATCCGTATTAGGGCGGTGCTGCGTGGCGAAAATCGGTATTCGCCCTGCACATAGCCGTACAGGAAGTTGCCGGAAGCCATTGCGCCGCTGCCCTCCAACTTGTTGGAAAAGACGTACAGTTCAGCAATGACGCGGAACGGATCGGATTCCCAATTGGCGAATAACCCTCCGACGTCCTGTGTGATGCCGGTCCAATTGCTGTTCTCTACGGGTATCTTGTTGCGCGCGAAGAAGACGCCGGCCTGGGTGGGCGATGTCTCGTCCGGCGTGTAGGACAGGCGAAGACCCAGCGAGAGATCGCCGAGCTTGCCGGCCCCCACGATGTCGGGGGATACCAGCCCGTTTTTCATGACCGCCCCCTTGCCGATGCCGAGGGAATAGTTGAGCAGGCCCTCTCCCCATTGGACGAGCTTGCCTTCCATCTGCGCGCCCACATAGTGCAGCGGCAGCGGGGCGGAATCGTCCACTACGCCGGGTTTGTCGATGGCCGTTTGCAGGTAGGCGCCATGGTTGAACTGGGTGTTCCAGTAACCTTGCAGATTATGGAATTTTCCGATCGACAGGGTATTTTGGGGATTGAGTCGCCACCCCACGTTCAGGCGGGCCAGTTCTTGCTCGTGTTCGGAAACGAATATCTCGGCGAGCCAGGTCATGGAACTGAGGCCGCCGGTGCCGAGCACATCCAGCACGGGTTCGATGTGATTGCGCTCTAGCTCGTCCCCCTGCGGCAATCCCGTCCGGTGAACCGCGGTGACGGCGGGAAAGAACAGCCACTCGGACCGGGATTCTGCATAGGTGTTCAGTGGCGCGGCGCAAAGTACCAAGGCAACGGCCAGCACGCGGACTGACGGCTTGACCGTATGGCAGATCGGCATGAGTTTTCTCCCCCGCAAATTTTTATGGGCATATTTTAGTTATCGGCACGCGGCATGCTGCCATGAGCCTTTGTATGCATTTGTCTCCCCCAGGTGGTGCGATGAGGGAAGGGTACGGGAGAAATCAGCGGGGTGGTCTGAACAGGGTTTCGCCCAGCATGGGCGACGCGGGGGTGACCAGAAAACCGGATATGCGGATTGAAAAGGAGACGATGGCCGATAGAGCCGAAAAGGAATTCAGGTGCGCCAATAGGTCGTTTGCAACATGGCAGCCATGATTGCAGAGCCGGGTTCGGTTGCCATCGTCGTGCGTTACCACAATTGAGATTGGAGTTGTGACCTCTGGCGAATGTAAAACAACCCCCGGCCAAGTATCAGGGTCTTCATACTGGATGAGCGCGCCCCCAATACTGCTTGTCAGCAGCATCAGAATGGTCAGTATGGAGAGAAGCTTTCGCGGCAGGAGTCCCAATTCCACGCTTCTTTGTTTTTAGTACATTCGTTGAGAAGACGATGGCATTTTATTGTCAAGTTGTTCTTGGGTGTCAAATTTTTCTGATAGTGCATCTCCGGGATGCCGAGGATCTTTCCCGTTCGCCCGATAGCCCAACAGACGTAACGCGTTGATCACCACCACCACGGTCGACCCCTCGTGTATCAGCACCGCCAGCCCGATCCCCGCCCAGCCGAACAGGGTGGCGGGGATAAGCAGCACCACCACGCCCAGCGAGACGAACAGGTTCTGCCAGATAATGCGCCGCGATGCACGGCTCAGGGCCACGGCGAAGGGCAGCTTGCTCAAATCGTCGGCCATCAGCGCCACGTCCGCGGTTTCCAGCGCCACGTCCGTTCCCGCGCCGCCCATGGCGATGCCCACGGTGGCGCGCGCCATGGCGGGGGCGTCGTTGA
>JAJZSR010000134.1 GCA_021849595.1 Pseudomonadota bacterium | reverse complement strand
GATCTAGGACTATCTGTTCAATGACCGCTCCCCCAACGATGCCGTGAAGCAAGTGGCGGAATCGGCCATGCGCGAAATCGTCGGCCGCAGCAAAATGGACTACGTCCTCTATGAAGGGCGCAGCGACATCGCCGCGCAGGCCAAGAGCCTGATGCAGAAAATACTCGATCGCTACGGTACCGGCATCGCCATCAGCCAGGTGACCCTGCAGAATGCCCAGCCGCCCGAACAGGTGCAGGCGGCGTTTGACGACGCGGTGAAGGCGGGCCAGGACAAGGAGCGGCAGAAAAATGAGGCACAGGCTTATGCCAACGATGTCGTGCCGCGCGCCAAGGGATTGGCGGCCCGCTTGATCGAAGAGGCGCAGGGCTATCGGCAATCGGTCATCGCCACGGCCAAGGGCGATGCCAGCCGCTTCGACCAGATCGCCGCCGAATACCGCCGGGCTCCGGAAGTCACCCGCACCCGGCTGTATCTCGATACCATGCAACAGGTCTTGAGCCATACCAGCAAGGTCATTGTTGAGCAGAACGGCAGTCACAATCTGCTCTATCTGCCGCTCGACAAACTGCAACAGATGGCTACATCGCCCACCGCTTCCGCGGCGCCGGCCGCACCGCCGCCGGCGGTGTCCGACCAATCGGCGACGACGGCAACGCCCCCCGCGCCGGCCGCCGGGGAGTCGCTGTTCCGTTCGCGCGACGCCTTCCGCAGCCGCGCTCGGGAGGAACGGCCATGAAGCGCAACTGGGGCAGCATCATCGCCATCGTCGTGGTGGCGCTCATACTCGCCAACGCCAGCATGTTCGTGGTGGACCAGCGCCAGGCGGCCATCGTCTTCCGCCTGGGCCAGATCGTTTCGGTGATCAAGCAGCCGGGGCTTTATTTCAAGATTCCCCTGCTGGAAAACGTGCGTTATTTCGACACCCGCATTCTGACCCTGGACACGGCCGAGCCGCAGCGTTATCTCACCTCGGAGAAGAAGAACCTGCTGGTCGATTCCTTCGTGAAATGGCGCGTGGTGAACCCCAGGCAATACTACGTCTCGGTGGGTGGCGATGAGGCACGCGCCATGAACCGTCTCGACCAGACGGTGAACGACCTGATGCGGGCCGAATTCGGCAAGCTCACCATCAACCAGGTGGTGTCCAGCCAGCGCGACGAGGTGATGGATGCCATCCGCGCCAAGGCCCAGGCCGATGCCAGCAAGATCGGCGTACAAGTGGTCGACGTGCGCCTGCAGCGCGTGGAGCTGCCCAAGGAGGTCAGCGAATCGGTCTATCGCCGCATGGAGGCGGAGCGCAAGCGGGTGGCCAACGAGCTGCGTTCCACCGGCGCGGCCGAGGCCGAGCAGATCAAGGCCGAAGCTGACAAGCAGAAAGACATCATCGTTGCCGAGTCCTATGGCGAGGCGCAGAAGATCAAAGGAGAGGGTGATGCCCGTGCGGCAGCCATCTATGCAGCCGCCTATGACAAGGATCCGCAGTTCTATGCCTTCTACCGCAGCATGCAGGCCTATCGGGAAAGCCTCAAGGGCAGGAACGACGTCATCATCCTGAGTCCCAGTTCGGATTTCCTCAAGTACATGCAGAACCCGCGTGGGACAGGGAAGCGCTGAGGTGGATTGGGTTGCCGCTTTCGCCCTGCTGTTGCTGCTCGAAGGCATGCTTCCCTTCGCCATGCCGCAATTGTGGAAAACGGCTTTCACCCGCATGACGGCAATGCCTGACAGCCAGCTCCGCCTCATGGGCTTGCTTTCCATGGCTGCCGGACTGGCCCTGCTTCTTTGGATGCGCTGATCGTGCGCGCGTGGGCCCTGCCGGAGCATCTGGAAGACGTGCTGCCGCCCCTGGCGTGGCGCATGGAAGAGCAGCGCCGCGCGCTCCTCGATTTGTTTCGCTCGCGCGGCTACGAACTGGTGATCCCGCCTCTCATCGAATACGTGGACTCGCTGCTCTCTGGCGCCGCCGCGGAACTGGACCTCAAGACTTTCAAGCTGGTCGATCAGTTGTCCGGGCGGCTCATGGGCGTGCGCGCCGACATCACGCCCCAGGTGGCGCGCATCGATGCTCATTTGCTGGCGCACAATGCGGTCAATCGTCTGTGCTATGTCGGCAGCGTGCTGCATACCACCACCGACAGCTTTCACCGCAACCGCGAGCCGGTGCAGATCGGCGCCGAATGCTACGGCGTGGTGGGCATCGAGGCCGACGGCGAGCTCATACGGCTCATGCTGGACGGCCTGACGGCGGCGGGGGTCGGCGAAGTGCAGCTCGACCTCGGGCATGTCGGCATCGTGCGCGAACTGGCGCGCGAAGCTCGGCTCGAAGGAGTGCGTGAGCGCGAGCTTTTCGCGGCTTTGCAGGCCAAGGACGGTGGGGCGGTCGCGGACCTCACCGCCACGCTGGCGCCGCTCATGCAAAACGCCTTTGCCCAGCTCATACGCCTGTATGGCGGTGTCGAGGTGCTTGCCGAGGCGCGCCGTGTGCTGCCGCCCCTACCCGCTCTGAAAGCCGCTCTCGACGACCTGGATCGCCTGGCGCAGGGATTTTCCGGTGTGGCTGCGGATGTCGCCTTCGACCTCGCCGAACTGCGCGGCTACGGGTATCACAGCGGCGTGGTGTTCGCGGCCTATACGGCTGGTCGCAGCCGTGCCATCGCCCTGGGCGGACGCTACGACGACGTCGGCAGGATTTTCGGCCGCGCGCGTCCGGCCACGGGTTTCAGCATGGATTTGAGGGAGTTGGCGCAGGCCAGCCCCGCCTAACGGACGGGGCGCATGCCACTGCACATGATGACGCGCTCTCGCCCCGTCTGTTTCCCCACCCCGGCCCTCTCCCGCTTGCGGGAGAAGGTGACGTGGTAACGCTACGCGTTGTTTTACGCTAAATTAGGAGGATAGTTCGCATGGCCAGGAATGTGGTCGTCATCGGCACGCAATGGGGCGACGAGGGCAAGGGCAAAATCGTCGACTGGCTCACCGACCGCGCCCAGGGAGTGGTGCGCTTCCAGGGGGGGCACAACGCTGGCCATACGCTGGTCGTGGCAGGGAGGAAGACCGTCCTGCATCTGATCCCCTCCGGCATTTTGCGCCCCGACGTTACCTGCTACATCGGCAACGGCGTGGTGCTCTCCCCGGAAGCACTGCTGGAAGAGGTGGACATGCTGACGGCGGCGGGGGTTGAGGTCGCGGGACGCCTGCGCATATCCGAGGCCTGTCCGCTGATCCTGCCGCACCATGTGGCCCTCGATCATGCGCGCGAGGCCGCCAAGGGGGCGGGCAAGATCGGCACCACAGGGCGCGGCATCGGCCCCGCCTATGAGGACAAGGTGGCGCGCCGTGCCATCCGTGTGCAGGACCTGTTCCATCGCGAACGCTTTGCCGCCAAATTGGGCGAGGTGCTGGACTACCACAACTACGTGCTCAAGCATTACTTCAAGTGGCAGACGGTAGACTTCGCCAAGACCCTGGACGAAACCATGGCCATGGCCGAGCGCATCAAGCCCTTGGTGGCGGATGTGCCGCGCCAGTTGTACGAAGCGAACAAGGCGGGCGACAACCTGTTGTTCGAGGGCGCCCAAGGCACCTTGCTCGATATCGATCACGGCACCTATCCTTTCGTCACCAGTTCCAACTGCACGGCGGGAGGCGCGGCCACCGGTTCGGGGGTGGGGCCGGCCGCAATGCATTACGTCCTGGGCATTACCAAGGCCTATACCACTCGCGTGGGCTCCGGCCCGTTTCCCACCGAACTGTTCGATGACACCGGCAAGTATCTGGGCGAGAAAGGCCATGAATTCGGCGCCACCACGGGGCGGGCGCGGCGCTGCGGCTGGTTCGATGCCGCGGCCCTGAAGCGCTCCATCCAGATCAACGGCGTGTCCGGTCTGTGCGTGACCAAGCTGGATGTTTTGGACGGCTTGGAAAAGCTGCGCATCTGCGTGGGATATCGCATCGACGGACAGACCAGCGACATCTTGCCGGTGGGCGCGGAAACCCTTGCCCATTGCGAGCCAATGTACGAGGAACTGCCGGGCTGGAAGGACAGCACGGTCGGGCTGAAGAGATTCGAAGATCTGCCCGTCCATGCGCGTGCCTATCTCACGCGCGTGGAGGCCTTGTGCGGCGTACCGATCGACATCGTTTCGACCGGGCCGGACCGCGAAGAAACCATCGTCAAGCGGCACCCCTTTGAGTGACGGCGGCACGCCGGTTCGGCTCTCCAAGCTGATGGCCGAACGCGGCCTGTGCTCGCGGCGCGAGGCCGACGAATATATCGAACGCGGCTGGGTGAAGGTGAACGGCGAGGTCGTCGCCGTGCTGGGGAGCAAGTTTCCCCCCGACGTGGAGATCGTGCTGAGCACGCAGGCGGACAAGGCCCAGCAAGGCCGCGTCACTGTGTTGCTCAACAAGCCGGTGGGCTATGTTTCCGGCCAGCCCGAAGATGGCTATGCGGCGGCGGCCACGCTCATACGAGCGGAAAATCTTCTTGCTGCTGCTGGGGCGCCGCGTTTCAAGCCTGCGCATGCGCGCGGCTTGGCGCCGGCGGGGCGCCTGGACATCGATTCCACCGGGCTACTGGTGCTGACTCAGGACGGCCGCATCGCTCGGCAATTGATCGGCGCGGATACGCAGATCGAAAAAGAGTATCTGGTGCGGGTCAGCGGCAGCTTGAGCGAGGCCGGCCTGCGCCTGCTCAATCACGGCCTGAGCCTGGACGGCCGCAGCCTGCAGCCCGCGCAGGTGAGCTGGCAGAATGCGGATCAGTTGCGCTTTGTGCTGCGGGAAGGCCGCAAGCGCCAGATACGCCGCATGTGCGAACTGGTGGGCCTGCAGGTGACCGGACTCAAGCGCGTGCGCATCGGGCGCATCAAGCTGGGCGACTTGCCCTTGGGCCAATGGCGCTACCTGCGCGCCGACGAAAGTTTCTGA
The DNA here is from genome assembly GCA_021849595.1 of Pseudomonadota bacterium. Taxonomy (GTDB): domain Bacteria; phylum Pseudomonadota; class Gammaproteobacteria; order Burkholderiales; family Thiobacillaceae; genus JAJXXS01. The sequence goes on along the minus strand of JAJZSR010000134.1, from coordinate 1,839 downwards.
TGCGTCGCTTCAGTGAGGGGTGCGCAGTTTCAGGTATTGGCGCATCAGGCCCACGGTGGAGCTGTCATGCGCGCCGGGCCGGGCACTGCCCAGTTCGCGGATGAGCGTGCCGGCGAGCTGCTTGCCCAGCTCCACGCCCCATTGGTCGAAGGCATTGATGTCCCACACGGCGCTTTGCACCAGCACCTTGTGCTCGTACAAGGCGATGAGTCGCCCCAGCGTGCGCGGCGTAAGTTGCCCATAGAGCAGGGTGTTGCTCGGGCGGTTGCCCGGGAAGGCCTTGTGCGGCGCCAGACGGCGGATTTCGCGCGCCGGCAGCCCGGCTGCGGCGAGTTCTGCGGTAGCCTCAGCGCGTGTTTTTCCGCGCATGAGCGCTTCGCTTTGGGCCAGGCAATTGGCCACCAGCATTTGGTGTTGCCCGTCCAGGTCGGAGTGGGTGCGTGTGGCGACCAGGAAATCCAGGGGAATGAAACGCGTGCCCTGGTGCAGGAGCTGGAAGAAGGCGTGCTGGCCATTGGTGCCGGGCTCGCCCCAGACGATCTCGCCCGTGTCCCAGCGCACTGCCCGGCCGTCGCGCGTCACGCCCTTGCCGTTGGATTCCATGCACAACTGTTGCAGATAGGCGGGGAAGCGCGCCAGATGCTGGTCATAAGGCATCACGCCATGGGCGCTCGCACCCCAGAAATGCTGGTACCAGATGGCCAGCAGGGCGAGGGTTCCCGGCAGGCTGGCCAGGGGGTCAGCACGGAAATGCCCGTCCATGTCGCGGCCACCTGCCAGCAGTTCGCGAAAGCCGTCCATGCCGATATAAAGCGCGATGGGCAGGCCGATCGCCGACCAGAGGGAGTAGCGTCCGCCTACCCAGTCCCAGAAGCCGAACATGTGCTCGGGGTCGATGCCGAATTTTTTCACTTCGGCCCGGTTCGTGGAAACCGCCACGAAGTGGCGCGCAATGGCGGACTTGTCCTTGAGTTTTTTGAGCAGCCAGCGGCGCGCGGCCTGGGCGTTGGCGAGGGTTTCCAGCGTGGTGAAGGTTTTCGAGGCAACGATGAACAGCGTGCTCTCCGCCTTGAGCGGCGCCAACGTGTCGCCCAGGTGCTGGGGATCGACGTTGGACACGAAGTGCATGCGCAGCCGCTTGTGGCCGTAAGGTGCAAGCGCCCGGCAGGCCATGGCGGGGCCGAGGTCGGAACCGCCGATGCCCAGGTTGACCACGTCGGTGATCGCCGCGCCGGTATGGCCTTTCCAGCGCCCGCTGCGCACTGCGTTGGCAAAGCGCTCCATGCGCGCGAGCACCTGCGCGACCTCCGGCATGACGTCGCGGCCCTGCACGTATATCGGCACGCTGGGGTCATTGCGCAGCGCCACGTGCAGCACCGCGCGCTGTTCGGTGTTGTTGATGGGCTCACCGCGAAACATCGCGGCTACGCGCTCCTCGACACCCGTGACGCGGCCCAGGTCCCTGAGCAGCGCAAGGGTTTCCGCGGAGATGAGGTTTTTCGAGTAATCCAGCAGGAGGTCGTCCAGCGCGGCGGAAAACCGCTCGAAACGCCGCAGCTCCTGGGCGAAGACATCGCGCAGATGGCGCCCCCGCCAGGTGCGGCGGTGCGCCTTGAGGGCTTGCCATTGGGCAAGGCGGACGAGCCGGCTCATGGTTTTTATTGGGGGGCGAGGATGATGCCGGCCAGCGGCGGCAGCGTTACCGCCACCGACCAGTCTTGGCCCATCCAGGGGGTGGGTTCGGCTTCCACCCCCGCGGTGTTGTGCTGGTCGGAGCCGCAGTAGCGCTGCGCATCGCTGTTGAAAATCTCCGCGTAGCGTCCGGCCCGGGAGATCGGA
>JAJZSR010000133.1 GCA_021849595.1 Pseudomonadota bacterium | reverse complement strand
GCGAGCAGATTGGGCGGATGGACCTGGTGTTCAGCAACCTCGCGGCCACGCTCAAATGGCAGGACGAGGCCGCCGCCAAGGCCAAGCGCCTGATGGTCTATCCGGCCATCGTCAGCGCCTTCGTGCTGCTCACCGTGGTCGTCATGCTGGTCTATCTGGTGCCCAAGTTCGAGGGCTTCCTGCTCTCCACCCAGGTCAAGCTGCCTCCCACCACGCTGTTTCTGTTCGGCCTGGCCAAGCTGTTCCGCGCTTGGTGGTATGCCTGGCTGGGCGGCGCCGCCCTGCTCGGCACACTGGCCGTGCTTTGGGTGCGTCATACCGAACGCGGGCGCTGGTGGTGGGACAAGACGCAGTTGAAGCTGCCCATCCTGGGCGCGGTGCTGCAAAAAATCCTGCTGGCGCGCTTCGCCCATTACCTGGCACTGCTCTATCGCGCCGGCGTGACCGTGCTGGATGCGCTCAAGACCGCCGAGGACATCGCCGGCAACCGCGTCATCGCCGCCAGCCTGCACGAGGCCAGCCAGAAAATCACCGAGGGCGTGGGCCTGACCGAGAGTTTCCGCAGCCTGGGGCTGTTTCCGCCCCTGGTGATCCGCATGCTGCGCGTGGGCGAAAACACGGGGGCGCTGGACCTGGCGCTGGAAAACGTCACCTACTTCTACAACCGCGAAGTGGAAGAAGCCATCGACCGCGGCATGAAGGTGCTGGAACCCGTGCTCCTGGTGGTCCTGGCGAGCATACTCGGATTTTTCGCCCTGTCGGTGCTGATGCCCGTGTACGACATGGCGTTCAGCCTGCCCACCTGAAATGCTGCGCGAAACCCGTTTGCTGGTTTATCTCTCGCCGCACGGCGGCAGCGCCTTTCTGGGCCACAGCCGCAGGCTCGAGTGGCTGGGCGAGCTGCCCGAGGCGGACGGCCCGCTCGTGCTGGCGCGCCTGGCGGACACGCATCCGCACGCGCCGGTAATGCTCATCGTCGATTCGGTGGACGAGGATTTCCGTCTGGAAAGCCTGCCCCACGTAAGTGGCCCGGCGCGCGCCGAGATGGTGGCGCGCCGCCTGCGCCAGCTCTATCGCAACTCGCCTTTTTGCGCGGCCTGGCGCCAGGGCCGCCTGAACCAGGGGCGGCGCGATGACCGCTACCTCATGGTCAGCCTGATCGACCACGACTGGCTCGCGCCCTGGATCGCTGCGCTGCGCGAGCGGCGCGCGCCGCTCATGGCCGTGACGCTGGTGTCAGCGGCCTTGCAGGCGCTCTATGCGCGGCTCAAGCTGCGCGAGACGCATGGGCTGCTCGCCACGCCGCTGCCCGCCGGGCTGCGCCTGTGCTACTTCCAGCAGGGCCAGTTGCGCTTCTCGCGCCTGAGCCCCAACGAGGACAACCGCAGCAGCAACGCCGCGGAGGAAATCGCCAAGACTCAGTTGTACCTGTCCAGCCAACGCATCCTGCTCAAGGAAGTACGCCTGCCGGTGCACCTGGTCAACCTGGGGCCGGCAGCATCCGGCATCGCCCAATCGCTCGCGGCCGAGCCGGCTTTCGAGCCGCATGTCGTCAGCCCGGCCGAACTCGCGCATGCCCTGCGGGTACCGGCGGATTTCTTTGCCAGCCAGCCGGAAACCCTGCCGCTCGCGGCGCTGGCAGACGGCGTGCCGGTTTACAACCTGGCGCGCGCCGAGCTTGCCGGGCCCTATCTGCTGCACCGCATCGGCCGCGGCGTGAAGCTCGCGGCGGCCGCCGTATTGGGCGCGGGCCTGACCTTTGCCGGCCACAATCTCTGGCAGGCCCATGACCTGGAACGGCAGACCAAGGCGCTGCAGGACAGCGCGCGCGCCACGGCGCGCCAGGCCCGCTTGACGCGTACGCCGCAGATGCCGGCCGACCCCGACACCCTGGCGCGCGTGGCGCACCTGAGCCAGCGCCTGAGCACCACCCAAATCGCGCCCGCCACGGTGCTGGGGGCCGTAGGCGCGGCACTGGCGCAAAATCCCGCCATCCGGCTGGAAAAACTCGACTGGCGGCACGATGGCCTGAAGCACTCCGCCGCCGGCGTGCGCGTCGAGATCGAGGCGCGCATCGAGCCTTTCGACGGCAACTGGCGCGCGGCGGCGCAAAAAATCGACGCCCTGCGCGCAAGCTTGGCGCGCCAGCCGGGCGTGACGCAGATCAAGCTCACGCAAACGCCCATGAGCGATCACGACGCCACCCTGAGCGGCAGCACCCTGACGGACGGCGCGCCGCGGGAGGCCCGCTTTCGCCTCGAATTCCACTTGGGGGCGGCAACATGAAATGGGCCCGGTTGATCGCCGCGCTGCGCCTGCCGCTGGCCGCGCTAGGGCTGAGCCTGGTGCTCGCCGCGCTGGCCGTGGTCTGGAGCCTGCAGCGCCTGAGCCTGGCCCAGCGGCGCGACGATGCCGCGCAAGCCCAGCTCGCCCAAAGCCGCGACCTGCTCGAACGCCAGGCCGGCGCGCTCAAGCTGGCGCGCGACTACCTGCCTATCTGGCAAGCCTGGCAAGCGCGCGGCCTGATGGGCGGCTATGGCCGCCTGGATTGGCTGCAGGCGGCGCAGAACGCCGACAAGGCCACCGGCCTGTACGGCTTCGCCTATCAGGTGGAACCGCCCCGGCCGGCGCCGGACAGTCTGGCCGACGGCCTGGGGCTCACGCTGACGGTCATGAAGCTCAAGCTGCCGCTGCTGGTGGAAAGCGACTTAGATCGCTTCATCAGCGCCCTGCAGGCCCAGCCCGTGGGGCTCGTGCGCGTACGCGGCTGCAGCCTGACGCGCACCGGACCGCTGCCGCCGCCGCCCCTCAACCGGCCGGGCTTGATGGCCGATTGTGAACTGGTGTGGTACACCATCGGCGTCAAGACGCGCCCGCAACCATGAGATTACTCGCCTTCGTTTTGCTCGCCTGCCTCTCCCTGCCGGCAATGGCAGGCCTGGGCAGGCTGTTCTACACGCCTGCGCAGCGCGCCACGCTGGAAGACGCGCGCCAGCGCAACATCACCGCCGCCGGCACGAGCAGCGATAGCAGCGGCGCCATCATTTACAACGGCGTGGTGCTGCGCAGCGACGGCCACGCCACTCAGTGGGTGGACGGCCAACCTCAGGCACGAGGCGGCGCCAGCTATGACGCCGACGGCCATCGCCTCGCCCCCGGACAAGTGCTCTACGACGGCAAAGTGTACGAGCCTTACCAGCTCATCCGGAGCAAGCCGTGAGGCGCCGACAGCGCGGCTTCACTCTGCTGGAATTGGCCCTGGTGCTGCTGGTCATCACTGTGCTGCTGGGCGGCCTGGCGGTGCCCTTCACGCGCCAGATCGAAACCCGCCGCATCGCCGAGACGCAGAAGGCCATGGCGACCATACAGGACGCACTCGTGGGGTATGCGATGGGCCACTCCTATCCGTGTACTTACGACAGTAACGGCAGCCTGCTATCCGGACAGTTGTCTTATTGCCCGTCAACCGATTTGAACCACAAAGGTCAGACTGTCACCTATCACTACCTGCCCTGCCCGGCCAATCAGTCCGGCAATGGTCAGGAAGATCGCGATGTCAGCACGGGGCAGTGCGTGTTCCCCGCCACCGGCCAGCCGGTGGGCCTGCTCCCCTGGGCCACGCTGGGCCTGCCTGAAGCCGACGCCTGGGGCAACGTGTACAGCTACGACGTGGTCGGCGATTACGCCAACAGCCAAAAGGGCTTCGATTCCGCGTCCCTGCTGCCACCATCCCCGGCGGGGCAGATCTACTTATGCACCAGCTATACCTGTCCGGCGCCCAAGGTGCCCGTCGCGGCAGTGGTCATTTCCCACGGCCCCAACGGCCTGGGGGCTTACAGCGCCGGCAACAACGCCTGGAATGCCGCACCCAGTTCCGCGGATGAACAGGCCAACGCCATATACCGCAGCCTCACCTATGTCAGCCACCCGCCGGTCGACGCCAGCAGCCCGGGCGGTCCGTTCGATGACTTGGTCGTGGGCCTGTCGCTGCCTGCGCTGCTCAATCGCGTCTGCCCGGCGGGCGGCTGTTGACAGGTATTACGGCGAATCTGAAGCCGTTCCGACACTTTTCTGCTCGACCCGCTCCAGCACGAAAGCCACGCGCCCGCTCCGGTTCTCCGCCAGGCGCAGGCTGTAGCCCAGGCGCGCCGCTTGGCGCGCGGCCTGGTAAAGGCCTATGCCCAGACCGGCGGACGAGGGCACCGGCCCCTGGAACAACTGGCGCGCCAAAGCCTCCGGCGCCGCCTTGCCGTTATCCGCGATTTCCAGACGTATGCCGGCTTCGACGCATTCAATACGTGCCGACACCGCCACCCCCGCCTCCGCCTTGCGCTTGCGCAGCGCATTGGTGAGCAGGTTGTCGGCCACGCTGTCGAACAAGTCCTGCGGCACCTCCCCGGCCAAAATCTCGGTTCCGATGAACTCGACGCCATCCTGGGCATAGCGCAGTTGCAGGGTTTCCCACCACGCCGCCGCCGGCACGCCCTGCGCCTCCACCTGCTCGGGCCGGCGCAGTTTCTCCACCGTATTCTGCAGGCGCTGCACGAGTTGCGGCAATTGGCGGCGCATGAGGGAGACCAAGCGCTCGCCGTCTTCCGCACCGCTCACCTCGGCCGCGGCCAGGAGCGTCTTCATGGACTGCAGGATGTTCTTCACATCATGCGTGAGACGCGCGCCGGTGTCGTGGATGGCCTGGGTGTAGGCATGCTCGCGCAAGGCCTGTTCGCGCACCTTGCTGGCGTAGAAATAACCCAGCAACTGCGACATCAGGCGCACGTGCAGGGCCAGCGCGGGCGGCAGCGTGCGCGGGCTGTGCCAGACCAGGTCCAGACCGTGGAAGCGTTGCGTCTGCGCCTCTCCCGCGCAGTTTCCCCAGCATCCGTCGCCGCGCGCCGTGCGCCAGGCGACGCCCTGGACCCAGCCGAGCTGGTCCAACTCGACCAGGGCTGCGGCGACGAAGCCTTCCGGCTCACGCTCGCGCTCCGCCAAACGGGCAAGCTGGCGCGTCCAGCCCTCGAAGGGCAGGCCCACGGAGAGGAGATAGCGCGACAGCAACTGGCCCAGGCCGGCGAAACCCGCGCGCGGATTCCACAACAGGCTCAAGGTCAGCAGCAGCACGGCCATGGCCAGCAGCGTATAAACCAGCGCGAGGGCGTAATTGACCTGGGCCACCGTCACCAGGGCAAAGGCCCCCAGCGCCAGCACCACCACCATGAGGAACACCATTAATCCGTAGAAAAAATCCAGCGAGCTGTGGTCCGGCGTCTGCCGGGGCCCGCGCAGAAACAAGAGCGCGAGGGGCAGTAGCGGCAGCCCCCACTGGGCGGTCAGCCCCAGCAGGGGGGATTGTTGGGGCATGGGCAGCAACCGCGGCATGATCCAGATGAGCAGCAGACCGAGCAGATAGCCCAGCCCCAGCAGGTAGCCGGCGCGCTCGCGCGGCTGCACCAGGCTGGCCGCGACCGCCGCGGTCAGGCCGCACAGCAGGGCCACCCAGAAGGCGATGAGCCACCAGCCCGGAATGAATACCAGCGCGACCGCCAAGACCACGACCGGCAGCGCGCGGCGCCAGTCGAGTTCCCGGCCGCCCGCGATAAAAGGCTGCCAGAGAAGAAAAAATCCGTAATGCGCGAGCAAAAAGGTGCGCGCCCATCCCTGCCCGCCCGTGCCCAGGACCAGGCCCGCATGCAGCGCCAGCAGCATGAGCGCCAGCCAGCGCGTCGAAGGCAGGCCGCTCAGGCGCTCGCCCCAGCGGGCAAGGACATTGGCACGGGTGTTGATTGCGAGGTCAGGCATGGAGACGTTTCTGCCGCTACCGGGCGTCATTGTATTGCGGACTGCAACCTCCGAAGGCGGGCCGGCCCTCATCCGGCGCTACGCGCCACCTTCTCCCACGAGGAGAAGGTTTTTAACCCCTATACTGACGGCTATTTTGCCGCCGACTTGAACCATGCCCGCCGCTCTCGTCATCGCCCGCTATGTCCTGCGCGAAGGCCGACGCGCGCACCTACCTGCGCTGGCCCTGCTGCTCGCAGCCGTCACGGCGGCCGGGGCGGTGTTCGTCGGCAGCCTCGCGCCCATCGACGGCGAGCGCGCCCGGTTGGTCACGGCGGCGGCTTTTTTGCGCCCGCTGGGCGCCATCCTGCTGATTCTCCACGTCGCCGCCATGACGGTCGCCGAAATGCGCGAGCAGCGCTTGGCTATGCTGCTGGCCTGCGGCACCGGGCGGGCGTCGCTGCTGCTGGGCAAGGCGCTGGGCATCCTGGCCTGGGCCGCGCTTTTCGCCCTGGGCGCGGGCGCGACGCTGGCGCTACTAGGGGCGCGCGCCAACCTGGCCGCCTGGACGCTGGGCCTGTACGCGCAACTCGCCCTGCTCGGCCTGTTCACCCTGGCGGCCGCCCTGGCGCTGCGCCGCGTGACGCCGGCGGCGCTGGCCGCGCTGGCGTTTTATTTTCTTGCCGAAAGCTTGACGCCGCTGCAACTCATGGCGGCCGCGGCGAGCGCGCGCAGCCCGTGGAACAGCCTGGCCGACCAAATCGTCGCTGCGGTGGCCTGGGCACTGCCACGTTTCGCCGAGTTCGGCAGCGGCGACTGGCTGGGCGAGGCGGCACCGCACTGGAGCGAGGTTGGCCACGCCCTGGGCCAGGGCCTGATTTATGCGGTGCTGTTGTATGCCGTCGCCGTCGTGGATCTGTTCCGCCGTGAGGACTAGTTTTACGGCCGACCAGCGCCCCTGGCGCGCCGTGCCCTGGCCCTGGCTGGTCCTGCTTTGCGCCGCGCTGGCGGCCCAGGCACTTTGGAAAGCCTGGGAGCCCCCGCCCACGGCGCGCGCGCGCGACCTGCCGCCCTTCGCGGCCAGCCT
>JAJZSR010000132.1 GCA_021849595.1 Pseudomonadota bacterium | reverse complement strand
CTAAAGGAAGCCCATGGACGCTAAGTTTTCTGCCCTCGTCAAAACCAACCGCTTAGGTGGACGCGCTATGCACCCGCTGGCACGCCCAGACGGGCGCCTGGCTTTGTCGCTCGTCCTTGCAGGCATGGCGCTCCGGAGCGTCGTCCGAGGGGCCCCGCGCAGCGGGGATCGGACAGCGGAGGAGATGCCGGCGGCCGCGACGCGGAGCGCCTGCATCCCGCTTCGGGGGCGCATCCCCAGAGGGGCCCCTGCTTCGCCCTTCGCGGTCGCCCTGCGGCGTCCTCGCTTCGCGCCAGCCACCCGTCTGCCCGCACCATCGGGCGCGTCCAACTGCGGTTTCTAGGATGATGGAATTTCTCGATCTGCCGGCCTTGTCCGGTGCGCGCGGCGTGGTGCGGCTGCCCGGTTCCAAGAGCATATCCAATCGCATGCTCCTGCTGTCCGCGCTGGCTCAGGGCAGTACGCAAGTGCGCGGCCTGCTCGATTCAGACGATACACAGGTGATGCTGGAAGCGCTGCGCCGTTTGGGCGTAGCTTGGACGCGCGAGGGCGAAGATTGCCAAGTGATCGGAGCGGGAGGCGCGTTTCCGGTAAAGCAGGCGGAGCTGTTTCTGGGCAATGCGGGCACTGCGGCGCGCTCGCTCACGGCGGCCTGCGCCCTGTCCCAGGGACACTACCTGCTCAAAGGGGTCGCACGCATGCACGAACGGCCGATCGGCGATCTGGTGGATGCCTTGCGCGGCTTGGGCGCCAAAATCGAATACCTCGGGCAGCCTGGCTTTCCGCCGCTGGAAATCCTTCCCGGCGACGTCAACGGTGCGGCGAAGGTCATGGTGCGGGGCGATGTGTCGAGCCAGTTTCTCACCGGCCTGCTGCTGGCTGCACCGCTTCTGGCGAAGGAGGTCGCCATCGGCGTGCAGGGCGAGCTGATTTCCAAGCCCTATGTGGAGATCACGCTCAACCTAATGGCGCGCTACGGCGTGCCGGTGCAGCGCGATGGCTGGCGGCGGTTCGTCGTCCCGACGGGCAGCCGCTACGTGAGCCCAGGGGAAATCTGGGTGGAAGGCGATGCCTCATCGGCCTCCTATTTCCTGGCCGCCGGCGCTTTGGGGCACGGGCCGGTGCGTGTGGAAGGCGTGGGCAGGAACAGCATCCAGGGCGATGTGAAATTTGCCCAGGCCATCGGCCGCATGGGAGCGGAAATCGGCATGGGGGAGAACTGGATCGAGGCGCGCCTGCCCTGCGGCGAGAAACTGCAAGCCATCGAACTGGATTGCAATCATATTCCGGACGCCGCCATGACCCTGGCCGTCATGGCGCTGTTCGCGCGGGGCGCCAGCACTCTCAGCAATATCGCCAGTTGGCGCGTGAAGGAGACCGACCGCATCGCCGCCATGGCGACGGAACTGCGCAAGCTGGGTGCGAAGGTGGAGGAGGGCGCCGATTACCTGCGCATCAGCCCGCCCGACAAACTCGTGCCCAATGCCGTCATCGACACTTACGACGATCACCGCATGGCCATGTGCTTCTCGCTGGTCGCGCTGGGCGGCGTCCCGGTGCGCATCAACGATCCGCGCTGCGTGAACAAGACCTTCCCCGGTTATTTCGAGGCTTTCCGCAAAATCACTTCGTAAACCCCGGCCGGCCTATTTCATGCGCGACGGCAGCTTGAGCAAGTCGCCATCCACGCGAAAGACCCCGCGCCCCAGATGGTGCAGCATGCGTGGGTCCTTTTGCGTCGGATCGATCCAGGCCTTGACCACTTCCAGGATGAAAAAGTTGTATTTGGCCACCAGCCTGCCATCGGCGATCCGGCATTCCAGATTGGCATAGCACTCCGCGATGAGCGGCGGCGCCACGAGGGAGGCCGGCGTAGGCGTGAGCGCAAAGGTCTGGAACTTGTCGATCTTGCGCCCCGTGGTATTGCCGCAGCCCACCACTTTCTTCGCCAGTTCCGCGGTGGGAATGTTGATGACGCATTCGCGCGTCGCCCTGAGCGCCTCGAAACTGTAGTTTCGTGCGCTGAGCACGCAGCCCACCAAAGGCGGTACAAATTCCATCATGGTCAGCCAGGACAAGGTCATGACGTTGGCCACGTCCCTGCGCGCGGTCGTCACCAGTACCACCGGACCCGGTTCCAGCAGGCCATATACCCTGGCCAGAGGCAGCGATCGCTTTGCCATGACGAATTCTCTCCACACTGCCCGTGGCGGCACTGCAAGGCCGGCTCGGGTTGACTATGCTTAGCAAAAATACCCTGTTTGCATCATAGGCCACCGCGGATAGCGCGTGGCGGCCCTCCGGCCTGGCGGAGAGAGGGCCAAAGGAGATCGGTCCGCATGCTCCAGGCTCCCCTGGGGGCCTACCCGGCGTCAGTCGCACGACGCCCTTGCCGTGGCGCGTTCGGGACGCCCGGGCAGGGATGTGATTCGCAAGCTTGCCGGGGCCGGCCCCTCCGGGAAGCCATCATTGACGGGCCAACCAAGGAGAGAACCATGCAGACAGTCCAAGCCCTGAACCCCATGCCCACCAACCGCAAGCCTACTCGCGACGATCTGCGGACGGAATTGGAAACCCTGCTCACCTACTTTTCCCCCGATGACTCGCGCGACGAGGTCGAGCAGGCACGCGTCATGCTGTGGCTGGGCAAACGCAGCATCGTCCTGGGCGGCCGCCGTACCTTGCCGCCCGATGTGTCTGATCTAGCCGCCGCCTTGGAAGCCCTACTTACTCTGGACCACAGCCTCAATTCCGCCCAGGCCATCCGGCTGGAGCGGATGGTCAGGCGGGTGTGGGGACGGGATCGCGATAATCGCATCCTGGAAGCGGCTATGTTCGCCGGCGATTCGGGTTTTCGCCGTCAGCTCTGACGCAGGGAACTCATACCAAAGCAATAGTTTCCGATCCCGCCCCTCGGCCCCGATCCGGCGGGCCGGCGGGGCATGGTCGATTTCCGCTGCGCTCATGGGGGTGACGGCCGTGGTCGCGATGTTAGAATAGGCCCGACCCCCTCGAGCCTGACGCGCGGGTGGTGATGGATGCGAAACCGAGCCCGCGAGCCATGTTGAAACAGCAACCTGTTCCTTTCCCTTTGCGAGCCCCGGGGCACTGCGTTCCGGCGGCCTTCAAGCCGCGCTGTTCATCGGGACGAAACGCGCCCAGTTCGGTTTCTCTCCGCTAGTCGACCCCGCATGCGCATCCTTCTTTCCAATGACGACGGTTATTTTGCTCCCGGCCTCGCAGTCCTGGCCGAGGCTCTGCGGCCGCTCGCCGAAATCACCGTGGTGGCGCCCGAACGCGACCGCAGCGGAGCGTCCAATTCGCTCACCTTGGATCGCCCCTTGATGTTGCGGCAGGCGGCCAACGGGTTTTTCTATGTCAATGGCACGCCTACCGATTGCGTTCACTTGGCTGTCACCGGCATGTTGGATTATCTTCCGGACATGGTCGTTTCCGGAATCAACCAAGGCGCCAACATGGGTGACGACACCATCTATTCCGGCACCGTGGCGGCCGCGACCGAAGGGTTTCTTCTGGGCATCCCTTCCTTGGCGGTTTCCCTGGCGGATTTCCGCGCCGCCAACTATGCCGCCGCCGCGCGCGTGGCCGCGGATCTGGTGAGGCGCTTCCAGGATGGCGATTTCTCCGAGACGGTGCTGCTCAACGTGAATGTGCCGGATCGGCCCTATGAAGCCCTTCAGGGCTACGAGGTCACCCGCCTGGGCAAGCGGCATAATGCGGAATCCGTGGTCAAGAGCGTCAATCCGCGTGGCCAGACGGTTTATTGGGTGGGCGCGGCCGGGCCGGCGCAGGACGCCGGGCCGGGCACCGATTTCCATGCCGTGGCCAATGGCCGGGTGTCCGTCACGCCGCTGCAAATAGATTTGACCCGTTACAGCCAGATCGAGGGCCTGCGCGCATGGTTGACCTGAACGCCCGCGCCGGCATCGGCATGACCTCGGCGCGTACGCGCAGTCGCATGGTCGAGCGCCTGCGCGAGCAGGGGGTCAAAGATGCCATGGTGCTCGCGGCCATGGCTACCGTGCCGCGCCACCTGTTCGTGGACGAGGCCCTGGCGAGCCGTGCCTATGAGGATACCGCCCTGCCGATAGGTTTCGGGCAGACCATCTCCAGCCCCTACACCGTGGCGCGCATGACCGAGTTGGCGCGCGCGGGGCGTGAATTGGGCCGGGTGCTGGAGGTCGGGGCGGGCTGTGGCTACCAGGCGGCGGTGCTGGCGCAGGTCGCGCACGAAGTGATCGCGCTGGAGCGAGTGGCCTCTCTCGTGGGGCGTACCCGCCAGCGTCTGCGCGAGCTACGCGTCCAGCGGGTCAAGCTCAAGCATGGAGATGGTTTTACCGCTGCTACCGAACTGGGGCCATATGACGCCATTGTCGTAAGTGCCGCCTTCGCCGAGGTTCCGGAAGCCCTCAAGGCGCAGCTTGCGGAGGGTGGGCGGCTGGTCATGCCCCTCGGGGAGGGAGACATCCAGTCGCTGTGCGTCGTGGACAGGCTGGGCGCAGGCTTCCAGCAGGAAAAATTCGAGGCGGCGCGTTTTGTTCCTCTGTTGCCGGGGGTGGCATGAAATATTGGCAGTTGCTCGTCGTGTCCATGATTGCGCTGGGAGGCTGCAGCACTTCCGCGCGGGCACCGGTTTCGCCGCTCACGCGCGCGGCCCCGCAGGCGGCCGCGAAGCCGGCGGTCGCCCTGGGCGGCGCGACTTATGTGGTGCAGAGGGGCGACACGCTCTACAGCATCGCGCTGGCCCATGATCTGGATTACAAGCAGTTGGCGCGCTGGAACAACCTCGCCTCGCCGGATCTCATCGAAGTCGGCCAAGTGTTGCGCCTGACGCCGCCTACGGGTGCGGGCGCGACTGCCGGTGCGCAGGCAAGCACCAACGGCGTTGTGCCGCCGGCAGCGGGCGGTGGTGTGACGGTGACGCCGCTGGCGTCGGCGCCGTCCCCTCAGGGACAGGCCATGAGTCAGGGTCAGAGTCCGAGCCAGGCTTCGGGTCAGGCCCAGAGTCAAGCCCAACTCGGCGCAACATCGGGCGCGCTGCCCGTCATCAGCGCACCGGTGGTGAACCGACTGGCCTATAGCGCGGAAAACTGGAATGCGGTGCGCCAGGGGATGAACGCCGTGCCGCCTCCCGCGGCATCGGTATCGCAAAGCCTGCCGGCGACAGGCGGCGGGGTTTCCGGTGCCACCACGCCCCCCTCCGGTACAGCGGAAGCCGGGGAGATCCAGTGGCAATGGCCGGCGCAGGGCAACGTCGTCGAGCGCTTCGGGGAGAACGGCAGCAAGGGCATAGACATCGCCGGAACCTTGGGTTCCCCGGTCGTCGCCGTGGCGCCCGGCAAGGTGGTGTATAGCGGTACCGGGCTGCGTGGCTATGGCCTGCTCATCATCATCCGCCACGCCGACGATTACCTGAGTGCCTATGCCCACAACGAGAAGGCCATGGTCAAGGAAGGCCAGCAAGTACAGGCGGGCCAGGTCATTGCCCTCATGGGTGATTCGGATGCCCAGCGCGTGGAACTGCATTTCGAAATCCGCCGCTTCGGCAAGGCCATGGATCCCCTGAAACTGTTGCCGCCCCGCTCATGAGCCGAGAATACGATCCCGACGAAGAGCGCCTCGCCCAGGACAACGGCGAAGAGCCCGCGGCCGAGCCCGAGGCACAGAGCGAAGAGTCTGCGCAACCCGATCTCGATGTCCAGGCCGACGTCACCCAGCTTTATCTCAACGAAATCGGGCAGGCGCCTCTGCTCACGGCGCAGCAGGAAGTCGAACTTGCGCGCTTGAGCCGACAGGGCGATTTCGAAGCGCGTCAGAAAATGATCGAGCACAACCTGCGCCTGGTGGTGAACATCGCCAAGCACTATGCCAACCGCGGCCTGGCATTGCTGGATCTGGTGGAGGAGGGCAATCTGGGCCTCATCCACGCCCTGGAGAAATTCGATCCCGAGCGCGGCTTCCGTTTTTCCACCTATGCCACCTGGTGGATCCGACAGAACATCGAGCGCGCCATCATGAACCAGTCGCGCACCATCCGCCTGCCGGTGCATGTGATCAAAGAGCTGAACATCTACCTGCGCGCCCATCGCCACCTGGAGACCCACGGGGTGACCGATCCGTCGGCGGACGACATTGCGAGCCTGACGGGGCACAGCGTCGAGGATGTGCGCCGCATGCTGGCGCTGAATGAGCGCGTGGCCTCGCTGGATGCGCCCCTGGAGGTGGATCCGGATCTGTCGCTGGGGGAGGCCATTGCGGACGAAAATGCCCAGTTGCCGGAGGACTTCCTGCAGCATGCCGAAGTCGAGAAACACGTGCGCGAATGGCTGTCCCAACTGACCGACAAGCAATGCTGGGTGATCGAGCGGCGCTTCGGGCTGAACGGCCATGAAATCGCGACGCTGGAGGACTTGGCCCAAGAACTCAAAGTCACGCGCGAGCGGGTACGCCAGATCCAGATGGAAGCCCTGCGTCTGTTGCGTCAGATGCTGCGCCGGCGCGGCGTCTCGCGCGAAGAACTGCTGTGAGCGTCCGGCGCGCGGAGGCCCACGCAGAGGCCGGCCTAATTGATTGGGATCGAGTCGATACCGTGTTCCTGGACATGGACGGCACCCTTCTCGATCTTTATTTCGACAACCACTTCTGGCAGGAACACGTACCCATGCGCTATGCGCAGAAGCGCGAACTGAGCGTGGCGGCGGCACGCGCCGAACTCGCAACGCGCTATCGCAGCCGCGCCGGTACGCTGGAATGGTATTGCGTCGATTTCTGGAGCCGGGAACTGGGGTTGGATATCGTCGCCCTGAAGCAGGAAGTCGCCCACCTCATCGCCGTGCATCCCGATGTGCGTGATTTCT
>JAJZSR010000131.1 GCA_021849595.1 Pseudomonadota bacterium | reverse complement strand
GCAAGCCGCCCTGCGGCGGCCACAACATGCTCACCGCGCCCGCGAAGGACAGCGCCATCACCAGCCCGCCGGCCGGCGTGAGTTTTTCCTGCAGCAGCCAGCGCGCGAACAGCACAGTCCACAGCGGCGCGAGGTAAAACAGCAGCAACACGCGCATGATCTCACCGCCCAGCACGGCGATGACATAGGAGATATTGGTCCAGCCGGCGGAGAGCCCCAGGCCGACGAGCCACAGCACCTTGTCGCGGTCGCCCCAGACCTCGCGCCGATGCAGCCAGCCCAACAGCAGCAGCGGCAGACCATAGGAGATGAGCGAGGACACCAGCCCGGACACGCCCGCGTGCTCAAGCAGGCGATACGGGTACCAGATGATGCCCCAGCCGGTGGCACCGGCCAGCAGGCAGAGAACGGCGAAGAAACGGCTCGCGGACAAAGTTGGCATTAAGTACCGGTTATAATTTCTGTTTTTACGAGACTCGCGCACCGCCGAGGTTCATTGCCCATGAATCCCAGACTGGATCTGCTGCAGCCCTATCCCTTCCAGCGTCTGAAAACCCTGTTCGAGGGGGTGCGCCCAAGTGCCGATTATTCTGCCATCAATCTCTCCATCGGCGAGCCCAAGCATGCCACGCCGGCCTTCATCCGCGATGCCTTGTGCGCCGCGCTCGACGGCCTGAGCACTTATCCGACGACCCAGGGGCGCGACGACCTGCGCGCCGCCATCGCCGCCTGGATCGCGCGCCGCTTCGGCGTGCAACTCGACCCCGCCGCGGAAGTGCTGCCGGTCAACGGCTCGCGCGAGGCCATCTTTGCCATCGCCCAGGCCACCGTCGATTCCAGCCGTCACGGCCGCCGGGTGGTGCTCTCGCCCAATCCCTTCTACCAGATCTACGAAGGTGCGGCGCTGCTGGCCGGCGCTCGCCCCTACTACCTCAACACCACGGCAGACAACGGCTACGCGATGGAGTTTTCGCGCGTGCCCGAGGACATGTGGGAGCAAGTCAACCTCGCCTACGTCTGCTCGCCGGGCAACCCCACCGGCAAGGTCATGGCGCTCGACCAATGGCGCGAGCTGTTCGAACTGTCCGACCGGCACGGCTTCCTCATCGCCGCTGACGAGTGCTACTCGGAGATCTATTTCGACGAGGCCCTGCCCTCCCTGGGCGCGCTCACCGCCGCCAAGGAACTGGGCCGCGGCACGAAGAACCTCCTGGTGTTCAACAGCCTCTCCAAGCGCTCCAACGTGCCGGGCCTGCGCTCCGGCTTCGTCGCCGGCGATGCCGCCATGGTGCAGAAATTCCTGCTCTATCGCACCTACCACGGCTCAGCCATGTCGCCCGTGGTGCAGGCCGCCAGCCTGGCTGCCTGGCAGGACGAGGCCCACGTCGTCGACAACCGCCGCCTGTACGCGGAAAAGTTCGCCGCCGTCATGCCCATCCTCATGGGCAGTCTGCAATTCGACGTGCCCGATGCCTCCTTCTATCTGTGGGCCAAGGTGCCGGGCGAGGACGACTGCGCCTTCGCGCGCGGCCTGTATGCCAACAAGAACGTCACCGTGCTGCCCGGCAGCTACCTGGCACGCGATGCCTCCGGCATCAATCCCGGGCGCGGCTATGTGCGCATCGCCCTGGTGGATGCGCTGCCGGCCTGCGTCGAGGCCGCCCACCGCGTCGCCGATTACGTGCGGCAGACCGCCGCCTGATTTCTTCCATACCCTCGTTTCAGGAAACCGCCATGCACATGCAGGAACTGCAAGCCCTCATCGAAGACGCCTTCGAGCGCCGCGTCGACATCACGCCGCGCAACGCGGATGCCAAGCTGAAGGAAGCCGTCAATTCCGTCATCGACCTGCTCGACCGCGGCGAACTGCGCGTAGCGGAAAAGATCGACGGCCAGTGGACCACCCACCAATGGGTAAAGAAGGCCGTGCTGCTCTCCTTCCGCCTGGAGGACAACGCCTTCATCAAAGGCGGCTACACCAACTACTACGACAAGGTGCCCAGCAAGTTCGCCGACTACAATAGCCGCGACTTCCGCGAAGGCGGCTTCCGCGTCGTGCCGCCGGCCGCCGCGCGGCGCGGCTCGTACATCGCCAAGAACGTCGTGCTCATGCCCTCCTACGTCAACATCGGCGCCTATGTGGATGAAGGCACGATGGTGGACACCTGGGCCACCGTGGGCTCCTGCGCGCAGATCGGCAAGAACGTGCACTTGAGCGGCGGCGTCGGCATCGGCGGCGTGCTGGAGCCGGTGCAGGCCAACCCCACCATCATCGGCGACAACTGCTTCATCGGTGCGCGTTCAGAAGTGGTGGAAGGCGTCATCGTCGAGGACAACTGCGTCATTTCCATGGGCGTGTACATCGGCCAGAGCACGCGCATCTACAACCGCGAGACGGGCGAAATCCTCTATGGCCGCATCCCCGCCGGCTCCGTGGTGGTAAGCGGCAACCTGCCCTCCTCCGACGGCAAGTACAGCCTCTACTGCGCCGTCATCGTCAAGCAGGTGGACGCCAAGACGCGCAGCAAGGTCGGCATCAACGAACTGCTGCGCGGCATCTGACCGCAGCGGTGGCGGCCGGGCGGCTCTACCTCATCCCCACCCCCCTGGCGGCGGGCGACCCCGCCCAGGTGCTGCCCCCTGCCACCCTCGCCGCCCTGCGCGGCCTCGACCATTTCGTCGCCGAGCGCGCCAAGACGGCGCGCGCCGTGCTCAAGGCCGCGGCGCATCCCCTGCCTCTGCCGCAGATCCAGATCAGCGAACTCAACGAGCACACTCCGCCCACTGAGCTGCCCGGCCTGCTGCAACCCCTGCTCGACGGCCGGAACGTCGGCCTGATGTCGGAAGCCGGGTGCCCCGGCGTGGCCGACCCCGGCGCCGCGCTCGTCGCCCTCGCCCACGATCACAGTGTCCCCGTGCTGCCCCTGGTCGGCCCCTCCGCCCTGCTGCTCGCCCTCATGGCCTCCGGCATGAACGGTCAGCAGTTCTGCTTCGCCGGCTACCTGCCCACCAAGCCGCCCGAGCGCGAAGCCGCCATACGCAGCCTGGAAAAAACCGCGCGGCAAAGGCACGTCACCCAGCTCTTTATTGAGACGCCCTACCGCAACGAAGCCATGCTGGATTCACTGCTCAAGGTGCTGCAGCCGGATACGCGCCTGGCGGTGGCGGTGGATTTGACGGGTGAGAGCGAAAGCGTGATTTCGCGGCGCGTGGCGGCGTGGCGGAAGGCGGTGGTGCCTGGGTTGAAGGACCGGCCGGCGGTGTTTTTGATTGGGGTGTGATGTTGTAATGCAAGACCCTAGAATTTCGGCGAGCCGTGGTCAGCTCTCGCACCAACGCCCCCTCTCCTCCTTTCGCCCAGCTTTGGCCATCGGCACAAAGGTAACGGGGAAGCTGGGCTAAAATGCGGCATGGGTTTAACCTACGAGCTGACCGAGTATGCACGACATGTCATCACGGAACGGGGCGTCGCCATGGAATGGGTGGAGCGCACCTTGCAATCCCGGCGCTGGATTTGGATGACCCGCCGACCATGCTTTGCGTAGACTCTATCTGGCGATACCCGAAAACGAGGGCCGCGTGTTGAGGGTGATCGTGAACATGCGGGCCAAGCCGGTTCGCATCATCAGCGTATTCTTTGACCGCGCCATGAGGGGCAAGGTATGAAACTGCAAATCGACCGCGACGCCGACGCACTGTATCTGCGCCTCGATGAAAATCCCATTGTCGAATCCGAGGAAGTAGCTGCCGGGGTCATACTGGACCTCGATGCAAAAAATACCGTGGTCGGCGTCGAGATACTGAACCTTTCAAAGCGTGTGTCTCTGCCCGACCTTAACAAGATGACGGTGGAGACGGTTGGCCAGGCCGCCTAGCAGTACGAAGGCAAGCAGCCCCCGGTGAAGCCGGGGGCTTTGATTTTGTGAACGGCTCAGCGAGACAACGCCACAGCCCGCGATGACTCTCCCCATCCCATGACAAGAACCATCCGGCTCTTTTTCGCCTGCCTGCTGCTCTGTTCCGCCGCAGCGCGCGCGCAACCCAATGCCTTGCCCCTCTCCCACGCCCTGGTGGGCGGCCAGTTTGAATACACCGTGCAGAAGGGCGATTTCCTCATCGCCATCGCGGCGCGCTTCGGCGAAGCGGCCACAGACATCGCGCGCCTCAACGGCATCCGCTACGAAGGCTACATTTATCCCGGCCAGCGGCTGCAGATCGACAACCGCCATATCGTGCCGCAGACGCTGGACAACGGCATACTCATCAACCTGCCGCAGCGCATGCTGTTCTTCTTCCAGGGGGGCAAGCTGGCGGGCGCCTACCCCGTGGGGCTGGGCAAGCCCAGCTGGCCGACACCGGCGGGCAGTTTTCATGTGGTTGAACTGCACAAGAACCCAACCTGGGTTGTACCGATCTCCATCCAGGAGGAGATGCGCCGCGAGGGCCAAGTGGTGCAGACGCGTGTGCCGCCGGGGCCGGACAACCCGTTGGGCAAGTTCTGGATCGGGCTGAGCATTGCTGGCTACGGCATCCACGGTACCAGCGCCCCGCCCAGCGTTTACCACTTCCAGAGCCATGGCTGCATCCGCTTGCATCCCGAGAACGTCGAAAAGCTGTTTCCCCAGGTGCGCGTCGGCACTCCGGGTCAGATCATCTATGCACCGGTGCTGCTGGCGGAACTGCCGGACGGGTCGATCTACCTGGAAGTCAACCGCGACATTTACAACAAGGGGGTAAATGCGTTACAAACTGTCCAGGAACTGGCTGCAGCAAACCATTTAACAAACCGCATCGATTGGCAAAAAGCCGCATCGGTGGTGCAACAACAAGAGGGTCTCGCCAGAAAGATCAACCTGTCTGCCTCCGGGCAGTAATTCAGGAGACACCCATGTTGTCCAAGTTTTTGCGCAAGCCCGTCGATCCCTCGCCCTGCCAACATCGTCGGCGCTTTCTAGGCATGGGCGCCGGTGCACTGGCCTGCGCCGCCGCGGCGCGGCCGGCCCTGGCCAAGTCCGGCGTCCTTGTTCCCGAGCGCTCGCTGTCCTTCCACAACCTGCACACCGGCGAGAGCCTCAAGGCCGTGTACTGGGCGGACGGCAGCTATGTGCCGGGCTCGCTGGCCGAAATCAACTACCTGCTGCGCGATTTCCGCAACGACGAGGTGAAGGCCATCCATCCCGACCTGCTGGATCTCCTGCACGCCATCACCAACCGGCTGGGCACCTCCAAACCCATCCAGCTCATCTCCGGCTACCGCTCCCCTGCCACCAACGCCATGCTGCACGCGCGCAGCGACGGCGTCGCCGTGCACAGCCTGCACATGGACGGCATGGCGAGCGACATCCGCATCCCCGGCCACGACCTGCGCGAACTCCACCAGGTGGCGCTTTCTCTGCGCGGCGGCGGCGTGGGCTATTACCCCAAGTCCGACTTCGTGCACGTGGACGTGGGCCGCGTGCGGCGCTGGAACGGGGTCTGAAACCCGCGCACGGGTTCTGGCCCGTGGCGCTGGGTTCCGGCGGGAGCTAGTTGTTTTTGGCGCCCTGGTCGATCCAGTCCTTGATCAGTTGAACATCCGCCGCCGCCAGGGCTTCGCGGTTGTGCGGCATTTGTATGGACGGATCCGCCTTGCCGGCGATCACGCGGTAAAGCGTGCTGCTCTGGGCCGAGCCGGGGGTGATCACCGGGCCGATTCTGGTGCCCTTCATTAGGCTGTCGTAACTCAACATGGACAGGCCTGATTTTTCATAGCCCTTGCCCCCGGGCTGGTGGCATTCCAGACAGTACTGGGTCAGCAGCGGCTTGACCTGCTGGTTGAAGCTCACGGTAGGTGCGGTTTTTTGGCCGCAGGCGACCAGAAGCGCCGTGGCGGCCAGCAAGAACGACAAGGAAATCGCTCGCATGGTTTTCCCCTAGCTGTTAATCATATTTTAATTATATTCGCTGACGGCCCTGCGCTTGAGAAAACATGAATAAAAGGTTGACCGGACGCATCACGGCCCGGCCTTCACTTCACATACCAGAACACGCTGACAAACTGGCAAGCGCTGCCCGCCAGTACGAAAAGATGCCAGATGCCATGGAAATGCCTGAACTTGGCGTCATATAGAAAAAAGCCGATGCCCACGGTATAGAACAGGCCACCCGCCAGCAACCAGGCGAACCCGCCCGCCGGCAGGGCCGTCATCAACGGACGCGCCGCGATGAGGGCAAGCCAGCCCATCAGCAGATAGATCACCATGGAAAAAACCCGGGTGCGCCTGCCGATCCAGAGTTCCTGTGCGATGCCGATCAGCGCCAAGCCCCAGATCACGCCGAACAGGCTCCAGCCCCAAGGGCCGCGCAGCGTGACCAGAGCAAAGGGTGTATAGCTGCCGGCGATGAGCAGATAGATCGCGCAATGATCCAGGCGCTGCAAGACCGCCTTCGCCCGCCCCCGCAGGCTGTGGTAGAGCGTCGAAGTGGCGTAAACCAGCACCAGCGTCGCGCCGTAGATGCTCACGGCAGCGACGTTCCAAGCATCGCCCCGCAGGCTGGCGTACACGACCAGGAGCACCAATCCCGCCAAGGACAAAAGCGCCCCGGCGAGATGGCTGTAGCCATTGAAGCGTTCGCCCGGATACATCATCTACTCATTTACAGACATCACGACTTGGAATCCTGCTACGGCCACCAACTGTACTACATTTAAAAAAATGGGGGAGCGGTGCCATAGGGCAGGCAACCTCGACACGAAAGAAAGCAGATCATGTACCGCCATATACTGGTAGCCATCGACGACAGCCCCACCTCGGTGCGAGCGCTGGACGAGGCCATCGGCCTCGCCAGGCTTGTGGGGGCGCAACTGCGCATTGTCCACGCCGTGGACGAAGTCAGCCTCAACTGGGATGTCGAATATCCCTAGATCGG
>JAJZSR010000130.1 GCA_021849595.1 Pseudomonadota bacterium | reverse complement strand
ACGGCGGCACCGGGGCCGGCAACGTGATCCCGGGCGAAGTGGAAATCCTCTTCAACTTCCGCTTCTCCACCGCCAGCACGCCCGAGGGTCTGCAGCAGCGCCTGGAAGGTGTGCTGAAGAAGCACGGCCTCGACTACCAACTGGATTGGACGCTGGGCGGCAAGCCCTTTCTCACCCCGCGCGGCCGCCTATGCGAGGCGGTGAGCGCAGCCATCCGCGCCGAGACGGGCATCACGCCGCAGCTTTCCACCACCGGCGGCACCTCGGACGGACGCTTCATCGCCGACATCTGCGCCGAGGTGGTGGAGTTCGGCCCGCTCAACATGAGCATCCACAAGCTGAACGAGCACGTGCGCCTGGACACCATCGAGCCCTTGTCGCGCATCTATCGCCGCACCCTGGAGGCACTGCTGCTGCCATGACCGACGTCACATCTTCTTTGGCCCAGTTCGACGACACCGAGGCGCTCATCACCCTGCGCGACTGGCTGCGCTTCGCCGTCTCGCGCTTCAACGAAGCGCAGCTGTTTTTCGGCCACGGCACCGACAACGCCTACGACGAGGCGGTATGGCTCATCCTGCACAGCCTGCATCTGCCACTCGACCGGCTGGAGCCCTTTCTCGACGCCAGCCTGACGGACGAGGAAAAGGCCGCGCTCGCGGCGCTGCTCAAGCGCCGCATCGCCGAGCGCATCCCTGCCGCCTACCTCACGCACGAGGCCTGGCTCGCGGGCGAACGCTTCTACGTGGACGAGCGCGTGATCGTGCCGCGCTCCTTCATCGCCCATCTGCTGGGCGACCAGTTGGCGCCCTGGATCGAGGATGCGGAAGGCGTGGAAGACGTGCTGGATCTCTGCACCGGCTCGGGCTGCCTCGCCATCCTGGCGGCGCAGGCCTTTCCCCAGGCCCACGTCGATGCGGCCGATCTTTCCGCCGACGCGCTCGACGTGGCGCGCCGCAACATCACCGAGCATGGCCTGGAGGCGCGGGTCACGCCGCTGCAATCCAACATGTTCGACGCCCTGGATGGACGCCGCTACGATCTCATCATCTCCAATCCGCCCTACGTCAACGCTGCCTCGGTCACCGCGCTGCCGCCGGAATACCGCCACGAGCCGGCGCTGGCGCTAGGCTCGGGCGAGGACGGCCTGGACGCCACCCGCGTCATCCTGGGAAACGCTGCCCGACATCTCAAGCGCGGCGGGCTGCTGGTAGTGGAGATCGGCCACAACCGCGAAGCGCTGGAAGCCGCCTTTCCTCATCTTCCTTTCGTCTGGCTGGACACCGAAGGCCCCGGCGAATACGTGTTCTGCCTCAGGCGCGAAGACCTTTCCTAAGCCGTGGACATCGCCAGCTTCTCCCTCGCCCGCCTGCCGCGCATCGAATTCGGCGCAGGAGTGCTGCACAAGCTTCCTAGCCTGCTCGCGTCCTACGGCAGGCACTTCCTGCTGGTGTTGGGGCGGTCCTCCTTCGAGCAGTCGGATGCCTGGGAACGCCTTGCCCGGCAACTCACGGGCGCAGGCCTGAGCTGGGACATCCTGCGCGTGCCCGGCGAGCCCTCGCCCGATCTGGTCGACGATGCCGTGCGTACCCATCGCCAAGGCGGCTACGCCGCGGTGGTGGGCATCGGCGGCGGCAGTGTGCTCGACGCTGCCAAGGCCGTGGCTGGGCTGCTGCTGCCTGGCAACTCCGTCATGGACCACCTGGAAGGCGTCGGCCCGGAACTGCCCTATCGCGGCCCCGCCTTGCCCTTCATCGCCGTGCCCACCACCGCGGGCACCGGCTCGGAAGCCACCAAGAATGCCGTGCTGTCGACCCATGGCGCGGACGGCTACAAGAAATCCTTCCGCGACGAGCAACTGGTGGCCCAGATAGCGATTGTCGATCCCGATCTGCTGGCGAGCTGCCCCAAGGGCATCATCGCCGCCAACGGCATGGACGCCTTTACCCAGCTGCTGGAATCCTATGTCTCGCTCCGCGCCGGACCGCTCACCGATTCGCTGGCCTGGGGCGGCATGAAGGCGGCGCGCGACGGGCTGCTGCCCTTCTTTGCCGATGCCGGCGACAAAGCCGCCCGCGCGCGCATGGCCTACGCAGCGCTCATCTCCGGCATCACCCTGGCGCAGACGGGACTGGGCTCGGTGCACGGCCTGGCCGCGCCGCTGGGCGCCTTCTTCCCCATCCCCCACGGCGTCGCCTGCGGCGCCCTGGTGGCGGAGGCCACGCGGCTCAACATCGAGGCTCTCGAAGCACGCGCGCCCGACAGCCCGGCGCTGAAAAAATATGCCCTCGCCGGCAAGCTGCTGGCGCGCGAGGATCGGCTGGACGCCGCCGCGGCACGCGCCCGCCTGGTGCAGATTTTGCAGGACTGGACCCGCCGCCTCGAACTGCCTCGCCTCGGCCAATACGGCGTGAGCGCGGCCGATCTGCCACGCATCGTCGCCCACAGCCGCGGCAGCAGCATGAAGACCAACCCCCTGGTCTTGAGCGCCCCCGAACTGAGCGACCTGGTTTCAAGCCGGATTTAAGTTTTTCCGACGGCTTCCGCTATCCATGCGTCACTCAGGGAGGACGTCATGGCAGCGGGACTGGTGGTGTTTTTCGTGCTGATACTCAGCATCCTGGCTTACGGGATATTCGTCTACAACCAGTTGGTCAATCTCAAGCACAACGTCGGGCTGGCCTGGTCCAACATCGACGTGTTGCTCAAGCAGCGCCACGACGAACTGCCCAAGCTGGTGGAAGCCTGCCGCCAGTACATGAAGTTCGAGCAGGACACCCTGGAAAAAGTCATGCAGGCGCGCAGCCAGGTGGCGAGCGCACGCGACAGCCGCGACATGGCCGCGCTGGGCCCGGCCGAGGCAAGCCTGCGCGCCAGCGTAGGAAAACTCTTCGCAGTCGCCGAGGCCTACCCTGAGCTCAAGACCAGCGAGCAATTCCAGCACCTGCAGGCGCGCATCTCCGCGCTTGAAACGGCCATTACCGACCGGCGCGAGTTCTACAACGATTCGGTCAACATCAACAACGTGCGCATCGAACAGTTCCCCGACAATATCGTCGCCGGGCTGGGCGGGTTCAAGCCCTTCCAACTGCTGCGCTTCGATCCCCAGCAAACCGCCGACGTGAACCTCGGCACGCTTTTCAAGGCCTGACCGCCCTATCCAATCCATCGTGCCCAGCCAGCCGCATGTCACCAACTCGGCGCTGGCCGGCGCCTATGCGGTTGCCTTCGGAGGGGTGCTGCGCCTCTGGACCCTGCCTGTCGACTGGCAGAGCTATGTGCTATTGCTGACGGGGATGGTCGCGGCCCTGGCCTGGTTTGCCAACCTGCGGCGCTATCGCACTGTGGCCGACACGCCCACCGCCAAGATCGCCTCCAGCCCGCTCGGCGTGGTGGAGTGGAGCGGACATGGCGTGCGCCTGCCGGGCGACGGGCTTGCCGCGCCGCTCTCCGGCCTGCCGTGCCTGTGGTATCGCTATCACCGCGAACGCAGGGTAGGCGACCGTTATGTGCATGAGGACAGCGGCACCTCTTTCGACACCATCGCCCTGAACGATGGCAGCACCACCGCCCTCGTCGATCCCGACGGCGCGGAGGTGATCACTTCGCGCCGCCGCACCTGGCTGGACGGCGACTACCGCAATACCGAATGGCTGCTGCTGCAGGGCGAGCCCCTGTATGCCCTGGGCGAGCACGTCCATGTGGAAGGCACCCAGGCCGGCGCGGACCGTGAAGCCCTGGGCGATTTGCTGGCAGAGTGGAAAAAAGACAAGGAATGGCTGCTGCGCCGCTTCGACAAGGATGGCGATGGCGAACTCAACGAAGCCGAGTGGGAAGCGGCCCGCCAGGCCGCCATGGCCACGCTGCGTGCCGACGCTGCCGAGCAGCCTGCCGCAGGCTGGCCCATGCTGCGCCGCCCGCGCGACGGCCGCCTCTTTCTCATCGCCGACCGCTCGCCGCGCCAACTGGCGCGGCGCTACGCTCTATGGGCCTGGGCGCACCTTGCCGTTCTGGCGATAGCCATGGTGGCTTTCCGCCTCAAAAGCGGCGCTGGTTGATCGTCATTTTCCTGCCACACTACCCTCTTAGAATTGCGTTGCCCAACTCCTCCGAGCTTGGGGTAATTCTCGCAAGCAATGTTTGCCCGGCCTCGCGCCGGGCTTTTCTTTGCCGCAAACGCCGCTCTTTACAGGATGTCCGTCAGCATCGAAGCGGCGCGCGGCTTTGCGACCGCCAACAAAAACGGCTCTCGTTTCCGAGAGCCGCGTGTGTTTTGGTGCTGGTGATAGGAGTCGAACCTACGACCTACTGATTACGAATCAGTTGCTCTACCAACTGAGCTACACCAGCATCGGGGCGCCATTATAGCCGAAGCATGGCTCAGACAATGACGCCGCCGCCCAGGCAGACGCGTCCGTCATAAAACACCACCGACTGGCCCGGTGTCACGGCCCACTGGGGAACATCGAACTCCACCTCCAGCCCGCCTCGCTCCGCGGGCCGGATACGGCATGCGGCATCCTGCTGGCGATATCTGGTCTTGGCCGTGTAGGCCTTGCCGTAATCCTGCGCTTCGCCGGCCACCCAACTGATGTCCTGCGCCTTCAGCGCCGTGCTCAACAGCAAGGGATGATCGTGCCCCTGGACAGCAATGAGGACATTGCGAGCGAGATCCTTGCCCGCCACATACCAGGGTTCGCCCGCACCGCCTATGCCCAGGCCCTGCCGCTGGCCGAGCGTGTAGTACATGAGCCCTTGATGCTCGCCCACAGTCACGCCCTCGGGGGTGCGTATGGGCCCCGGTTGGCGGGGCAGATAGCGTTCAAGGAATTCGCGGAACGGCCGCTCGCCGATGAAGCAAATGCCAGTACTGTCTTTCTTGGCGGCATTGGGCAGGCCGATATCCCGCGCCAGCTCGCGCACGCGCGGCTTGGGCAGTTCACTCAGCGGAAACAGCACGGGGGCGAGTTGGGCTTGATTGAGGCGGTAGAGAAAATAGCTCTGATCTTTGTTGCCGTCGAGCCCGCGCAGCAGCGTGGCGCGCCCTTGCGCATCCGTGCCACGTCCTGCGTAATGGCCGGTGGCGATGTAATCGGCCCCGCGCTTTTGCGCATCTTCGAGAAAGGCTTTGAATTTAATTTCCGAATTACACAGGATGTCGGGATTGGGCGTGCGCCCCGCCTGGTATTCGCGCAGGAAATAACTGAACACCCGCTCGCGGTACTCGGCGGCAAAGTTGACCAGTTCCACCTCGATGCCCAGCGTATCCCCGACCGCAAGCACATCAAGAAAATCCTGGCGCGCCGGGCAATCCGGGTCGTCGTCGTCGCCCTCCCAATTTTTCATGAACACGCCCAGCACTTCATGGCCCTGCTCCTTGAGCAGCCACGCGGCCACGGCGGAATCGACGCCGCCGGAAAGGCCGACCACGACCTTAGCCATGGAGGTGATGCAGGAGATCAAGGGAATGGCGCTGTCCCGCGAGGTAGTCCTCGACGCAGCGCAACAGCAAAGGGCTGCGATGGCGTTCCCGGCTGGTGCGGATTTCGTCCACGCTCAGCCAGAGTGGGCGGATGATACCTTCGTCCAGCACCGCGTCGGCTTGTTCGCCCGTGATCTCTCCGACGAAAGCGAAACGCAGATAGGTGATCGGCTTGCGCGGATGCGCCCAGCGATACACTCCCAGGAGCGCCGTGGGGCGGAAGTGATAGCGGGTTTCCTCCAAGGTTTCGCGCACCACTGCCTGCAGTAGGGTTTCGTTTTCCTCCCAGTGGCCGGCCGGCTGGTTGAGGCGCACGCCGTCGTCGGTTTCCTCCTCCACCAGCAGGAATCGGCCGTCCCGTTCCACCACCGCCGCCGCGACCACGTGCGGCCTCCAGATTTCAGACATGGATTTCCTTCCATTCTCCGGGCGCCAGGCCCTGCAGGGTCCAGGGCCCTATTGCATAGCGAATCAGGCGCAAGGTCGGCAAGCCGACGCGAGCCGTCATGCGGCGCACCTGGCGGTTCCTACCTTCCGTCAGCGTCAGGCGCAGCCAGGAAGTGGGGATGTGGCGCCGCTCGCGGATCGGAGGATTGCGGGGCCACAGGCCGGCTGGCTCTTCCATGACTTCCGCCTCCGCGGGGCGCGTAACCCCATCGCCCAGATCCACCCCGCGCCGCAAAGCTGTCAGGGCCGCCTCATCCGGCCTGCCTTCCACTTGCGTCCAGTAGACCTTGGCCTCCTTGTGGTGCGGGTCCGTCAGACGGTGCTGCAGTGCGCCGTCATCGGTTAGAATCAACAGCCCTTCGCTGTCCCCGTCCAGCCGGCCCGCGGCATAGACGCCGGGCACGGGAATGTAGGAGGCAAGCCCCCTGAAACGGCCCTCGTCGGTGAACTGGCTGAGCACCCCATAGGGCTTGTTGAACAAAATCAGGCGCGACACGTTTGCCCGGGACAAAATCCAATTTTAACTTTTTTCGGCATCCCATCATGAGCTACCAGCACATCAAAGTCCCCGCCCAGGGCGAAAGGATTACCGTCAATGCGGACAACACCCTCAACGTGCCCGACATGCCCGTCATTCCCTACATCGAGGGCGACGGTACGGGGGTGGACATCACGCCGGTCATGCGCGCCGTGGTGGATGCCGCGGTAGCCAAGGCCTATGGCGGCAAGCGGGCCATCGCCTGGATGGAGGTCTATGCCGGCGAGAAAGCGGTCAAGGTCTATGGCGGTGAGCAGTGGCTGCCGGACGAAACCGTGCAGGCGGTCAAGGACTACGTCATCTCCATCAAGGGGCCGCTCACGACTCCGACTTCGGGCGGCATCCGCTCGCTCAACGTGGCCCTGCGGCAGATGCTGGACCTCTACGTCTGCCTGCGCCCGGTACGCTATTTCCAGGGCGTGCCCAGCCCGGTGAAGGCGCCGGAAAAGGTGGACATGGTGATCTTCCGCGAAAATACCGAGGACATCTATGCCGGCGTCGAGTGGGAAGCCAATTCCGATGCGGTGAAGAAGGTCATTGCCTTCCTGCAGCAGGACATGGGCGTGAAGAAAATACGCTTTCCCACATCATCGGCCATCG
>JAJZSR010000129.1 GCA_021849595.1 Pseudomonadota bacterium | reverse complement strand
GATAGAGGAACGAGGTCTTGGGCACGCCAAAATCCTCGCTTGCCACCACCGGCAGCACGTTGCGCTCCATGCCGATCACCAGGCCGACGAAGAACACCTGGATCATCTGCTGGACGAACTGCCCGAGATTGGCGCGGATGCCCTGCACGTAGGCCATCTCGGCATGCGCCGCGACACTGTGTTTCATCGTTGTGTTTCCTCGGCGGCGGCCCGCTGGGCCGTCGTCTGGCAAGACTGTGACGGGACGCTCAACGCCCCAGGTTATAGGCCACCATGCGGTCCATCTCCGCGGGGCGGGGCGGAATGTCACGCGTCAGTGCTGTGATGAAGGCATCCCGGCTCATCGCCAGCATGGGATTCCAGCGCTTCTCGAAGCCGATGGTGGAAGCCGGCTTGCCTGAGATGCCCGCCCCGCAGGCGCTGCCGGAGGTGTGTCCGGGATAGAGCTCGACTTCGGGCGGCAGGGCCATCAGGCGCCCGTGCAGCGTGTCGTAGATCTGCCCCGCCATCTCGGCTTCCTGGCCCGCCAGGTCGGGACGCCCGGCGCTGCCGACGAACAGCGTGTCGCCGGTGAGCACAAACCAGGGGGCTTCGGCGCGGCGCTTGTCGGTGACCAGCAGACTGATGGAGTCCGGCGTGTGGCCGGGGGTGTGCAGCACGTCGATGTAGACGTTACCCACATCGATGCGCTGGCCGTCCTTTAGGGGCTCGAACGGGTATTTCACGCGACCGGCGTTGGACTCATGCAGGCAATACGCCGCGCCGGTTTTCTCGGCGAGTGCGCGGCCGCCGGAATAATGGTCGGCATGCACATGGGTGTCGATGACGTGGGTGATCTTCACGTCCTGTTTCGCAGCTTCATTGACGAACCAGTCCTCGTCGCCCAGCACCGGGTCCACGGCAACGCCGACATGGCATGAGCCACAGCCGAAAAAGTAAGAAAGCGTGGCATCCTTGGCCAGTAATTGACGGAAAAACATGCGCGTCTCCTTGTCTGTGTGCTTTGTAGGGCTTCAACCCAGCGGGCAGTGCGGCGGGCAACCGAGCAGCGTCATTCGCCGGAGGTCAAAGGCAGGCCCTGGGAACGCCATTCCGCCACACCCACTTCCATGCGTACCGCCTGACGCCCACGCCGGGTCAGTAAGTCGACCGCCTCCTTCGCCATGAGGCAGAACGGGCCGCGGCAGTAGGCCACCACAGGCTTGCCGGCGGGAATTTCTGCAAGACGGTTCTTGAGTTCAGACAAGGGAATGGAGCGTGCGTAAGGCAGGTGCGCCGTCTCGTATTCGTCCGCGGGCCGCACATCGAGTACCAGCACCTCGCCGCGCTTGGCCTGCGCCAGCAGTTGCTTACCATCTATGGGGGCAAGCTCGCCTGGGCGAGTCACCAAATCGCGCATCGCTGCTTGCAATTCCAGCAAGCGTTCTTCGGCGAGGGTGCGCAGCATTACCCACAGATCAGCCACCTGGGTATCCACCAAGCGATAAAAGATGTTCTTGCCTTCTCGTCGACCTTCCACCAGGCGCGCAGCCTTCAACTCTTTGAGATGGGCGCTCGCCAGCTTGACGCTGATTTCAGCGGCGCTGGCCAGTTCGTCGACGTTCTTCTCCCCCTGGCAAAGAATCTCGATGAGCTCCAAGCGCTTCGGGCTGCACACCGCCTTGCCGATGCGGGCCACCTGTTCATACAGTAGATTTTTGATTTCGCGACCGGGTTTCTTCATGGCGACCATATTGCTATCAATCTAAGGATACTTAGAATATCGGGCCGTTAAAGCCGAGTCAAGTGCGACATTTGTGGTCAACCAGCTGCACCCGTTGATTGATTCGGCAATAATGGCCAAATCTGTGCGTTACGCTTCCCATCCATGCCGGAGCCGTCTATGAATCCCTCACTCCGCATCGCCCTGGTGTTCTGTGGCAGTGTGTTGATCGCTGCACGTACCCACGCCCAACCGGCCACTACGCACCCCATGTCTCACGACATCAGACACGACTCACGCCAGGAGGTCGTATTCCCTCCGCTCGTGAAACGCCACACCTTGGCCACCATGCGCATGCACCTGCAGGGGCTGGGAGAAATTCAGCAGGCGTTGGCTGACGGACACTTCGAGGAGGCTGCCCACATAGCGACGATGAACCTGGGCATGTCCTCGATGCACGGGAACCAGATGGCCGAGGACGCGAAGTACATGCCGCAGGGCATGATGAAGCTGGGTGCGCTGATGCATCAGAGAGCGGCGGAATTCGCCGTCGCGGCGCAGAATGCGGCGGCCACCGGCGATGTTCGACCGCCGCTGCGGGCGCTGTCGCAGGTGACCCAAACCTGCGTTGCTTGCCATGCAGTCTACAGGCTGCGGTGAACTGGTACCGAAGCGGCTTACTCGCGACTGACCAGTCTCGCCTATCTACCGGGTCAGGAATTTCCCGCTTCTGGCGCGAAGCGGAGAAATCGAGCCGCCAATGTCGGCAGGATGAGGAGGCTCAGCGCGGTCGAACTGCACAGGCCGCCCAGGATCACGATGGCCATCGGGCCCTCGATTTCCTGCCCAGGCAGATGGGCTCCAAGCGCCAGGGGCATCAGCCCGAGGGCGGTGACCGAAGCGGTCATCAGTATCGGCGCGAGGCGGTTCATGGCGCCCAAGCGGGCCGTCTGTTGCGACCAGGCGAGCCCTTCCTCTAGTACCAGAGTGCGGTAGTGCGACAGCAGCATCAGGGCATTGCGCAGGGTTATGCCGAACACGGTGACGAATCCCACTGCCGCCCCGAGCGAGACGGATAGGCCGGTGACCCAGATCGCCGCGACGCCACCGACGAGGGCAAAGGGGGCGTTGAGCATCAGGAGCGTTACCGCGCGGGCGTCGCGCAGGGCGACGGCTAGCAGCCCAAGGATGGCGATGAGTGCGAGTCCTGCCTGCGTCAACAATTGCAGCCGCGCCTGCCCCGAGGCGACGGCAGTGCCGCCGATGCGCAAGTAGTCGCCGGGCGCCAGGTGCAGGGCGGTGAGCGGCGCGCGCGCCTGGACCACGAAGCGCGCTGCGCTGCCGTTGACGTTGGCCGTGACGATCTGCACCCGCTGGGCATGGTCGTGAAGGATCACGGACTGGCCCGCTCGCTCCTGTATCCGCGCCAAGCTGCCCAGGCGCACGACCGTGCCGTCGCGATTGGCGAGCGGGATGGCTTGGAGGCTGGTTGGGTCTGCGCGCAGCGCGGGCGGCAGCGCCACGACGATGGGGTAGGAGCGCGCCGCCGTATAGACCCTTCCCACGCTCTGCCCGGCGTACGAGGTCTGGATGGTCTGGAGGACCTCGGAAGGGCTGAAACCGAAGCGCGCAAGCGCCGCGCGGTCCAGCCTGATCGAAAGCTCGGGCGTACCCGGCGGCGCCTGGATTCGCACGCCCGCGGCGCCGTGGATGCGGCGCAAGGCGTCTGCCACGCGTTCGGCATCGCCGTTCAGCGCCTTCAGGTGTTGGCCATAAATAGTCACCACCACCGGCGCCGTCACCCCCGACAGGGTCTCGTTGATGCGCTCGGTCAGGAAAGTGTTGGCCCACCAGCGCACGCCCGGTGCGCCTTGCACGGCGGTGAGGATGCGTTGTTCGGTCAGCTTGCTGTCGGCGCTGCCGCGCGCTGTCAGGCCGATGTCGATCTCGGCCTTGTTGGTGCCGGCATTGCCGTTGGAGAGGTGCGCCCGGCCGACGTGCATCACGACATGCGCCACCTCCGGCATGCCCTTGATGATCGCCAGGGCACGCTGGCCTATGCCCAGCATGGTATCGAGCGACGTGCCCGGCGCGGTCATGAAATGGACGATCAGGTCGTTCTCGTTGAACCTGGGCAGGAAGCGCGTGCGCAGCAGGGGAACGCTAGCCAGAGCGGCGACTATCAGGATCGCGGTTAGTGCCATGACGGGCCGGGGCCTGCGTTCTACTCCATCAAGCAAGCGTCCATAGCCACGCTTGGCGCGCGCGATCAACGGCGGATCGGCGGGCGGCGGGGGGTTGCGCCCGAACAGCAGCATGACCAAGGCGGGAGTGAGTGTGAGCGCCACTGCCAGGGAGGCGAGTATGGCCGAGATGTACGCCACCGCCAGGGGGGTGAACAGCCGCCCCGCCACGCCCGAGAGATGCAGCACCGGGAGGAAGGCGATGACCACGGCGAACGTGGCAAAAATGACTGCCCGGCGCACTTCCAGCGTGGCCTGCAGGATCACTTCGAAAGCCGCGAGCGGTTGCGTGCGCAGGCGGTTCTCGCGCAGCCGGCGATGGATGTTTTCCACCCCCACGACGGCATCGTCGACGACTTCGCCCAGCGCGATCGCCAGCCCGCCGAGGGACAGGGTGTTGAGGCTGTACCCGAAGCGGTTCAGGACCAGTGCGGCCGTGAGCAGCGACAATGGAATGGCGGCGAAAGAAATTATCGCGGTGCGCCAGTTGCGCAGTGCCAGGTAGAGCACCACAAGGATCAAGAGCGCGCCGATGAGGAGCGAATTGCGTACATCATGCAGCGCCGTGTCGATGAACGACGCCGGCCTCAGCGCCTGGGCATCCACATGTATGCCGTCGCGCCGGAACACCGGACCCAACGCCGCCAGGGCCTGATCGACCCCGTGCGTCACGCGCAGGGTATTGGCGCCGTACTGGGCGCCGATGACCAGCAGGATGCCGGGCTTGTCGCCCACCATGGCGCCGCCGATGGGCGGTGGAGAGCCCTTCACCACGCGGGCAACCTCCCCCAGGGTGACGCTTTGGTGGTCGCGCCGCACAAAGAGACTGCCCGCCAGGGTGGCGGGATCGGTTGCCTGTCCGTGGCTCAGTAGAAAGATCTCCTGGTTGGGCGTGTCGACGACGCCGGCCCCTCTCACTGCGCTGGCCGCTGCCGTTGCGGATACGAGCTGGGTGAGCCCGGCATGCAGGGCAACGAGCTTGTCGGGATTGTATTGCACCTGCAACTGCTCCGGGCGGGCACCGAAGATGACCACCTTGGACACGCCCGGAACCGCCAGCAACGCCGGGCGTATGGTCCAGCGCGCCAGTTCTGTCAACTGCATCGGCGTGAGTTTTGGCGCCCGCAGCCCCACGCTCATCACCACCCCGGTGGACGACTGCAGGGGCGCGATCACCGGGGTGGCGCCCGGCGGCAGCGACGTGGCGAGCGGCGCCAAGCGCTCGGCGACGACCTGGCGATCGAGATAGATATCTGTCCTGCCGCGGAACACGGCATCGACCACCGAGAGGCCTTCCGCGGACTGCGAACGCAAGGCGGACAGCCCGGGGATGCCGTTGACGGCGTCCTCGACCGGCGTGGTCACCAGGGCTTCGATTTGGCGCGGCGCGAGTCCGGCGGCGTTCGTCACCACTGTCACCGTGGGCTGGCCGAATTCCGGGAAGACGTCGTAGCGCGCACTAGTAAGACCCACGGCGCCGGCCAGCAGCAGCGCCAGCGCCGCGAAGAGGACGAGGAGGCGGAAGCGCAGGCAGAAGCGGACGATCAAGCGCATGGCGGCTGCTTAGTCCCGGTCGCCCGCGGCGGCGCGGCCCGCCTTGGCCGCCTGGGAGGCGGAAAGCAGCAGCGCCGCCCCCTGGCTCACGATCCTGGCACCGGGCACCAGCGCGCCCTGTTGCGGCACGAAATAGCCGCCTGCCGTCCGCACCAGGGCCGGGAGGGGGAAAGGGGCGAATACGCCGTGACCCAGATCCCGATAAACGAGTGCCTCGCCGTCCTGCCACACCACGGCCGAGGCCGGGATGACGACTCCCAGCCGATTCGGCGCGGCGGGCAGGTCGACCGTCAGAGGCGTTTCGGTGGGCAGTTCGGCGGCGCCTTGGGCGAGATAGAAAAAACTCTGTCCGGCGGTTCCCCGCGCAGCCTGGGGCGCCGGGCTGAAAAATTCCAGCGCCATCCTGGCACCGTCCGGCGTCGTGGCCTCGGCCTGGGCGGGATGCTGAGATGTCTGGCCGAGCGGCAGGCTCACCCGCACCAGCAGGGTCGCCCCGCTGGAGAGCTGCGGCAGGGGGGAGATGCCCGCGTCGAGGGCATGCGCCAACCGCGCTCCCCACGTCGCTCGCGCCTGGGCACGCAGCATCGCGAGTTGCGTCGCGGCGCCACGCAGCCTGGCGGCGGCGACGTCAAGCGCAGCCTGCGCGTTCTGCAGCGTCGCCATGGAAACATTATGATCTGCCCGGTAGAGAGCCTCCGCACGCCTGGCCGCGCTCTTGGCCAAGGCAAGCCGGGCGCGCGCGGCGGCGACTTCGCTGCCGGCGCTGGCAAGCTGGCCTGCCAGACCCGCGAGCGGCGCGGGATCAAGCACCCAGCCGTAAGCCGCGATCGGCGGTGCGGTCGGGGCAGCCTCTACGCGCGTGGTGCGAATCTGTGCGGCCGCCACGGCCTTGGGGTCGAGCGTCAGGACGGCAGATGCCGCGGGGGCGTGGCCCATGCAGGCCAAGGCCAAGGTGTATGCCAACAGGATACCGTTGCGTCTCATGGGCTTCTGTCCGTGACCAAGAATGGATGGTAGAGCGCCGCTTCCAGGCGGCCGAGGGCGGTGCGCAGCTGCACGGATGCGGCGAGCGTGCCGCGTCGGGCCCGCAGCAGCGCGATTTGCGCGCCGATCAGGCGCGGACGTCCGATCTGTCCGACCGCGTAGGCAGCCTGCGCGCTGGCCAGCGCGCGGGCGGCCGACGTGCGCAATGCTTGCGCGTGTTGGTATTCGGCTTCGCTACTGCGCCAGTCGGCCGTGGCGCTGCCGATTGCGCCGAGCACCCGGGTCTGCACTTGCAAGAACTCGGCTCTCGCCAGACGGCGGGAAGCGCGCGCCGCCGCGATTTGCCCTTGGTTCTGGTTGAGGAGGGGCAGCGGCAGCGAGAGCTGGAGAATGAATTTGTTGTCGCCTTGGTCGTAGTGGTAGCCCGGCCCGATATCGACGTTCGGATACTGTTGCGCGATCGCGAGCCTCAGCTTGGCCTCGGCGACCTGATAGCGGTCCAAGGCCGCGACCACATCGGGCCTGCTCACCAGCGCGGCATGAATCAGCGGAGCGAGATGGCCCGGGGGCGTGGGGCGGTCGAGCGCGGCGAAATCCAGGTTGACGCCGCGCAACGCCGCTTCGGGCATACCCAGCGCGGCCGCCAGGGACGCCTGCGCGAGTGCGGAGTCACGGCGCGCCGCGGCGAGTTGAAGCTCGGCTTGGTTCTGCGTGAGGATTGCCGCATTGAGCGTGGCGGAGGAGATCAGTCCGGCCTGGTAGCGCTGATCGAGCGCGCCGACATACTTGCGCTGCAGGG
>JAJZSR010000128.1 GCA_021849595.1 Pseudomonadota bacterium | reverse complement strand
GCTCCTTCTCGGCCGGGATGAGCATGTCGCGGATGGCGATGGACATGCCGGCGCGTGTGGCGTATGAAAATCCCGTGTACATCAGCTTGTCCGCAAAGATCACGGTTTCGCGCAGACCGCAGCGGCGGAAGCTGGCGTTGATGAGGCGAGAGATTTCCTTCTTCTTGAGCGCCTTGTCGACGAAGGAGAAAGGCAGGCCGGGAGGCAGGATTTCGGACAACAGCGCGCGCCCCAGCGTGGTCTGCACGCGCTTCACCGTTTCCACCCGCTCGCCGTCCTTGATATTGGCTTCCTTGATGCGGATCGTGACCCGCGCATGCAGCTCCGCCGCCCCGGTTTCATAGGCGCGCCGCGCCTCCGCCACGTTGGCCAGGAACATGCCTTCGCCCCGGGCATTGATTTTTTCGCGCGTCATGTAATACAGGCCCAGCACGATATCCTGGGACGGAACGATGATGGGCTCGCCGTTGGCGGGCGACAGCACGTTGTTGGAGGCCAGCATCAGGGTGCGCGCCTCCATCTGCGCCTCAAGGGAGAGGGGCACGTGCACGGCCATCTGGTCGCCGTCGAAGTCGGCGTTGAAGGCGGCGCAGACCAGAGGGTGCAGCTGGATGGCTTTGCCTTCGATCAATACCGGCTCGAAGGCCTGGATGCCGAGGCGGTGCAAAGTGGGCGCGCGGTTGAGCATCACCGGATGCTGACGAATCACGTCTTCCAGGATGTCCCAAACAATGGCTTCCTCGTCCTCCACCATCTTCTTGGCGGCCTTGATGGTGGTGGCCAGCCCCATCACTTCCAGCTTGTGGAAGATGAAGGGCTTGAACAGCTCCAGGGCCATCTTTTTGGGCAGGCCGCATTGATGCAGCTTGAGTTGCGGGCCCACCACGATCACCGAGCGACCGGAGTAGTCCACGCGCTTGCCCAGAAGATTCTGGCGGAAGCGGCCGCTCTTGCCTTTGATCATGTCGGCCAGCGACTTCAACGGGCGCTTGTTGGCGCCGGTCATGGCCTTGCCGCGGCGGCCGTTGTCGAGCAACGAATCCACAGCCTCCTGCAGCATGCGCTTCTCGTTGCGCACGATGATTTCCGGCGCCTTCAATTCGAGCAGCCGCTTGAGCCGGTTGTTGCGGTTGATCACCCGGCGATACAGATCGTTGAGATCGGAGGTAGCGAAACGGCCGCCGTCCAGCGGCACCAGGGGGCGCAGTTCCGGGGGCAGCACCGGCAGCACCTCCAGCACCATCCAGTCCGGCTTGATGCCGGAACGCTGGAAAGCCTCCAACACCTTGAGCCGTTTGGAAATCTTTTTCAGCTTGGTTTCGGAGCCCGTCCGGGACAGCTCGGCGCGCAGTTTCTCGACCTCGTTGGGCAGGTCGATGGAGCGCAGCAGCTCGCGTACGCCCTCGGCACCCATGAGGGCGCTGAATTCGTCACCGTATTCCTCGAGCTTGTTGAGGTAATCGTCCTCGGTCAGGATCAGGCCGCGCTTGAGTTTGGGATCCTCCACGTGCGACTCGATGACCACATAGGCCTCGAAGTACAGCACCCGTTCGATGTCCTTGAGGGTCATGTCGAGCACCATGCCCAAACGCGA
The DNA here is from genome assembly GCA_021849595.1 of Pseudomonadota bacterium. GTDB lineage: Bacteria > Pseudomonadota > Gammaproteobacteria > Burkholderiales > Thiobacillaceae > JAJXXS01. The sequence continues at coordinate 5,690 of JAJZSR010000128.1, read as the reverse complement.
CGGCAGGGACTTCAGGAACCAGATGTGCGCTACAGGCGAGGCCAGTTCTATGTGCCCCATGCGCTCGCGCCGCACCTTGGACAGGGTGACTTCAACGCCGCATTTCTCGCAGATCACGCCGCGATGCTTGAGGCGCTTGTATTTCCCGCACAAGCACTCGTAATCCTTGATAGGACCGAAAATCTTGGCGCAGAACAGGCCGTCACGTTCCGGCTTGAAGGTGCGGTAGTTGATGGTCTCCGGCTTCTTCACTTCGCCGTAGGACCAGGCGCGAATTTTTTCCGGCGAGGCGATGCCTATCTTGATGGCATCGAACTCCTCTTCATAGGTCGCCTGTTTAAATAGATCGAGCAGTGCTTTCATGGGCTTCTCCGTGAAGCGTCAGGCGGGACGAACCCGCCGTCGGGCTGATTCAATAGCGTTCCAGGTCGATGTCGATGCCGAGCGAGCGAATTTCCTTCACCAACACGTTGAAGGATTCGGGCATGCCGGCGTCGATCTTGTGGTCGCCCTTGACGATGTTCTCGTACACCTTGGTGCGTCCGTTCACGTCGTCGGATTTCACCGTCAGCATTTCCTGCAGGGTATAGGAGGCGCCATAGGCCTCCAGTGCCCAGACTTCCATCTCGCCGAAGCGCTGGCCGCCGAACTGCGCCTTGCCGCCCAACGGCTGCTGGGTCACCAGGCTGTAGGGGCCGGTGGAACGGGCGTGCATCTTGTCGTCCACCAGGTGGTGCAGCTTCAGCACATGCATATAGCCCACCGTGACCTGGCGCTCGAAGGGTTCGCCGGTACGGCCGTCGAATAAAGTGACCTGGCCGCCTTCGGGCATGTCCGCAAGCTTGAGCATGTGGCGGATTTCCTCTTCTTTCGCGCCGTCGAACACCGGTGTGGCGAAAGGCACGCCGCGCTTGAGGTTCGCGGCCAATTCGAGGATTTCCGTGTCGTTGAGGCTGTCCAGTTGCTCTTTCTGCCCGGTGCCGTTGTAGACCTCTTGCAGGAAGGAGCGTATTTCCTTGGCCTTCTGCTGCGCCTGCAGCATGCGCCCGATCTTGAGCCCCAGGCCCTTGGCCGCCCAACCCAGATGGGTTTCCAGAATCTGCCCGACGTTCATGCGCGAGGGCACGCCCAGCGGGTTGAGGACGATGTCGGCCGGCGTGCCGTCCTCCATGTAGGGCATGTCTTCCACGGGTACGATTTTGGACACCACGCCCTTGTTGCCGTGGCGGCCCGCCATCTTATCGCCGGGCTGGAGCCGGCGCTTGACCGCGAGATAGACCTTCACCATCTTCTGCACGCCGGGCGGCAGTTCATCGCCCTGGGTGAGCTTCTTCTTCTTCTCTTCGAACATGGCGTCGAACTCGACGCGCTTGGCGGCGAGCGAGTCCTTGATCGCCTCCATCTGCGCGGCCACTTCTTCATCGGCCATGCGGATGTCGAACCAGTCATGCGGCGAGGCCAAGCTGTCGAGGTAGTCCTGCGCCACCTTGCTGCCCTTGGCGAGCTTTTTCGGGCCGCCGTTGGCGGTCTTGCCGATCAGCAGGCGCGCCAGGCGGCTGAAGGCATCGTTCTCGACGATGCGCATGCGGTCGGCCAGATCCTTTTTATAGTCGGCCAGTTGCCCGTCGATGATGCTCTGCGCGCGTTTGTCGCGCTCTATGCCTTCCCGCGTGAACACCTGCACATCGATCACCGTGCCGCTCATGCCCGACGGCACCTTGAGGCTGGTGTCTTTCACGTCGGAAGCCTTTTCGCCGAAGATGGCGCGCAGGAGCTTTTCTTCCGGCGTAAGTTGGGTTTCGCCCTTGGGCGTCACCTTGCCGACCAGGACGTCGCCTGCCTCGACTTCGGCACCGATGGAAATGATGCCCGACTCGTCCAGGCGTGCCAGTTGGCGTTCGGCCAGGTTGGAAATGTCGCGCGTGATTTCCTCGGGGCCGAGCTTGGTGTCGCGCGCGACCACGGACAGCTCCTCGATGTGGATGGAGGTGAAGCGATCTTCCGCCACCACTTTCTCGGAGATGAGAATGGAGTCCTCGAAGTTGTAGCCGTTCCAGGGCATGAAGGCCACCAGCATGTTCTGCCCCAGGGCCAGTTCGCCCAGGTCCGTGGAGGCGCCGTCGGCGACCACGTCGCCGCGCGCCACGCGGTCGCCTACCTTGACGATGGGACGCTGGTTGATGTTGGTGTTCTGGTTGGAACGCGTGTATTTGTTGAGGTTGTAGATATCCACCCCCACCTCGCCGGCACGCGCCTCGTCGTCGTTGACGCGCACCACGATACGCCGTGCATCCACGTAATCGACTGCCCCGCCGCGCAGGGCCGTCACCACCGTGCCGGAATCCACTGCGGCGGTGCGCTCGACGCCGGTGCCGACCAGCGGCTTTTCCGGACGCAAGCAGGGCACCCCCTGGCGCTGCATGTTGGAGCCCATGAGTGCGCGGTTGGCGTCGTCATGCTCCAGGAAGGGTATGAGCGAAGCCGCCACCGACACGACCTGCGCCGGCGCCACGTCCATGTACTCCACCTTGTCCGGGGTGGACAGGGTGAATTCATTCTTATGCCGGCAGGACACCAGCTCGTCGACGAAGTGGCCGTGCTTATCGAGCGGCGCGTTGGCCTGCGCGATGACGTATTGGCTTTCCTCGATGGCCGAGAGGTAATCGATCTGATCGGTCACCTTGTGGTCCACCACCTTGCGGTAGGGTGTCTCGATGAAGCCGTATTCGTTGGTGCGTGCGAACAGCGCCAGCGAATTGATCAAGCCGATGTTCGGTCCTTCCGGCGTCTCGATCGGGCACACCCGCCCGTAATGGGTGGCGTGCACGTCGCGCACCTCGAAGCCCGCGCGCTCGCGCGTCAGGCCGCCGGGGCCCAGGGCCGACACCCGGCGTTTGTGCGTGATCTCGGACAGCGGGTTGGTCTGGTCCATGAACTGGGACAGTTGGCTCGAGCCGAAAAATTCCTTGATGGAGGCCGATACGGGCTTGGCATTGATGAGGTCGTGCGGCATCAGGTTCTCGGACTCGGCCTGGGACAGGCGCTCCTTGACCGCACGCTCGACCCTCGCCAGGCCGGCGCGGAACTGGTTCTCGGCCAGTTCACCCACGGAACGCACGCGCCGGTTGCCCAGGTGGTCGATGTCGTCCACCTCGCCCTGGCCGTTGCGCAGGCCCACCAGCAGGCGCATGACCTCGACGATGTCGTCATTGGACAGCACACTCGACCCCACCAGGGCATCACGACCGATGCGGCGGTTGAATTTCATGCGCCCGACCTTGGAGAGATCGTAGGTTTCCTCGCTGAAGAACAGGCGGTTGAACAGCGCCTCCACCGCATCCTCGGTCGGCGGTTCGCCCGGCCGCATCATGCGGTAGATGGCGACGCGCGCCGCCTGCTGGTCGGTCGTCTCGTCGATACGCAGGGTCTGGGAAATGTAGGGCCCCTGGTCAAGGTCGTTGATGTACAGCGTCTGGAAACGCTCCACGCCGGCGCCTGCGATCTTCTCCAGCAAAGGCTCGGTCAACTCGTCGTTGGCGCGCGCGAGCAGCTCGCCGCTGGCCTTGTCGATCACGTCATGCGCCAGGATCCGGCCGGCAACGAACTCCACCGGCACGGCCCACATCTTGACCCCGGCGGCGTCCAGTTCGCGGATGTGCTTGGCTGTCACCCGCTTGTCCTTGGCGACGATCACCTTGCCATCCTTGCCGCAGATGTCGAAGCGCGCCACCTCGCCGCGCAAGCGGTCCGGCACCAACTCAAACTGTATGCCCTGGCTGTTGACGTGAAAGGTGTCCTTCTTGAAGAACAAATCCAGGATCGCTTCCGGCCCATAGCCGAGGGCCTTGAGCAGTATCGTGGCCGGCATCTTGCGGCGGCGGTCGACGCGGAAATACAGATAGTCTTTGGGGTCGAACTCGAAATCCAGCCAGGAGCCGCGGTAGGGAATGATGCGGGCGGAGAACAGCAGCTTGCCGGAAGAATGCGTCTTGCCCCGGTCATGCTCAAAGAATACCCCTGGGGAACGATGCAACTGGGAGACGATGACCCGCTCGGTGCCGTTGATTACGAAGGAGCCGCTCGGCGTCATGAGCGGCAACTCCCCCATGTAGACCTCCTGCTCCTTGACTTCCTTCACCGTGGGTTTGGCCGCCTCGCGGTCCATGATGACCAGGCGCACCTTGGCGCGCACCGGGGCGCAATAGGTCAGCCCACGCTGCTGGCATTCGCGGATGTCGAAGACGGGCTCGCCCAAGGTGTAGCTGACGAACTCGAGGCGCGCATTGCCGGAATGGCTGACGATGGGAAAAATGGACGTAAACGCGGCCTGCAGGCCCTCGTTCAATCGTTCACCGGGAACCCTCTCCTCCTGCAGGAATGCGCGATAGGAATCGAGCTGGGTAGCCAGCAGGAAGGGTACGGGCAGCACATTCGAGCGTTTGGCGAAGCTCTTGCGGATGCGCTTCTTTTCGGTGAAGGTATAGCCCATGGAATCTCCTTGAGGTTCAGGGATGAAGCAACGGCGGGACTGCCTTGCTGAAACAATCTTGCGAACGAACCGACAAAATGTCCGGGTAGACAAACGCGTAGGTCAGCACACCTAAAAACCCGCGCCGGAAATGCCTAATGCCCGGCAGTCCGGGACTCCGGGTGGGGTTTTTAGGTTTACCCTCCGCGGGACGCGTCCCACGGAGCAAAGCCAGGGCGCTTATTTCAGTTCGACCTTGGCGCCCGCTTCTTCCAACTGCTTCTTGAGCGCCTCGGCGTCGGCCTTGCTCACGCCCTCCTTCACCGGCTTGGGAGCGCCGTCCACCAAGTCCTTGGCTTCTTTCAAGCCCAGGCCGGTGGCCGCGCGCACAACCTTGATCACCTCGACCTTCTTTTCCCCCGCGGCAGCCAGCACCACGGTGAACTCGGTTTTCTCCTCGGCGGCCGGAGCGGCGCCGCCCGCGGCGGGAGCAGCCACCGCCACCGCAGTCGCGGCGGCGCTGACGCCGAATTTTTCTTCCATTTCCTTGATGAGTTCGGATAGTTCCAGAACCGTCATGCCGGCAATGGCGTCAAGGATTTCAGCTTTGGTAGCCATGTTCAAAACTCCTGTCAAATAATCGATTAAAACTCAGACAAAACAATCAGGCCGCTTGTTTCTGGTCGCGCACGGCCGCCAGACCACGGACAAACTTCGTCGGCACCTCGTTGAGGGTACGCACGAACTGGGCGATGGGCGCCTGCATGGTGCCCAAAAGCTTCGCCAGCAGTTGTTCGCGGCTGGGCATGGAGGCCAACGCGGTGACTTCCTGGGTGGAAAGCACCTTATTGGGCATGGCACCGGCCTTGATGACGAATTTGTCGTTGGCTTTGGCGAACTCCTGCATCACCTTGGCCGCGGCAACGGGATCCCGGGAAATGCCATATGCCAGAGGGCCGACCATCTGGTCGGCCAAACCGGCAAAAGGCGTTTCCTGAACCGCCTTGCGCGCCAGGGTGTTTTTCAACACCCGCAGATACACGCCGCTCTGGCGGGCCTTCGCCCGCAATTGCGTCATGTCCGCCACGGTGACGCCGCGATACTCAGCCACTACCATCGCCTGGGCGCCCACCACCTGGGCGCTGATTTCGGCGACGACGGCCTTTTTCTCGTCAAGATTGAGACTCAAGGTCCAACTCCTTCCTAACATGGGGGCGCATGA
>JAJZSR010000127.1 GCA_021849595.1 Pseudomonadota bacterium | reverse complement strand
CAGCATGCCATCCGGGCGGTGGATTTTCTGTTTCAGAGTCCGATATTCAAAGCGCCCGACTTCACTGAAAAATCCGAGATACCCAAGCCGACGGCTGCCCGCATTCTTGCAATGCTGCGAGAGGATAGGCTGCTTCATGCGCTGCGTGAAGGAAAGGGCCGGCGTTAAGCGCGGCTGGGCGGCGATTCTTTCCAAAATGGACACGGTTCAACGCTCGTTGCAGGTTTTGGGAATGAGGGGGGGCAGCGCGATGGACGATGACAGCGGTGAACTGGTGATTTTTCAAGAGGCGGGCCAGGCGGTCGAAGTGCGCTTGGATGCCAAGCACGATACGGTGTGTTTAACCCAAAAGCAGATGGCCGATTTGTTTGAGACTTCGACGGACAACGTCAGTTTGCATCTGAAAAACATTTTTGCGGACGGTGAGTTAAGCGAGGCGGCAACTACCGAGGATTCCTCGGTAGTTCGTCAGGAAGGCAAGCGACAGGTAAGTCGCAGCGTGAAGCACTACAACCTCGATGCCATCATTTCGGTAGGCTACCGTGTTAGATCCAAACGCGCTGTGCTGTTCCGCCAGTGGGCGACCAAGGTGCTGCGCGAGCACCTGACGCGCGGCTACACCCTCAACCAGCAGCGCTTCGAGCGCAATGCCCGCGAGTTGGAGGCGGCGCTGCAACTGGTGTGCAAGGCGGCAGAGCGTGCGCGCACGGCTGCGCAACCTAGTGCGCATTACCTTGCGCCACTACAAATACCCGCCAGACATGCAGGAGGAAGCGATCCGGTTGGTGCTGTACCACGCGGAGCGATTATCCGATGAGTGGTCCCGTGGCGGTGCCGGCGAGTTCCGGGGCTGCGTCCGCTACCCGGCCTGCAAGGGCACAAGACCTCTCTGACAAAAAGCTTGTCTTACTCAGGAGTCGCCAAGTATGACGACAAATATCGCCTTGAAACCCGCATGAAATCTGGGTGTGTTGTCGCCCAACTTGCCGATTTCTGAGTAAGGCGCTCCCTGTAGCACACCTGTGTCAGGCCGCGCTCCGCGGATTCCGCTATCATCGGCTTCCTGTTTCCAAGTCGCTTTGGAGCACGCCATGACCCTTTCCATGTACCAGGCCTCGGTGCCGGTCTTCACCCGCATGCTGAACAATCTCGCCGCCATTCTGGAGAAGGCCGCCGCGCATTGCGAGGCGAAGAAGATCGATCCCGCCGCGCTCATCAATTTCCGCCTCTATCCGGACATGTTCGCTTTCGCCAAGCAGGTGCAGATTGCCACCGACGCGGCGAAGAACGGGACGGCGCGCCTGGCCGGGGTAGAGCCGCCCGTATTTGAGGACAACGAGACGACCTTCCCGCAACTCATCGAGCGCGTGAAGAAGACCCTCGCCTACGTGAATACTTTCAGGCCGGACCAAATCGACGGTACCGAGGAACGCGAAATCACGCTCACGCGCGGCGACACGGTGGTGACCTATCGCGGCCAGGCGTTCTTGCTAAACCGCGTCCTGCCCAACCTGTATTTCCACATCACCACGGCCTACGACATTCTGCGCCACAACGGCGTGGAGTTGGGCAAGCGCGATTACCTGGGCTAAACAGCCTCTAAACCATGCCCAAGGCGCTGAAAATTTTCCTGGCCTGTCTCATCTGCTTCGCCGTGGCCGGCGGCGCGGTGCTGCTGCTTGAGTGGCTGGGCCACTGACCTCATCTTAAGGGAGTATTTCGTGAAGCAATTCCTCACCTTCATCATCCTCAGCGTTGCCCTGGCGGCAGCCGGTGCGGCGCGCGCCGCCGAGCTGCCGGACTTTCCCGGCATCGAATCGGTGCCCATCACGCCGGACATGAACTTCGGCGGCTTCTTCAAGAAGCATCAGCCGGTCAGGATCGTGTTCGGCGTGGCCGACCCCGGCAACCAGCTCAAGGAATCGCTCATCAACGCGGCGGCGACGGTGCGCTATCTCAAGAGCAAGGGCTATCGCTACAAAATCCAGTTCGTCCTGTACGGCACCGCGGTGCTGGCGGCCGACGCCTGGAAGCAGGAATACAGCGGCTATGACGCCCAGTTCCAGGCCTTGCGCGCGCAGGGCGTGGACTTCCGCGTATGCCATGCCTCGCTGTATAGCCTGCACATACACTCGGGCGATCTCTATTCCTACATGAAGGTCGTCCCGGCCGGCATTCTGCAGCTCGCCAAGAAGCAGATGCAGGGCTACGCCTACATCAGCAACCGCTGAGGGAGGGTAGAAATTATTTGTTTGCAATTGCGTGCGACGCAGCGCATACTGCGTCCAGCGATTCTCAAGTAATGCTGTTGTTGTCCGGTTCCCCCCTGCGTTCCGCAGGCGATTTCCCTTCATCACCCTGCCGTCTTGACCATCGTCCCACCTGGGGGCACTCCCCGCTTTTTGTTTTTTTAGGATACAAGACATGACTACAGGCACTGTGAAGTGGTTTAACGATTCCAAGGGCTTCGGCTTCATCGCTCCCGAGGGCGGCGGCGAAGATTTGTTTGTCCATTTTTCCGCCATCCAGGGCCAGGGGTTCAAGACCCTGACCGAAGGACAGCGCGTCGCCTTCGACATCACCACCGGCCCGAAAGGCAAGCAGGCGTCCAACATCCGCGCGGCCGACTGAGGCGCCAGCGTGGCTGCGGCCACGTCATCGCCCAGGGCAGCGATCCGGACTCCGGCCCGCCGCCCTCCCGGAAAGGCCCGGCGAATGCCGGGCTTTTTCTTTCCGATTTTTCTCAGGAGATGCGGCCATGGCCAAGGAAGAACTGCTTGAAATGAACGGCGTGGTGGTCGAAGTGCTGCCCGATTCGCGCTACCGCGTAACCCTCGACAATGGCCACAACCTGGTGGCCTACAGCGCTGGCAAGATGCGTAAGCACCATATCCGCATCCTTGCCGGCGACAAGGTTTCCCTGGAGCTCTCGCCTTACGATCTGAGCAAGGGGCGCATCACCTTCCGCCACCTCGAAGGGCGCGGCGCGGCCGGCCCGCAGCAGCGGCGCAAGTACTGACCGCCCCGCCACGCGCGCACCCCTTATGCGGCGCCTGCGCGTCCGCTATTTTCACGTGGCGGCCACCCGTCGCCGGGGCACCATGGCCAACGCCACGCTGCCCAGCACCAGCACGCTGCCGGCGAGCTGGGCGGCGGTGGGCGGCGTCCCCAGCATACCGTCGAGCATCATGGCGCACACCGGCACTAGGTTGAGGAACAACGAGGCGCGCGCCGCGCCCAGGCGCTGTATGCCCATGCCCCAGAACAAATAGGCCAGCACCGTGCCGCCCACCGCCATGATGGCCAGGGCCACACCGGCGTGCAGACCCGGCAGGGCGAAGGTACCGCCGTCCGCCACGGCCGCGGCCAGCAGCACGCCGGCGCCAACCGTCATCATGAGCGCGGTATTGCCCACCGGCGAGCCCTGGGGCATGTAGCGGCGTGAGCTGACATTGAACAGCGCCCAGGTCAGGTTGGCGAGGAGCATGAGCACGTCGCCTTCGGCGAACTGCAGGCCTTCCAGACGCCGCACATCGCCCTGCGAAATCACGATCGTCACCCCCGCCAGCGCCAGCGGCAGCGCCGCCAGATGCCGCCGGCTCGGGCGCTCGCCCAGCAGGGCAGCGGCCAGCAAGGTGGTGAGCAGTGGATTGGTGGCCATGATGAGAGCACCGTTGTCCGCCGAGGTGGTCTGCATGGCGTGGAAGAACAGCAGGTTGAAGGCGGCGATGCCCACCACCCCCAGCAGGACGTAAGCGCCGGCATGGCGCCGAACGAGCGCCGCCAGATCATCGCCCTGGCGCAGGGCAAGGATCAGCATGAGCGCGGCGCCCAGCACAAAGCGCAAGGCCGCCGCCCAAAGGGGCGGCAGGTCGGCCAGCACAGCGCCGGCGAGCACGAAATTGGCGCCCCAGAAAAAGGCCGCCGTGGTGACGAGCAGGTAAACCCAGTTGCCAGGCATGCTGCACCTATTCAGAATGTCTAAACGGGTTTGAGTTATATCCTGCAGCCGGAACCGGAACAAACGAGATTTTTTGGCACTTGAGTTAAGCAAATCTAATGGGAAGACGCCTGCCTCCGTTGAACGCCTTGCGCGCCTTCGAGGCTGTCGCCCGCCATCTATCCATGGTGCGCGCGGCAGAGGAGTTGCATGTCACGCCCGCGGCGGTGAGCCAACAGGTCAAGCAGTTGGAGGACGTCCTCGGCAAGCCATTATTGCGGCGCGGTAAGGCCCTGGCCTTGAGCGACGCGGCGCAGGCCGCGCTGCCGCTGCTGAGCGAGGCCTTTGACCGCCTGGAACGCGCGGCCGCGCAGTTGCGCGCCGGAGCGCAGGACGGTCCGCTGGTGGTTTCGACCCCGCCGACCTTCGCGGCACGCTGGCTGGTGCCGCGCATGGAGGGCTTCCAACGTCTGTACCCCGATATAGAACTGCGCCTGCTCGCCACCCACCGCTTGGTGGACTTCGCGCTGGAGGACGTCGATGCCGCCATACGCTTCGGCGCCGGCGGCTACCCTGACCTGCACACGGAAAGGCTCATGGCGGAAAGCATCATCGCGGTGGCAGCGCCCGCACTGGCGCAAGAGGCCAAAACGGCCGCCGACATCGCCCGCCTGCCCCTGCTCAAGGACGAATGGCATACCGGCAACGGCTCCTTTCCCGAGTGGGACGCCTGGCTCGCCGCCCAGGGCGTGCAAGCCCAGGCGCCCTTGAACATCCGCCGCTTCGGCGACAGCAGCCTGACCCTGCAGGCAGCGACTTCCGGGCTGGGCGTGGCCCTCGCCTGGCACAGCCTGGTGGCGGACGACCTCAAGGCCGGGCGCCTGGTGCGCCTGCTGGATCACGTCCTCGACACCCGGCTGGCCTATCACTTCGTGGTTCCGGCGGCGCGCCTGAAGCTCGCCAAGGTCGCTGCTTTTCGGGAGTGGCTGCTGGCCGCCTGCCGGGCCTGATTTCCACGCGCGCCCACGCCGCCAAAAAAAGTGGTTAAAAATTTGTATACAAATGCGCGCTAAAGTGCCACGCATGGCGCGTCGTAGAATGCCCAAACAATCATTTGAGGAGACACCACGATGAAGAACGAGAAGACCCTGCGCAAACATGCGCCGCACCGCTTGCCCCGCTCCGCCCGGCGCGCCGCGCTGGCCGCCGCGCTCGCGGGCAGCCTGCTGGCCGGCCCGGCCCACGCGCTGAGCTTCAACCTCACCTGGGATGCAAGCACCGCCAACGCGCCCGCAGGCTTCACCGCGGCTTTCTTGAATGCGATCGATTTCTACCAGACCAGCTTTACCAATCCCATCATCGTCAACCTCAGCGTGGGTTGGGGCGAGGTGGGCGGCACGGCCATCAGCAACGGCGCGCTGGGAGAAAGCTCCCTCAAAGAAATCGGCACCAGCTATACCAATGTGAGCAGCGCACTGTCCAGCGTCGCCGCACCAGGCTATCTGCCCGCCAGCGACCCGACCGGCGGGCGCACGATATATATGAGCACGGCCAACGCCAAGGCCCTGGGCTTCAACCTGCCGCACCCCCACAGCCTCGACGGCTCAGTGGGTTTCGACAGCTCGGCCACCTGGACCTTCAACCCCAGCCAGCGCGCGCAGAACGGCGCCTATGACTTCATCGGCGTGGCCGAGCACGAAATCTCCGAAGTGCTGGGGCGCTACAGCGGTCTCGACCCCTCCTGCACGTCGGGCGCCTCCTGCCCCGAGTCGGTGCTGGATTTGTACCGCTACACCCAGGCCGGCACCTTGGATCTGACCGGCACCAAGGCCTATTTCTCCCAAGACGGCGGCCAGACTGCCATCAGCACCTTCAACGGCAACGCCAGTGCCGGCGATCTGGGAGACTGGGCCGGGCAGACCTCGGACGTCTTCAATTACGCGCTGACTTCGGGCAAGGAACTGTCTGTTTCCGCGGGCGACCTCCAGGAGATGGCCAGCCTGGGCTATACCCTGGCCCCCGTGCCGGAGCCGGGACAGAGTGCGCTGATGTTTGCGGGCCTGGGCCTCGTGGGCTGGCGCGCACGCCGCAAACGCGGATAAGCGCCATGGGCGCCGGTCGGTGCCCGACAGGCGTCAGTCCGTTCCCAGATCGAGATAAAGCTTGGCCAGTTCCGATTTGATGCGCACGGACGTGCGGGCAAATTCCCCATGGGCGATTTCTTCCCGCGCGGCCTCGTCCTGACCCTGCTGCGCCAGCGCCACCGCGCGTGCCGCCGCCTGGTGGAAATCGGCGTGGGTGATGCGCAGCCGCCGAAAGCCTTCCAGGGCATGGAAACGGCGCGATGCCTCGCCATATATCCACCGCCACAATTCGCATTGGTCGTCCCGGCATACCTGCAAGGGATCCAAAGCATCGCGCACGTTATGGGCCAACAGGTCGTCCAGGCGTTTTTCCTGGCCATATGGGCCGCGACTAGAAATTCAGCCCGGCGCGCAAAACGCTCTCCTGGGAAGTCCGCTCGGCCGAAGCCGCGGCCGGAGGGGTATCGGAGGGGAAGAAGCGCTTGAGCCACGACGCCATGTTGGGGTCTCCTCGATGTCGGCACAAATGAGTTTTCGGCCGTTGGCCTGCCAGAGACTTATTACAGCTTGAGCCCCCGGGCTTTAGTCCAAAACTACCAGATCCGCGGACTCAGACTCTCGGAGGCTTGGAAGCTTGGGGGGCGGCCGAAAAAAATTCTAGGTATTTGTCGATTGGGCCAGACCTCGCGCGTCGTCTGCATGAGCGGGGATCTTCCCGCCACACCCGTCACGAGGAGAACATCATGCGCTTCATGATCATCGTCAAATCCAACCCCGAGTTCGAGGCTCAGGGCCCCCGTAATTTTCAGCCCGACCCCGAAGTGTTCGCCGCCATGGCGGCCTATCATGAAAACCTGGCCCAGGCCGGCGTTCTGCTCGACGCCAACGGCCTGCAGCCCAGTTCGCGGGGCTGGCGCGTGCGTTACGAGGGCGAACGCCGCACCGTGATCGACGGCCCGTTCACCGAATCCAAGGAACTGATCGCCGGCTACACCTTGATCCAGGTGAAGTCGCGCGAAGAGGCGCTGGAATGGGCACGGCGCTTTCCCAATCCGGTAGGGATGGGAAAGCCGGCTGAAATCGAGGTGCGGCAGTTGTTCGAAATGGAGGATTTCGCGCCCTCGCCCGAAGTCGAGCGCTTTCGCAAGCTGGAACAGGCGCGCTGATTTTTCCGGCCCGCGGCGTCGTGCCGGGAGCCCGGCCGCCGTGTGGCTGAGCGGCATCCCGCCGCCCGGAATCCTATACCAACTTGTCAGGAGCAAATCATGAGTCAGCCCAAACCCAAGATCGGAA
>JAJZSR010000126.1 GCA_021849595.1 Pseudomonadota bacterium | reverse complement strand
CCCCTTTGGGGATGCGACCCCGTAGCGGGATGCAGGCGCCCGTTGGCGCGGTCGCTGGCATCCCTTGCGCTGGCCGATCCCCCTGCGGGGGCCCCTCGGCCGACGCTCCAGGGCGCCCTATTGGCGCGACCAGCCCGCAGGGCGCAGGACAGCACGAAGTGCTGGTCCCGAGCGCAGCGAGGGATGGGCCGCAGGCCCACAAGCGGGGGTGCAAAGATGCCGCACATTGTCCGCCAGGGCTCGCGTAACGTCGCGCCTCGGAACGTGCGCAGTGAAGCGAGCCGTAAGGGCGGCGCCCACCGCCGTAAGCGAGCCCATGTTCGCCTACGCTGCCCCGCGAAGGCCAGCGGCCCTATCCGGCTTGGGGCCGGTTGCCAAGAAATCGAGTATTCATGCGCTTTCGCGTTGTTTTCGGGGCAGGTCTGGTGAAATATCTGGGCTGAGCCGGAAAAGATACAATGCCGGCCCATGAGCACGCGCATCTTTGCCCTCGTGCCGGCGGCCGGTTCGGGCAGCCGGTTGGGAGGCCCCCTGCCCAAGCAATACCTGCCTTTGCTTGGACGCCCCCTCATCCATCATGCCCTGGAACGCCTGTGTGGCGAGGTGCGCATCGAGCGCGTGTATGTCGTGCTGGCACCGCAAGATCGCCTGTGGCGCGCGCCCGAGTCGTCCCGCTGCGCCGGCCGGGTGGAGGCCGTGTTTGCGGGCGGCCCGAGCCGGGCGGCCAGTGTGGCGGGCGGCCTGCATGCCCTGCCCGCGGGGGCCGAGGACTGGGTGCTGGTGCACGATGCCGCGCGTCCCTGCCTGCCCGCCGCCATGCTTCGCCGGCTCATCGACGAACTGGTGGCCGATCCGGTGGGTGGCATACTCGCGGTGCCCGTGGCGGACACCCTCAAGCTGGCCGGCCCAGACGGGCGCATTCTGCATACCCAGCCACGCGAGCGGCTCTGGCAGGCGCAGACCCCGCAGATGTTTCGGTATGGCCTGCTGCGCCGGGCCCTAGAACGGGTCGGCCCGGAGGTCACGGACGAGGCCTCGGCGATCGAGGCGCTGGGTCAGGCACCGCGCCTGATCGAGTCCGACAGCCGTAATCTGAAAGTCACTTATGCGCGCGACCTGGAACTCGCGCGCCTGATTTTGGAGCAACTCAATGACTGACCTGCGCATCGGCAGCGGTTTCGACGTGCATGCCTTCGCGCCCGGGCGCAAGCTCATCCTGGGCGGCGTGGAAATTCCGCACGACCTGGGCCTGGCCGGTCATTCCGACGCCGACGTCCTGCTGCATGCCATTTGCGACGCCCTGCTTGGCGCTGTGGCGCAAGGCGACATCGGCGCACATTTCCCCGACACCAGCGCCCGCTTCAAGAACATCGATAGCCGCATCCTGCTGCGCGACGTCGGCGCAAAAATCGCCGCCCTGGGCTGGAGCGTGGTCAACGTGGATGCCACGCTCATCGCTCAGGCACCCAAGATGGCGCCCCATGTCGCAGCCATGCGTGCGAACATCGCGGCGGACCTGGGCGTCGATGTGGCGCGGGTCAGCGTCAAGGCCACGACGACGGAAAAACTCGGCTTTGCCGGACGCGGCGAAGGCATTGCCGCGCAGGCCGTGTGCCTGGTGCGGCGTGGCTGAAACCACCCTGAAGTTGTTTTACGCGCTCTGGCCGGATGCTGCTACGCGCGCGCGCCTGGCGGGGGCGGGCGCGGCGCTGTACAAGCGCTGGGACGGGCGCCGCATGCGGGCGGAGAATCTGCATGCGACGGTGGCGTTCCTCGGCGCCACCCCGGCCGGCGCGCTGGATGCGCTCTTGGCTTTGGGTGCGGCGCAAAGCCCGCCGCGCACGGTGCTACGCCTGACCCATGCCGAATGCTGGCAGCGCAGCCGGGTCGCGGTGCTCTGCCCGGATGAAGTGGACGCCCCCCTGCTGCACTTGGCGGACAGCCTGCAGCGCGGCTTGGAGGCGGCTGGCCTGCATTTCGACCGCCGCGCCTGGCGGCCGCACGTGACTTTGCTGCGCGATGTGCGTTGCGACGCCGGCGAGGTCGAGTTGGAGCCGATCGACTGGCGCGTGCAAGAATTCGCGTTGCTCGTGAGCCGCCACGACAGTTCCGGTGTGCGCTACGAGGCGCTGGGCCGCTGGCCGGCGGGCGGCTCGTGAAGGGTCGCCGTCTTGGCGGCGGAAATTTCTGATCTGCGGAGTCCTGTGTGAACGAAAATCTTTATCTCATGGCCCTGGCCGTCCTCCAAGGGGTGACCGAACTATTCCCCATTTCCAGCCTGGGCCACGGCATTCTCGTGCCGGCCCTGCTGCATTGGCCCATCGACCGCAGTGCCGACTGGTTCCTGCCTTTCGTGGTCGTGCTGCATCTGGGCACCGCCTCGGCTTTGCTGCTGTATTTCTGGCGCGATTGGGCGCGGCTGCTGGGCGGCTGGCTCAAGGCCCGCGGCGGCGCGGGCAATGCCCAGGCGCGGCTGTTGTGGCTCTTGGTGCTGGGCAGCATACCGGCGGGCCTGCTGGGCCTCGCTTTCGCGCACCGCATCAAACATCTGTTCGGCGGCTTCACGTTTGCCGCCGTCGCCCTCATGGTGAACGGACTCATGCTGGTGGCGGGCGACCGCCTCAAGACGCGCCAGGCCTCGCACAACCTGGACACGCTGGGCTGGAAGCGTGCCCTGGGCATAGGCTTCGCCCAGGCGCTGGCCCTCATTCCGGGCTTCTCGCGCTCCGGGGCCACCTTGGTGGCAGGCCTGGGCGTCGGTTTGGACTACGAGGGCGCGGCGCGCTTTTCCTTCCTGCTCGCCACGCCCATCATCGCCGCGGCCGGGCTGCTGGAAGTGCCCAAGCTGCTGCATCACGGCGCGGCGCTGCATGGCTTGCTGGGGCCCATTTTCGCTGCGGGACTGCTGGCCGGCGTGTTCGCCTGGCTGTCGGTGTGGTTTCTCATGCGCTACTTTCATCGCCACGAAATCAAGGCGCTGCGGCCGTTCGGCCTGTATTGTCTGGCTTTCGGTGCCCTGGCCCTGGTGTTGGGCGCGTGAGGGCGCTACGCGGTCAAGCCCGGCGGCTTTTGATCCTGAGTTTTTCCAACCGCTGGTTTCCGCCCGACGACGAGTATTTCGCCCGCGGCGATCCGCCGTTCCCGGCCTGGGGCTGCGCCTGAAAGCGCCCGGAGGCGGGGCGCTTTCAGGCGGCCAGCAATTGCCGTGCGGCGGTGTCCAGGGAAGCAGCGTCCAAGGCGGCGAGAGGCAGCGTGGTGTCGTCGGCGCGCGCGGGATAGTTGCGCGCGAGCGACCTGGCATAGGCCGGATCGTAATGTTCTTCCAATAACGATTGCACCAGCGCCTGCCATTGCCCGGTGCGGATCAGCTCCCGCCAACGCTCGACCACCGCATGGCCACGCAGGTCGGCCAAGTGCGCGAGCTGGCCGGTCAGCAGTTCGGGCTGGGCGAGGAAATGGTCGTAGTCCTCCAGCAGCAGCCGCACGCGCGCCGGCAGGGGCACGTCCAGGCGCACGCAGGGGCTGGCCCGCATGGCGACGAGCAGGGCGTCGGGCACGCCCAGGTTGCCGATCTTCTTGCTCTCGGCCTCCACGTAAACCGGCTGCTGTTCATCCAGGGTGCGCAACGCCGCCGCCAACAGGCTGTCGAAGTATTTCTGGCTGGGCTGCACGCCGTCGGGCGGCAGGCCCAGGAGCGAGCCGCGGTGCTGGGCCAATGCTTCCAGATCGAGCACCTGTGCTCCGGCGCGCGCCAGGGCCGCGAGCAGCCGGCTCTTGCCGCTGCCGGTGGGGCCGCACAGCACCCGATAACGGAATTGTGCAGGCAAGGTTTCCAATTCCTCGCGCACGGCACGCCGATAAGTCTTGTAGCCCCCAGGCAGCGCCTCGGCGCGGAAGCCGATTTTCTGCAGCACATGGGTGAGCGAGCCGCTGCGGTTGCCGCCGCGCCAGCAGTAGATCAAGGGGCGATAGCTGATGGGCTTGGCAGCGAAGTGTGCTTCCAGATGCCGGGCGATATTGCGCGACACCAGGCCGGCGCCGGCTTTCTTGGCCTCGAAGGCCGAGGCCTGCTTGTGCAAGGTGCCGATCTGCGCGCGCTGGGCATCGTCCAGCACCGGCAGGTTGACGGCGCCGGGAATGTGGTCTTCGGCGAACTCGGACGGCGAGCGCACGTCGATGATTTCGTCAAACGAGGAGAGCTGTGCTAGGGTTGGCGCGCTTGCGGGCTTGTCCACGCTGGAAATCACAGAATTTGGCAACACAATGAAAGACGACATCAGACTCACGCAATTTTCCCACGGCGGCGGTTGCGGCTGCAAAATCGCCCCCGCCATCCTGCACGAAATCCTCGCGCGCACCCCGCCCGCGGCAGGCTTTGCCGATCTGCTGGTGGGCACGGAATCGAGCGACGACGCCGCCGTTTACCGCCTCAACGACGAGCAGGCGGTCATCGCGACGACGGATTTCTTCATGCCCATCGTCGATGACCCCTGCGACTTCGGCCGCATCGCCGCCACCAATGCCCTGTCCGACATCTATGCCATGGGCGGCCGGCCGATTTTTGCCCTCGCCCTGGTCGGCATGCCCATAGACAAGTTGCCGGTGACCACCATCCAGCAAATCCTGGCCGGCGGCGAAGCGGTATGCCGAGCCGCCGGCATTCCCATCGCCGGCGGCCATTCCATCGACGCGCCGGAGCCCATCTACGGCCTGGTCGGCATCGGCCTGGTGCATCCCGGCCACGTCAAGCGCAACGACTGCGCCCGCGCCGGCGACGTGCTCATCCTGGGCAAGCCCATCGGCGTGGGCGTGCTGTCGGCGGCGCTCAAAAAATGCGAGCTGTCGGCCCAAGGCTACGAACAGATGCTGGCCGCTACCACCCGGCTCAACACCGTGGGCACGCGCTTGGGAGAAATGGCGGCGGTGCATGCCATGACCGACGTCACGGGCTTCGGCCTGCTCGGCCACCTGCTGGAAATCTGCCGCGGCTCGCGCCTGGGCGCGGCGCTGGACTACGCCAGCATCCCCGTGTTGAGCGTGGCCCAGGAACTGGCCCAAGATGGCTACAGCACGGGCGCCGCGGAACGCAACTGGGCGAGCTATGGCGGCGAGGTGGAACTGCCCGCCGCCCTGGCCGAGTGGCAACGCAAGCTGCTGTGCGATCCGCAGACCAGCGGCGGCCTCCTGGTGGCCTGCGCCGCAGAGGCCGCGGATCAAGTGTTGCAGGCCTTCCAGGCCGAGGGCTTCGAGGGCACAGCCGTCATCGGCCGCATGGAGGACGCGCCTCCGCGCGTGCGGGTGGCGCTGTAGGAAACCTCGGCCGGCTGCGCGTGTGGTGGCACCATGCCGGGGTTGGCCGGGCGAGCGAACGGCAGGAGCCTTCATCCTGACGGTTTTGCGCTTGGCCGTACATGCGTGCAAATTGCGTAGGCGGTACAGATCGGCAGGATGGAGGCGATCGGCCGTTGCTTGATTTGGGCGACGCACGCTTCTAGGACTATCGCGGGCCTAACCCTGCGATGCACCGACTTGCGCCAGAAGCTACGCGGGCCGGTGAATTCTGATGTGGGCATCACCGTCAAGGGTTCTTGAGCCGCAAACTTCTCTTGACATCGAGTGAGCTCCAACTCTTAACATGGGTGCCGTGACCAGCAACGCCATCTCCATCGGAGAGCTTTCCCGTCTGAGCGGGGTTTCCCCGCACACCCTGCGCTTCTATGAAGCGGAAGGCGTCCTGAAGCCGGCGGGACGGGCTGCCAACGGCCATCGGCGATATCGCCGTGAGGATGTTCTTTGGCTTGAGTTCGTTCTTCGGTTCAAAGTCACCGGAATGCCTCTCGCTGAAATCAGGCAATACGCCGTTCTCCGCGCCCAAGGCGAGAAAACGTTGCAACCGCGGCTGACGATGCTCAAGCTCCATCGAGAGCGCCTGGTCACCAAGATCAATGAGCTTTCGACATGCGCCGGTGTCCTCGACGACAAAATTCGTACTTATCGAAAAATGATCGCCAAGTCACGGGTGCCAGCCAAGAAGGCAGCCAAATGAACCAGACCCAGAGTTCCCTTGAGTCATCCCGCTATTCCCGTGGCTGGGAGAAATTGCGCGAAATCGACGGACAGGCGGGTGAGCGCGTCGTCGCTTCCCTGTCGGACATTGCGCCCGACTTCGCAAAGTACCTGATCGAGTTTCCGTTCGGCGATATTTATTCGCGGCCCCAGCTTGATCTGAAAACCAGAGAAATCGGCGTTGTCGCGGCGTTGACCGCGCTCGGCAACGCTGCGCCGCAATTGAAGGTGCATATTCACGGTGCGCTCAATGTCGGCTGCACGCGCGAGGAAGTCGTGGAGATCATCATGCAAATGGCTGTTTACGCTGGGTTTCCTGCCGCCCTCAATGGCCTGTTTGCAGCCAAGGAAGTCTTCGCGGAACGCAATATCGAGGAGGCGTAATGTGAAGAAAAGAGTCGCGCTCATAACAGGCTCAACTTCGGGTATCGGCGCTGCGATTGCACGGCGTTTTGCCGAAGCTGGCATCAGCGTCGCGCTGCACTCCAAAACCTCTGTAGGTGCCGGAGAAGCCTTGGCCAAAGCGTTGCCCGGGGCAAGCTATACGCGGGCCGATCTTGCCGATGAACATGATGCCAGGCGGCTGATTTCGACCGTGCTGGCGACGCACGGCCAGCTCGATATTCTGGTCAATAACGCAGGCATCTCGGAGGTCATTCCACATGGCGACCTGAGGGCGGCCAACGCCGAAATTTGGCAACGGCTGTACGCCGTGAATGTGATTGCTCCCTGGGTGCTTATCGCCGAGGCAGAACGGGCGCTGAGAGGGGCCGCAGAGCGAGGCGCTTCGGGGTGCATCATCAACATTTCATCGCATGCCGGCGTGCGTCCAAAAGGCGCGTCGATACCTTATGCGGCGAGCAAAGCGGCGCTTAACCACATGACGAAGTTGCTTGCCGTCGCTTTGGCGCCGCAAATAAGGGTAAATGCCGTTGCGCCTGGTTTGGTGGATACGCCCATGACGCAATCCTGGCAAGCCGCCCGAGAGCTATGGCGCAGCCGCGCCCCTCTCGGGCGAGGGGCGGCGCCGGAAGAAATAGCCGATGTCGCTTGCATGCTTGCGAATTCCAGCTATCTGACGGGCGAGGTCATTCTTGCAGATGGTGGTTTGAATCTTACGTAATTTCCGCTCCGGCGGAGCGTCGGAGATGCTGGCAACACTCAGGTCTGTTGGCAAGGTCGCCAACATGAAGGATGCTCGGATCGTTTCGATGCTGACCGAAAAGCGATGGGAGCTTTTAAAGGCACTGTGCGGCGCGGGTCCGGTATCCATCCGTGAGGCTGCCCGTCGCGTCCATCGGAATGTGAAAGCCGTTCATGGCGATGTGACGGCCTTGCTTAACGCCGGCGTGCTTAATCGCACGGATGATGGCCGCATCGAGTTCCCCTTCCAAGCCGTGAGGGTTGAGTTTCTCCTGCAAGCCGCGTAGGACAGGTA
>JAJZSR010000125.1 GCA_021849595.1 Pseudomonadota bacterium | reverse complement strand
CGGTGTTCGTCGCCAAGATCGGCGGCTGTCCCAAGGCCGACCTGAAAAAGGCCGGCATCGAGGCGGTGGACGAATACGCCAACGAATTCATCGAGCAGTCGGCGCTGCGCTGGTTCAAGGATTACCTTGGCAAGATCAAAAGCGGCGAAATCGTCCACGAGGCGCGCGGTGACGCGCAAATCCGCCAGGGCGCCTATACGCCCGAAAGTGCGGCCGCCTGATTTTCTTCAACCCGGAGTCTGAACTATGGCCTACAAGATCGTTACCTCCCAGTGCACCTCCTGCTCTGCCTGCGAGCCGGAGTGCCCCAACAATGCCATCCGCGAAAAGGACGGCACCTTCATCATCAAGCCGGAGAAATGCACCGAGTGCATCGGCTACTTCGACGAGCCGCAATGCGTGGCGGTCTGTCCGGTGGACGACACCTGCATC
Organism: Pseudomonadota bacterium; assembly: GCA_021849595.1. GTDB lineage: Bacteria > Pseudomonadota > Gammaproteobacteria > Burkholderiales > Thiobacillaceae > JAJXXS01. Next base: position 7,074 of record JAJZSR010000125.1, on the reverse strand, counting down.
ATCGACGGCGCCTATCCGCGTTATCAGGCAGCCTAAGGAAATCATGATGGACTTGAGCATCACCCCGGGTGCAGAGAAATTCATCCGCCGCATGATCCGCTTCAACGGTCCCTCGGAGGGATCGGGCTTTCGCCTGGTCGTCTCGCCGGGCGGCTGTTCGGGCCTGAGTTCGGAATTCACCGTCGAGGCGGAGCCCAAAACGGGCGACGCGGTGGTGGTGGTCAACGGCGTCCGCCTGTTTCTTCCGGCCGAAAGCCGGATGCTGCTGCAGGGAGCGACCATAGACTTCGCCGACAGCGCCATGAGCACCGGGCTGACGTTTGTCACGCCCAACGCGCCTTCCTGCGGCTGCAGTTCCAGCAGCGCGCCGCCCGGGGTGGCGAGCGTATCCATCGGCAGCATTGGGCGCAAAAACTAAGGGCACGGAGATGGAGCCCCAGGACTGGTCTGCTCTTGAATCCGCCTGCCTGGGCGGAGGGCTGCCGCCCGCCGCCGAGGAGCAGATCCGCCTGGCGGGTCAGTCCTACCACCACGCGGAAGCGGCAGAGCGGCATCTGCATCTGGCCCAGGAGCTGGCGCCGGATCACCTCGCGGTCATGATCGGCTTCTACCGCTACTATTTTTACAAGAGCCGTCTTGAAGAAGCTCTCGATGTGGCGCAGCGCTGCCTTGCCCGGGCGGGCGGCGCGCTGGGGCTTGCCCCCGACTGGCGCGGCGTCAGCCGCGGCGATGCGGATTTCGGGCGCTTCGACGCCATACTCCCGCGCTTCTATCTCTTCACGCTCAAGGGCTACGGATATCTCAATCTGCGTCTGGGCCGGCTGGACCAAGGCCGCAGCGCGGTGCAAAAACTGCGTGAGCTGGACCCGGCCGACCGGCTGGGCGGCTCCGTGCTCGATGGCGTGCTGCAGCGCATGGGCAGGGACGACGACGATGAGTGACCCTCTGGAAATCAAGGATTGGCAGGGGTGCGACATCGATTGTGCCTCGTGCGCCCATAAGTCCTTGGGGGCTGCGGGGCGCTGCGAGCCGGGCCATGCCTGCGTGCAGGACCGCTACGCCAAGCGCATCGACCGCTTTTTTGCATGGAACCGGGGCCTCGCCAACGATTACCTGGATCACCCCTATTTCGAGGCGCGCGCCGTAGGGGCCAAGTATGCGGATGTGTTTCGCCTGCCACCGCTGGTGCGTGATCCCGATGAAACGGTGCGCATGACCGTCGCTCTGCGTCTGCCGGAGCGTCACCTGCTGGTGCTGCGCAACGACCCACACCGCGAGGTGCGCATCCGCGTGGCTTCCCGGCTCAACGGTGAAGACCTCGCGCCTATGCGCCACGACCCTGACTACTATGTGCGCCAGATCGTCGCCCGGCGTCTGCCGCCCGGCATGCTAGTGACCATGCTGGACGATCCCGACCCTCAGGTACGCATTGCCGTAGCGCAGCGTGTCGGCACGGAATGGCTCCCCAGCCTGGCGAGCGACCCGGACGGCGATGTGCGGCTGGCGGCGGCGGGCCGCATGGACGAATGGCAACTGGCCCATCTCATGCATGACGCCGATTGGCGCGTACGCTATGAAGCGGCGGCCAGGCTGGGGGCGTCCCACATTGCGGGGCTGACGGAAGACCCGGACCCCGAGGTCCGCCGCGTCGCGCGCCAGCGCATGGGCATGAGCGGCGCAAGTTTGATTTGAAAGGGAGCGGTCATGGCAAAAATTGCGCGCGACAGCGATGTGGTCGAACTCAACGATCCGCCGAAATTCAACTACGGCGACAAGGTGCGTTCGCGCAAGACGGTCCGCAACGACGGCACGTTTCCGGGCAAGGACATCGGTGAAATCCTGGTGAAGAAAGGCGATGTCGGTTACGTCACCAGCATCGGCACATTTCTGCAGCAGTTTTATATCTACGGCATTGATTTCGTCGCCTACGGCTACCGCGTCGGCATGCGGGCCAAGGAGCTGGAGCCGTTTGTCGGAGCGGAGGTTGAAAGCGGGGAGGAAGATCATGTTCGAGCCCAGATTGCCCAAGTATGACTGGGGCCTGCGGGTCAAGGCCGCGGTGGATTTGTTCAACGATGGCAGCTATCCGGACCAGGCGGCGGACGCATTATTGGTTGCGGCGGGCAGCCAGGGCGAGATCGTCCAGGTAGGCAGCCATGAGGAAGCCAACCTGCCCGTGTATCTGGTGGAATTCGCTGGTTGCGTGGTGGGCTGCCTGGAAGAGGAAATCCTTCCTCTGTAGGGCCGCGCAATCATGATCGCTGCACTCAACCGCTCCGTGCCTCTTGCCGTGCCCAGGCTCCACCCCAATGACGTGGACAAGAAGCGCATCGAAAAGGCGTTGCAGGCGCGCAAGCGCTATCGCTATGTCACGCCCCAGGTGGAGCCGGCCGAGCGAGGCTATCGCATCGTCAGCCCCTGCTGCTCGCGCAATGTGGATCCAACGGGCGGCGTGGTGGACGTGGCACGCATCGAGTTCGTGGAGGCCAGCCAGTATTGGTTCCTGTACCGCAAAAACCATGAGGAGGGTTTATGGATGCTGCACGGCGAATTCTCCAGCTTGTCCCGGCTGCTGGAAACCCTGAACGAGGACCCGCAACGGGTATTCTGGCAATGAGTGCCTCGCATATCTACCTCGACAACAACGCCACCACCCGGCCCTATCCCGAATGCATCGAGGCCATGTATGCCTGCATGCGGGAAAGCTACGGCAATCCTTCCAGCAAGCACGGCTTCGGTGACCATGCCCGCCAGCTGGTGAACGAGGCGCGCGCCCAGGTGGCCCGCCTGCTGGGCGCCCAGGTCGCGGAAATCGTTTTCACCGGCGGAGCGACCGAAGCCAATCACATGGCCATTCTGGGGGCGCTGGCCTTGCAGCCCGAGAAGCGCCACCTCGTGGTGAGCGCGGTGGAGCATCCCTCCGTGCTGCAGTTGGCGCGCCACCTGGAAAGCCAGGGGGGGCGTCTGACGGTACTGCCGGTGGACGCCAGCGGCTGCATCAGCCTGTCGCAATTGCAGGCGGCGCTGAGCGAAGACACCGCGCTGGTCAGCCTCATGTGGGCCAACAACGAAACCGGCGTACTGCAGCCCATCGAGCAGGCCGCCGCGCTGGCCCGGGCGCGGGGCATCCTGTTCCATACCGACGCCGTACAGGCCGTCGGCAAGGTTCCGGTGAATATGGCTGCGATCCCGGTGGACATGCTCTCCCTGGCGGCGCATAAATTCCATGGCCCCCTGGGCGTCGGTGCCTTGTTCATCCGCAAGGGGCTCAAGCTGCCGCCCATGCTGTTCGGCCACCAGGAGCGCCACCGCCGGGGCGGTACCGAGAATGTCCCGGGCATCGTCGGCTCTGGCGTGGCCTGCGAACTGGCCGCCGGAGAGCTGGGTACATCCGCTGAGCGCATCACCGCCTTGCGCAACCGCCTCGAAGCCGGCCTGCTGGCGCGCGTTCCCTTCGCCCGCGTGAACGGCGCCAATGCGCCGCGCCTGCCCAACACCAGCAGCGTCAGCTTTGGCGGGATCCCTGCCGAGATGATCCTGCAGCGTCTGGAGCGCGAGCGCATCTATGCCTCGCAGGGTGCCGCTTGCGCGGCCGGCGCCACCGAGCCTTCCCATGTGCTGCTGGCCATGGGGCTTTCGGCGGAGGCTGTGTTGGCCACCGTGCGCTTCTCCCTGAGTCATGACACCACCGAAGCCAAGATCGACCGGGTGCTGGAAGTGCTGCCGGCCATCCTGGGCGAACTGGCCGGCGTGGCCGCCTGAAATTTTGACAACCAGTAACTCGACATGAAAGCCTTGAAATGAAAGTGATGCTGCGCAAGACCCCGTCGGGGATTTCCGCCTACGTACCGAAAAAGGATCTGGAGGAACCCATCGTCACCATGGAGAAGGAAGCCATGTGGGGCGGCGTCGTCACGCTCGCCAACGGCTGGCGTCTGGAGCTTCCCGACCTGGCGGCGGATACCGCGCTGCCCATCACCGTGGAGGCACGCCGCCTCGGCGAGGAGTGAGCCATGCTGGAAGTTGAACTGCTCGACGACTTTGCCACGGAATTGGGGAGCAGCGCCTCACTGCGGTACGGCGCGGCAGCCCTGCGCAGCCGCTACCCGGGCATCAGCTTCAGTTGTTGCGACGCTGCCGACATGAGCGGCGAGGAACCCTATCGGCGCTATGGCGGTTTCGACTTCTATCTGGTGGACGGCAGCGGGCATTGCGCGCACCTGACCGATGATCCCGTTCAGGCCACGGGCGTGATCGTGGCGGAAAAGGCGGCAGGAAAATGAATCCGGACACCATCTTTCTTTCCGACCCCGACATCACGCTCAACGAGTTGGCGGCCATCGAAGATGTGCTGAGGACGCCGCGCCTGAGCCAAGGGCCCGTGGTGGAACTGTTCGAGAACAGCTTCGTGCAATACCTGGGCCGCAATTACGGGGTCGCCGTGCCCAGCGCCACCCTGGGGCTCTGGCTGGCACTGCGTGCCTATGGCATCGGCGCGGGCGACGAAGTCATCGTCTCGCCCCTGGCCTGGCATCAGATCGCCCATGCCGTGACCCTCACCGGCGCCAAACCGGTGCTGGCGGATATCGATTACTGGACCGTCACCCTGTCTCCCCAGAAGGCCGAGGACAAAATCACCCCGCGCACCCGCGCCATCCTGGCCGGCAACAGCAACGGCCATCCCGCGCACTGGGGCCCCTTGCGCGACTTGGCGGCCAGACATGGCCTGCTGCTGCTGGAGGATTCCAGCGAGGCCATCGGCTCGCGCTACCAGGGCAAGCTGGTGGGCACATTCGGCGATTGCGCCTTCTTCGATTTTTCGCAGCCGGGCCCGCTCACCTGCGGCGAGGGGGGCATGATCGTCACCGACGACGTGGACATCGCCCGCCGTTTGCGCTATTTGCGCAACCGCAAGCCGGAAGACCGCTTTGCTGCGCCCATCACCGCGCATCCGCCCATCCAGGCCTGCATGAGCGAACTCACGGCGGCGCTGGGCTACTCGCAACTGGAGCAATTGGGGCAGATCCTGCTCAAGCGCAAGAAAATCGAGAAGTTCTATCTCGATCACATCATGACCTTCGAGGGCATCAAGCCGCCCTACATCGCGCCGGAGGTGGATGAGGTGCACTGGTTTGTCTACCTCGTCCACTTGGGTACGCGGTTCAGCAAGAGCGGCCGGGATGCCATCCTGAGCGACCTCAAGCAGCATGCGGTGGAGGCGACGGCCTATTGCCAGCCCCTGCACCTGCAATACCACTATCAGCAGCAGTACGGCTACAAGAAAACCGATTTTCTGGTCGCGGAAAAAATCGCCGACCGGGCCATTGCCCTGCCCTTCCATGCCCATCTCGAAGAGGACGAGGTCGGCTTCATCGTCGAAACGGCGAAGGATGCCTCCGTCAATGTGGGAGCGGGGTCGGCCATCTATTTATGAACGCCCATCCGCCAAGAAAGGAAACCCATGGATACCTCCGCCATCCTGATACACGTCACTTTCGCCCCCGACGGCACGGTGGTTTCGATCAGCTCGAAGCCCGAGGCCACCGGCGCGCAGCAATGGTTCAATTTTCTCACCCGGCACACCACGGATTGCTATCAAGCCCTGTCCGGCGGGCGCGGGGTGTTCAAAGTCCCCGCTGCGCAGTTGCACGATTTGCAGAGCGCCTGTGCTGCCTGAGGCCGGCGCCTGCATCCCAACGTTTCGTGACCTTTGTTTAACCCTCTGGAGACCACCATGCCCATGATTACCCTCACGCCTTCCGGCAAAAGCTTCGAAGCCGCCAGCGGCGCCAGCCTGCTGTCGGCCCTGCTCGCCGCCGGCGAGCCCATTGCCCACAAATGCGACGGCAAGGCCGAATGCGGCTCCTGCCATATCTTCGTGCAGGAAGGCCGAAAAAGCCTGTCCAAGATCCAGCGCACCGAAAACGAAAAGCTGGACAGCATCGTCGGTGTCGGCTCCAAGTCCAGGCTGGCCTGCCAGGCTATCCTGGGGACGGAAGACATTACCGTCGAGCTGCTCGGTTTTGCCTCAGGCCGTTGAGCCGGAAAGAAGACGCCATGACTTCCATTGCGAGCATTGCCGGCGCCCTGAGCCAGGGGCGCGTCATTCCTTACCTGGGGCCCGGCGTGCTGGAGCTCGTGCCGGGCGGGAGCCCCGTGCCGGCGTCGGCGGAAATCCTCGCCGAGAAGCTCACCGCCAAGGTGTCGGTGCCGTTCAAGGTGCGAAAAAATCTCACGGCCGCTGCGCAGTTCATCGAGAACTTCAAGCACCGCAAGACGGTGACCAAGCTGCTGGACGAGGCGTTTGATCCGGCCGTGACACCTGCCGGGCTGCACGCATTCCTGGCGCAGCAGGAAAATCTTCCCTTGATTGTCAGCGCGTGGTTCGACAGTGCCATGCAGACGGCCCTGGCGGCATACGGCGATTGGGGCATGGTGCAAGGCCTGTCGCAGGCCGAGCATTTCGGCCAGTGGAGCGGCTGGTATCAGGCTGACGGCACGGCCGCCACGGAGGAGGCGGCGGCGGCCTGGCGCACGCTGTTGTATCAGCCGCTGGGCGGCGTGAGCCCGGCGCGCAATTATTTGGTGTCCGATTCCGATTACGTGGAAGTGCTCACAGAAATCGATATCCAGACGCCCATACCGGCGACTGTGCAGAAATTGCGCAGCGGCCGCCATTTCCTGTTCCTCGGCTGCCGCTTCCGCAACCAGTTGGAGCGCACCTTCGCCCGCCAGATCATGAAGCGCTCGACCGACCTGCATTGGGCGGTGCTGCCGGGCGAGCTCACGCGCAACGAACAGCGCTTCCTGGAAGAACAGAATATCCGGCGTCTGGACATGCCGCTGGAAAGCTTTGTGAGCAGCTTGATCGCCGAGGGCGGAGGCACGCTGCAGGCAGCCTGAGTTCGTTGCAGGCTTGCGAGAAAAACAGATGGGACGCACGTCATGAAAGCGGGAGCGTATTGGGAGCCGCAAGGTCTGGGCCTGGTGCCCATGGTGGTAGAGCAAAGCGGGCGCGGGGAGCGGGCGTACGACATTTATTCGCGGCTGTTGAAGGAGCGGGTGGTATTTTTG
>JAJZSR010000124.1 GCA_021849595.1 Pseudomonadota bacterium | reverse complement strand
TGGGGGTGTCGATGTAGCCGGGCGATACCGTGACCACCGAGATTCCGCTGGCCGCCAGTTCCAGGCGCAGGCTTTCCAGCCAGGCGATGAGCGCCGCCTTCGATGCCGAATAGGCGCCGCCGCCCGGCAGGCCGCGCACACCGGCGACGGAGGCGATGCCGCACAGGCTGCCGCGACCCGCGGCCTGCATGGGGGCGATGAAAGGCTGGAAGGTGTGCAGCACGCCCATGACATTGGTGGCAAAGCTGGCGCGGAAGACTTCCAGGTCGCCTCGCTCCTGCGCCAGCGCGCCCACCGAAATCCCGGCACCGGCGATGACGATATCGGGAGAACCCGCATGCGCGATGAAATCCTGCGCTGCAAGCGCGACGGCTTCAGCGTCCCCGACGTCGGCGGCGTACAGGCGGGCATCGAACCCGCGCGCGCTGTCCTGCAGGGGCGCCAGGCGGCGGCCCAGCAGTCCCAGGGCGGCACCCGCGTTGCCGTAGTGGCGGGCCAGAGCGGCGCCCAGGCCGCTGCCGGCGCCGGTGATGAAGACCCTCACCCGCGCCCCAGTGTTTTCAGCGATGCGCGCGTTCCTTCTGCGCCTTGGCGATGAGGTAGTCCACCACCTGGAACAGCCGCGTGCGGTTGTCGTTGGTGAACGAGGGAGAGGTGAGGTACTTGCCGTCGATGACCAGGGTGGGGACGCCCTGAATGGCGTCGTCCTTGGCCTGCTGCGTGCCCTGCATGGCGCGGTTGAGGGTATCGAAGGAGTTGTACGAAGCCATGAATTTGTCGGCGTTCACGCCTTCCTTGGCGAGCCATTGCTTGAGCACGGCAGGATCGTCCAGATTCAGGAGCTGGACCTGGTAGGCGTCGAACACCTTGTTGTGCAGGCGCGCCAGCTCGCCGGTGTCCTTGAGGGCGTAGAACAGCTTGGCGGCGGGCAGCCACTGGGCGTTGAATGCCACCGGCACGAACACCATCTGGGCGTCCTTGGGCATGTGCTTCTCCCAGGCGATGAGGTAAGGCTGCAGATGGAAGCAGTGCGGACAGCGGTACCAGAAGAATTCCTGCACTTCGATTTTCTTGCCCGTGGTGACCGGCTGGGGCATCTGCAGCGTGAGGTAATCGCGGCCTTCCTGGATGGGCGGGGAGACGGCGGCGCGGGCAGCGGCGGCAACGAACAGCAGAACGAGACACCAGGCCAGGCGGAAGTACAGGGTGCGCATGAGGACTCCTCGGTCAGTGGATGGGGGTGACTTTGATCAAGTCGGCATTGATGTTGTTCTGGCTCAGCAACTGGCGTGCAGTATCGACCTGGCTCATGTCCGCATAGGGCCCCAGGCGCACGCGCTGCAGGGTGGTGCCGGAGGCGGTCTGGACGGTCTGGATGTGGGCTTCGAGGCCCAGCAGGGCCAGTTCCGCCTTGAGGGCCTGGGCCTCGCCGGGGTCCTGGAAGGCGCCAGCCTGCAGATAGTACTGGACGCCGCCGGTGTTCTGGCCCGAGGACTCCACGGGCGCCGAAGGCAGGGTCAGTTGCGGGCCGACGCTGGTCACCTCGGGGGCCGCCGGAGCCGCGCTCAGGGCGGCGGGCGGCGCGCTGCCGGCGCCTTCCAGGGCGGGCGGTGCCGTCGGTGCGCTGGCGTTTTGGCTAGGCACGAGGTGGCCCAGGAAGGGGTCGTTGCGCCGGATGAAGAGCGCGACCGCGATGGCGATGGCCAGGCCCAGGATGAGACCGATGAGTATGCCGGTGAACAGCGGGCCTTTTTGGCTGGAAGAGGAGGTGCGGGTTGCCATGTCGTTGGTTTCTCACATACGGGTTGGTGCGGATACACCCAGCAGTCCCAGGCCGTTGGCCAGCACCTGGCGCACCGCGGTGATCAGGGCGAGTCTGGCTTGGCGCAGGACAGGGTCGTCCACCAGGAATTTTTCCGCGTTGTAATAGGTATGCAGCTCCCCCGCAAGATCCCTGAGGTAATAGGCGATCAAATGGGGCGAGAGTTCCCGCGCCGCGGCGGCGACGGTCTCCGGGTATTCGGCCAGGCGGCGCATGAGCGCAGTCTCGTAGGGGCCGATCAGGGGCGCGAGGTCGGCCGCGGCGAGCTCCGTCGGGTCTCCGCCCCACTCGCCCAGCACGCTGCAGATGCGCGCATGCGCGTACTGGATGTAATAGACCGGGTTGTCGTTGCTTTGTGACTTGGCGAGATCCAGGTCGAAGTCCAGGTGCTGGTCGGATTTGCGCAGCACGTAATAGAAACGCGCCGCGTCGTTGCCCACTTCGGCACGCAGTTCGCGCAGAGTGACGAAGTCGCCGGCGCGCGTGGACATGGAAACCTTCTGGCCGCTGCGGTAGAGCACGGCGAACTGCACCAGGGCGATGGTGAGTCGGTTGGGATCGAGGCCCAGGGCCGTGAGCGCCGCCCGTACCCTGGGGATGTAGCCGTGGTGGTCGGCGCCCCAGACGTCGATCATGCGCGCGAAGCCGCGCTCGTACTTATGGGCATGGTAGGCGATGTCGGAAGCGAAGTAGGTGTATTCGCCATTGGCGCGGCGCACCACGCGGTCTTTCTCGTCGCCCAGCTCGCTGGAGCGGAACCATAGGGCACCGTCCTGTTCGTACAAATGGCCGCGGGCCTTGAGGCGTGCCACGGCATCCTCCACCAGCCCGAGATCGAACAGGCTGCGCTCGGAGAACCAGTGGTCGAAGGTGACGTCGAACTCCTCCAGATCGGCGCGGCAGTCGCTCAGTTGGTCATTCAGGGCGAAATCGTGGAAGTAAGCGTAATCCACACCCAGCAGGCGTTTGGCGGCGGCGATGAGGCCATCCAGATGCGCCTCGTTGGCCGCCTTGGCCGCGGCGTCGCCCTTGTCCCACTGGGACGGTTCGGGGCGCGGCGGGACGTCGCAGAGGACTTTGTCCGCCTGGTGCACGTAACGACCGCCGTGGGCGCGAACAATGGCCTGCGCCATGACGCGCACATAATCGCCCTGGTAGGCGTTGCCGGGAAAGGGCACGCGCACGCCGTTTTCCTCCAGATAGCGCAGCCAGGTCGAGAGCGCCAGGATGTCCATCTGGCGTCCGGCGTCGTTGACGTAGTATTCCCGACTCACTTGATAGCCGGCTGCTTCCAGGACGTTGGCGAGGCTGGCGCCATAGGCGGCGCCGCGCCCATGGCCGACATGCAGCGGGCCGGTAGGATTGGCGGACACGAATTCCACCTGCACCTTGTCGTCCAGGTTCGCAGCGCCGCGGCCGTAGGCCTCACTCGCCGCGAGAATCTGGCGCACCACGCCGGCCCAAGCGGCCGGTTTCAGTTGCACGTTGATGAAGCCGGCGCCGGCCACTTCCACGCCCGCCAGCAGAGGCGAAGCGGGCAGGGCGCGCACGACGGCTTCGGCCAGGGCGCGCGGATTCTGCCGGGTGGCCTTGGCCAGCTTGAGGGCCACGCTGGTGGCATAGTCGCCGTGCTGGGCCTGCTTGGGCCGTTCCAGCTCGACGGTTTCGCCGTGCCCGGGGCTGATCAGCGCGACGGCGCTTTGCAGCAACTCGGCAACCTGTTGTTTGAGGCTCAATGGGGCGGACATGGCTGGGGCGGCGATTCTTCAAAACCGCTGATTATAGCGGCGCCTGCGGCGCGCTGCGTTCAGCGAAAGCCCGCCAGGCGGAACACGCTGCCGACTGCCCGGACGCCTTGCCGGCGCAGGAAGGGCGGGAGCGCGAGCGGGGTCAGCAGCATTTCCGCCCCCATGGTGTAGGGGTAATGGCGGCGCGCGATGCCGTTGATGCGCTGCTTGAACCGGGCATAGGTGGCGCCGTCATTGGCGCGACCGGGATGGCGCACGGCGTAGGCGTGATGGAAGGCAATGTAGCCGTCCTCGTTCAGGCCCTCGCGCAGGCGGTGCCAGAGGACGCCGGCCACGCGCAGGCGGCCGTGCCGGGCGGTCTGCTGGTGATGCCGGAAAGAGCGGTAGAAGTACTTGAAGTGGCGTACCTCGTCGCTGCGTATATGGTCCAACAGTTGGCGCAGTACGGGTTCGCGCACATAGTCCATGAGCATGCGGTAATAGGTCGCGGTGCCGGTTTCCACTACGCAGCGCGCCGCCAGCTCGAGCGCGGGCGTGGCTTCGAACTGCGTGCTCGTACAGCTGGCGCCGTATTGCTCGAAGAAACGCGTGAAGGCCGTTTGCCAGTCGAACTCGGGCCAGACCCGTGCCACATAAGTCCTGAGCGCGCGGCCGTGCTGCAATTCTTCCTGTTCCCACTGCCCGGCCAGCCAGTCGGCCGTTTCGGCGTCGTTGCCGTAGTAGTCCAGCAGGTTGCTGGTATAGACGTCGGCGCCGGTTTCGATGAAGGAGGCGCTTACCAGCAGGAAAAACAGCGTCTCGTCCTCGCGCACCACGGCAGGGTCGAGGGCGGAAAAATCCAGTTCCTCCACCCGCCAGGGCAACGCGTGCTTGCCGTCGGCCGTTGCCGTCACCGCTCCAATCCTTCCGCCTGCAGGGCGGCCTGCACGCTGGGGCGGGCGGCCAGGCGGGCGTGGTAGTCGGCCAGCGCCGGCCAGGAGACCAGATCGATTTTTTGCAGGCCGCACCAGTTGAGCATCACATACAGATAGGCGTCGGGCGCCGAGAAGGCCGGTCCGGGCAGATAGGGGGCGCCCTGCAAGGCAACGTTCACGAAAGCGAGACGCTCGCCCAGGCGGGCACGGGCGAGGTTCTTGGCTTCTTCCGGCATGGCCGGGTTCCACAGCGGGCCAAAGCCCTTGTGGATTTCCGTGGCGATGAAATTGAGCCACTCCAGGGCGCGGTAGCGGGCCATGCCCGAAGCGGGCAGCAGATGTGCGGCCGGCGCCTGGTCCGCCAGATACTGGCTGATCACCGCCACTTCCGTGAGCACGCTGCCGTTGTCCAAGGCCAGGGCCGGCACGTAGCCCTTGGGATTGATGCGCAGGAAATCCTCCCCGGCCGCGGTTTTCTTGGTCCTGAGGTCCACCCGCTCCAGATCGAAAGACAGTCCCGCCTCGCGCAGCAGGATGTGGGGGGCCAGAGAGCAGGCGCCGGGGGAGTAGTACAGCTTCATCTTCGGTATCTCCTTGGTTTTTTCGTTGATTTCACACTAGCACGGCCCATCGCCCCGCTCCAGACGGGCGAACCGTCCACGGTAATCGGGCGGCGGGTGAGCGGCAGGGCATGGCGCAATCTTCCGGTTCGTAGCGTTGGAGGGTTGGCGCGCCCAGTGGTTCACTAGTGTCCTGGGTTGGAAGTTTGCGGAATATTCGGGGGGCGGAGGGAATATCCCCGAAAAATGGCGATATCGCTGTCAGACGCGAAGCCGCGCACAGCGAGGTTGTGTACACCTCGCGCGCACGGCGACAAAGTATGACGGCGATACTCGGCATTTTTCCGCAGCCACTCCAACTCAGGACACTAGTACGCCGACCCATAAGTTTGCGTACATGCCGAGACACGCCTACGCGCGCCGAGTGCGCGAAGCGAACCGCAGCCATAGCCATAGCTATGGCGAGGATGAGCGACAAAGCAATCGGCGATGCGGGGCGTGTCGAACATAGCGAAATTTATGGGTCGGCGTACTAGGGGCGCTTCCCAAGGGCCGGCCCATTGGTTAGGCTTGCATCTTGCTTCGGTTTGGAGCCCGTCGTCGGCATGCATTTCACCTTACAGTCCTTCCGCGCCTGGAAGCACAAGACCGTTACCCTCCTGGGCATGTCCGGCGTGGGCAAGACCTATCTCTCGGCGCTGTTGCGCAGCCACGACTGGTTCCATTATTCCGGCGACTACCGCATCGGCACGCGCTATCTGGACGAGCCCATCCTGGACCTCATCAAGCAGCAGGCCATGCAGGTGCCTTTTCTGCGCGAGCTGCTGCGGCGCGACTGGATCAACATCAACAACAACATCAAGATCCACGACCTGGGGCCGGTGCTGGCCTATGTCGGCAAGCTCGGCAACCCCGAGCGCGGCGGCTTGTCGCTTGAGGAATTTTCCTGTCGCCAGGCTGCCTACCGGCGCGCCGAGATCGCGGCCATGGCCGACGTGCCGGAATTCATCCGCAAGGGCCGCGAGATCTACGGCTACGATCATTTCGTCAACGACGTGGGCGGCAGCCTGTGCGAGTTGGAGGATGACAGCGTAATCGAGCTGCTGGCGCGCCACACCCTCATCCTGTACATCCAGGTCACTAGCGCGGAGGAGGAAGCCGCGCTTATCGCGCGCGCCCAGTCCGATCCCAAGCCACTGTATTTCCGTCCTGCGTTTTTGGCCGAACACCTGCCGCTTTATCTGCGTGAAAAGAATCTCGAATACATGGCGCAGATCGAGCCGGACGATTTCGCGCGCTGGGTGTTCCCGCAATTGTTCCGCTCCCGGGTGCCGCGCTACGAAGCCATCGCGCGGCCGCACGGCTATACCGTCACCTCGCGCGAGGTCGCCCAGGTGCGCGACGAGAAGGATTTCCTGGCCCTGCTGGAGGGTGCCGTCGCGCGCAAGGCGCCAGCGGAGGCTTGAGTCATGCCGCTGGTCGCCCATAACGATCTGCCCAGTTTCGATCGCCTGCGCGCGGAAGGCGTGACGGTGCTGTCCGCCGAGCGCGCCGCGCGCCAGGAAATCCGGGAACTGCACGTCGGCCTGCTCAACATGATGCCCGACGCCGCGCTGGAGGCGACCGAGCGTCAGTTCATGCGGCTCATCGGCCAGTCCAACCCCATCGCCCAGTTCCACGTCCATCTCTTCACCCTGGACGAACTGCCGCGCGGGGCCAAGGCCGCCGCCCATGTCGCGCGCCATTACGAGCGTTTCGCCGAGCTGCGCGAAGCGGGACTGGACGCCCTCATCATCACCGGCGCCAATGTCGGCCATGCGGACTTGACGCAGGAGCCGTTCTGGAACCCGCTGCGCGAAGTCATCAACTGGGCCTGGGACAACGTGACCTCCACCTTGTGTTCCTGCCTTACCACGCATGCCGTCATGCAGTTCCGCTACGGCCAGACGCGCGTGCGCCAGGAGAAAAAAGTGTGGGGGGTTTACCCACACCGCGTGGTGTACCCGCGCCATCCGCTGGTGGCCGACGTCAACACCCGCTTCGACGTGCCGCACTCGCGCTGGAACGACATTTCGCGCGCGCAATTCGAAGCCGCCGGAGTGCGCGTGCTGGTGGAGGGCGAGATGGGCGTGCACTTGGCCGTCAGCGCCGACGGTCTGCGCCAGGTCTTTTTCCAGGGCCACCCGGAGTACGACACCGTGTCGCTGCTCAAGGAATACAAGCGCGACCTGCTGCTGGCGGCGCGCGGCGAACTGCCTTTCCCGACGCCCTTCCCGGCCAATTATTTCGGCCCCCGCGCGCGCGCCATCCTGGACGAATACGCCGTCCGCCTGCGCGCGCAGCCGGGAGGCGGGGAAGCCGGCGAGTTTCCCGAAGCGCTCATCGTACCCGGCCTGGACAATACCTGGCACGACACCGCGGTGGCGGTGGTGGGCAATTGGATCGGCTGCGTCTACCAGGTCACGGACCGCGAACGCAGCAAGCCCT
>JAJZSR010000008.1:393-36045 GCA_021849595.1 Pseudomonadota bacterium | reverse complement strand
GCGACGGTACGGGGGTGGACATCACGCCGGTCATGCGCGCCGTGGTGGATGCCGCGGTAGCCAAGGCCTATGGCGGCAAGCGGGCCATCGCCTGGATGGAGGTCTATGCCGGCGAGAAGGCGGTCAAGGTGTACGGGGGCGACCAGTGGCTGCCGGACGAAACCGTGCAGGCGGTGAAGGACTATGTCATCTCCATCAAGGGGCCGCTCACGACCCCGACTTCGGGCGGCATCCGCTCGCTCAACGTGGCCCTGCGGCAGATGCTGGATCTCTACGTCTGCCTACGCCCGGTGCGCTATTTCCAGGGCGTGCCCAGCCCAGTGAAGGCGCCGGAAAAGGTGGACATGGTGATCTTCCGCGAAAACACCGAAGACATCTATGCCGGCGTCGAGTGGGAAGCCAACTCCGACGCGGTGAAGAAGGTCATTGCCTTCCTGCGGCAGGACATGGGCGTGAAGAAGATCCGTTTCCCCGAGTCGTCGGCCATCGGTATCAAGCCGGTGTCCATCGAAGGCTCCGAGCGTCTGATCCGCAAAGCCATCCAGTACGCCATCGACAACCGGCGCAAGTCGGTGACCCTGGTGCACAAGGGCAATATCATGAAGTTCACCGAAGGCGGCTTCAAGAAGTGGGGCTACGAGCTGGCGGCACGCGAATTCGGCGCCACCCTGATCGACGAAGGCCCTTGGATGAAGCTGCCCGAGAAATCTGGGGCGGGCGGCATCGTCATCAAGGACGTCATCGCCGATGCCTTCCTGCAGCAAATCCTGCTTCGGCCCGACGAATACGACGTGATCGCCACCCTTAATCTGAACGGCGACTATATCTCCGACGCCCTCGCGGCCGAAGTGGGCGGCATAGGCATCGCGCCGGGAGCGAACCTGTCCGACACCGTGGCCATGTTCGAGGCCACCCACGGCACCGCGCCAAAATATGCCGGCAAGGACTACGTCAACCCGGGCTCGCTGATCCTCTCGGCCGAGATGATGCTGCGCCACCTGGGCTGGATCGAGGCGGCCGACCTCATCGTCGCCAGCATGGAAAAGGCCATCGCGGCGAAGACCGTAACCTACGACTTCGCCCGGTTGATGGAGGGTGCGACCGAAGTGAAATGCTCCGCCTTCGGTCAGGCCATGATCGCCCGCATGTAACGGGCGTTATTGCGGACCGGCGTATTCGCTGCGCACGGGCCCCGCAGGCGGCGCGACCACACCAGCCGCCCGCAGGAGCTGGATCAACTCGCCGGCGAGGCTGCCAACCTCTTCCTGCATGGCTTCCAAGCCCTGCAGCAGCTTGGCGGCATCGCCCGCATCCAGGCGCGCGGCGATCCGGGCAGCATCGGCTTCAATGTCCATATCATTCTCTCAATGCGTGTGCGTGCTGGGCCACGGCACATGCTGCTCATCCCAAGCATGGGGCGGCTGACGGAAGTGATTCTTCAAGTCGTAGTCCGCCTCCCGCAAGGCATAGGCCAAGTTAAGCACCAGGGTATTGGCCGCCTCGGAATGCTGGATGATATCCTGCGCCAGTTTGCGGGCTTCGGCTGCGTCAAACTGGAGTTCCAGGCCGTTTTTGGGATCGAAACTGGCTTTCATCTCGGCGCCTCCTAAAAAAACGATATCAATATAGGTCAGCGCGGGACAAGATGCTTTGCGCGCGCGGCGGCCGGAACCCGCCTCGCACGCAAGACACGCTCGGCGATGGCAAAAAAAAGCCCGGTTTGAACCGGGCTTTAAAATCCACCAAAGGAGGAGGATGGAGGAGACAACACTAAGACCTGCTGAGCAAGTGCGTTAGTGTTATTAGAATTTTCTAATATTTTTCTTATTTGTGCAACCCTTTTTTGCAAAAAAACCGTCCCCTCCCGGAAATAAAAATCAACTAATTGTTTTTACATATATTATTGGTAGCACACCGTAACACTGGCGTCATCCAGCCAGGCCCGGAGGGATTCCAGCAGCCGGTCCTGCAGATTGACCTGCCAGCCCTCCCCCAGCCTTAGCTGACATTCGGCCAAGCCATTGTAATAAACGAGATACACCGGGCAGCCTGCTGGCGCAGCCCGGCGGTAGTCTCCCAATATTTTCTTGAGCTTGTCCGCATCCGCCTGACCGTTGAGCCGGAGACTCAAAGCCTGCGCGAAGCGGCTGCGCGCCCCCGCCAAGTCATACAACTGTTCCGCCGTGATGCGCAGACCGCCGGAATAGTCGTCCCGGCTAACCTTGCCTTCGACAACAAGCAAAGTATCTTCCTTGAGCCAGTCGCGGAATCGCTCGAACTGTTCGTTGAAGATTGCCACTTCCAGGGGGGCAGTATCGTCATCGAGCAGCAGAATGGCCATTTTTCCCCGCCGCGTCATCTGCGTGCGCAGACCGGTCACGATGCCCGCTAAGACCTGCAGTTCCCGGCCGGCCTCCAGTTCGGCCAAGGGCCTCCTGGCAAATCTGCGCACTTCTGGAGCATAGGCGGTGAACGGATGGCCCGACAGGTAATAGCCCAAAGCAGACTTTTCCTGCAAGAGCTTTTCCACGTCACCCCAGCCCGGAACGTCGACCAGAGGCTCGTCGCCCCCCGCCGCCGCTTCACCGAACAAGCCCCCCTGCCCCGCATCCTGCGCCGCCTTGCCGGCCAGATCGAGCGCAATGCCCACGCTGGCCAGCAGGCGCGCCCGGTCGCTCTCCAGGCTGTCAAACGCTCCCGCCTTGACCAACGCTTCGAGCACGCGCCGATTGATGGCTTTCTTGTCCACGCGCCGGGCCAGTTCGAACAAGCCGCTAAAAGGCTCCCCCGTTTCGCGCGCCGCGACGATGGCCGCGATCGCCGCCTCGCCGGTGCCTTTGATGGCGCCCAGGCCATAGCGCACCGCGCGCGGGCCGACCGGCTCGAAGCGGTAGCCGGAAAGGTTGATGTCCGGCGCCAGCACTTCGATGCCGTTGGCCCGGCAATCCTTGAAAAACACCCGCACCTTATCGGTATCGGCCATTTCCGAGGACAGCGTCGCCGCCATGAATTCGGCCGGGTAATGCGCCTTGAGCCAGGCGGTCTGGTAGGCAACCAGGGCGTAGGCCGCGGAATGGGATTTGTTGAAGCCGTATTCGGCAAATTTCTCCATCAGATCGAACAGCCGCTCCGCCAGCTTGGCGTCGACGCCGCGACCTTGCGCCCCCTGCAGGAAAATGGCCCTCTGCTTGGCCATTTCCTCAGGTTTTTTCTTGCCCATGGCGCGGCGCAGCATGTCCGCCCCCCCCAGCGTGTAACCGGCCAGAATCTGGGCGACAAGCATCACCTGCTCCTGATAGACGATGATGCCGTAAGTGGACTTGAGTACTGGCTCCAGATCGGGATGGAAGTACTCCGGCGTCTGCCTGCCCTGCTTGCGCGCGATGAAATCGTCCACCATGCCCGACCCGAGCGGGCCGGGCCGGTTCAGTGCCATGAGGGCAATGATGTCCTCGAAGCAATCCGCCTTGAGCCGCCGCTCCAGATCTTTGGCCGAGCGCGATTCCGACTGAAATACCCCGGTGGTGTTGCCTTCCGCGAACAGTCGGTAGACCGCGGCATCGTCGAGCGGAAGATCTTCCAAGCGGAAAGTTTCCATGCCGGGCTGGCGCCGCACGAAGCCGACCGCTTCGTTCAGGATGGTGAGCGTGCGCAGGCCCAGGAAGTCGAACTTGACCAGACCGACCGCCTCGACGTCGTCCTTGTCGAACTGGGAAACGAAAGCATCCGAGCCTTCCTGGCGGTATAGCGGACAAAAATCGGTCAGCTTGCCCGGCGCGATGAGCACCCCGCCGGCATGCATGCCCACGTTGCGCGGCAGTTCTTCCAGCTTGTCCGCGAGGGTGAACAGTTCCCTGACTTCTTCCTCGCTCTCGTAACGCTCCTTCAATTGCGGCTCCATTTCCAGGGCCTTGGCCAGGGAAACGGGCTTGACTCCTTCCATGGGCACGAGCTTGGAGAGCTTGTCGCAATAGACATAGGGCATGTCCAACACCCGCCCGACGTCCCGGATCACCGATTTGGAGCCGAGTGTGCCGAAAGTGGCGATCTGCGAGACGGCATCGGCGCCGTAGCGCTCCTTGACGTAATTGATCACGCGATCGCGCCCATCCTGGCAGAAATCCACGTCGAAGTCCGGCATGGATACGCGCTCGGGATTGAGGAAGCGCTCGAACAGAAGATCGTAGCGCAAGGGGTCCAGATCGGTGATGCCCAGGCTATAAGCCACCAGTGAGCCGGCTCCGGAGCCGCGCCCCGGACCCACCGGCACGTGGTTGTTCTTGGCCCAGTTGATGAAATCGGCAACGATGAGGAAATAGCCCGGGAAGCCCATCTGGACGATGGTGCCGAGCTCGAATTCTAGGCGCTTCTCGTATTCGGCGCGCTTGCCTTCGCGCGCTTGCGGATCGGGATACAGGTGTGCAAGGCGGCGGGCCAAACCCTCGTAGGCCGCCTCGCGTATGTGTTCGTCCAGCGTTTTGCCGCCCGGGGTGGGAAAAAGCGGCAGTTTGCTCTTGCCTAGCTCCAGCGTCAGGTTGCAGCGCTTGGCGATTTCCACGCTATTGGCCAAGGCCTCGGGCAGGTCGGCAAACAGTTCCGCCATTTCCGCCGTGCTCTTGAAATACTGCTCGGGCGTGTAGGCCTTGACGCGGCGCGCATCGCCCAGCAACTCGCCCTGGGCGATACAGACTCGCGCCTCGTGGGCCTTGAAATCCTCCGCCTGCGCGAACTGGATGGGATGGGTGGCCACGCTGGGGACGCCCAGCTCCGCGCCCAATTCCAGCAGGCCATCGATCAGCGCTTCCGTCTGCGGCCGCCCGAAGCGCTGCAGTTCCAGATAATAGCCCTCCGGAAACAGTTCCAGCCAAGTTTCGGCCTGCCGCCTTGCCTGGTCGTAATTACCGCTCAACAACGATAGCGCGACATCCCCCTGGAAGCCGCCGGACAAGGCCAGCAAACCGTGCGCGGCTCCCCCGGCAAGCCAGTGCGGATCGATCTCGGCCCGGCCGCGCCGCATGCCCTCGCGGTAGGCGCGCGTGAGTATTTCGCACAGCCTGCGATAGCCGTCGAGGTGGCGCACCAACAGGAGCAGCCGCGAGGGCCGCTGGGCATCCTTGGGATTGGACACCCAGGCGTCGACGCCAAATATCGGCTTGATGCCGCTGCCTCGCGCCGCTCGATAGAACTTCACCCAAGCGAAGGTGTTGTCGAGATCGCTCAGACCCAGTGCCGGCATCCCGTCGGCCGCGGCCAGCGCTACTGCGTCGTCCACCCGCACAGTTCCGTCGGTCACGGAGTACTCGGAATGCAGGCGCAGGTGAACGAAGCTGGGGGTCATGGTCGATTCCTCGACGTAATTTTACCCCGCCCGCCATCGCCTGCTCCGCGGCAGGCGAGAGGAAACTCAGTTGGCGGTCTCGCCTTCCGGCGTCGCGGATATGCGATGCAAGGACAAATCCGCGCCATTGAATTCGTCCTCCGGGTCCAGGCGTATACCGACCCAGACTTTGAGCGCGCCATACACGAGCAGGCCGCCGGCGAACGCGATCGCCACACCCAGCAGTGTGCCCAGAATCTGGGACATCAGGCTCACGCCGCCCATCCCGCCGAGCGCGCGGCTGCCAAAGATGCCGGCGGCGATGCCCCCCCACACGCCGCACAGGCCGTGCAGCGGCCACACCCCCAGGACATCGTCGATCTTCAGGCGGTTTTGCGTGACCGTGAACATCCATACGAACAACAAACCGGCGATGACTCCGGTCACCAGGGCGCCAATGGGATGCATGACGTCGGAACCCGCGCAGATGGCCACCAGGCCGGCCAAGGGGCCGTTGTGCACAAAGCCGGGGTCGTTGCGCCCCGCCACGAGCGCCGCCAGCGTGCCGCCGACCAGCGCCATGAGCGAGTTGACCGCCACCAGGCCGGAAATTTTGTCGATAGTCTGCGCCGACATGACGTTGAAGCCAAACCAGCCGACAATGAGTATCCAGGCGCCCAGGGCGAGAAAAGGGATACTGGAAGGCGGATGCGCCGCCATGGCGCCGTCCTTGCGATAGCGCCCCCTGCGCGGGCCGAGCAACAATACGGCCGCGAGCCCGATCCAACCGCCCACAGCATGCACTACGACCGATCCGGCAAAGTCGTGAAACGGCGCGCCAAACTCCCGCGTCAACCAATCCTGGATGCCGAAATGGTCGTTCCAGGCGATGCCTTCGAAAAAGGGATAGACGAAACCCACCAGGATAAACGTGGCCGCCAGTTGGGGCGCGAATTTGGCACGCTCGGCGATGCCGCCCGAGACGATGGCGGGTATGGCCGCGGCGAACGTGAGCAGGAAAAAGAAGCGCACCAGCTCATGCCCGGAATGGTCCATCAAAGCCGCGGCCCCGTGATAAAAGCTCACCCCGTAAGCCAGCGTATAACCGATGAAAAAATAAGCAATGGTCGAGGCGGAAAAATCCGTCAGTATCTTGACCAGCGCATTGACCTGGTTCTTCTGCCTAACCGTTCCCAGTTCGAGAAAGGCAAAGCCGGCGTGCATGGCCAACACCATGACCGCGCCCATGAGTATGAAAAAAACATCCGTGCCATTTTTTAGAACATCCATTGCTTGCTCCTTGAAACAAGACGGACAAGAAGCAATTTTTATGCACAGTTTGTGTGCACAAAAAATCAATGGGTTATAAAAAATTCGGGAAAGTTGTGAACTATTTGAGTGCTTTTAATGTAACGTTAAGCACTTATATGGTGCGCATATCTAAGTGCTGTGCACTTTGATATGCACTCAGGGTTTGGGTATATCCTGATTTTCTTTTTCCAGGCTATCGAATTCCCGATCCATTTCTTCGGCGGTCATCGGCCGGTATTCTTCCTCGCCCGCGGCTTCCGCACGCGGCCGGGTCATGAGTGACGCGACCAGCACGCCCAGTTCATAAAGCAGCCAGAGCGGTACGGCCAGCATCGTCTGCGAAAGCATGTCCGGCGGCGTGAAAATCGCCCCCACGACAAAACAGCCGACGATCACGTAGGGGCGCACTTCGCGCAGCTTCTGCACTGAAACGAAGCCCATCTTGACCAGCACGATGACGATGATGGGCACCTCGAATGTCGTGCCGAACGCCAGGAACAGCGTCATCACGAAATTCAAGTATTTGCCGATGTCCGTCATGACCGCCACGCCTTCGGGCGCAAAACTGACGATGAAGTGGAACACTATCGGCATGACCAGGAAATACGCGAAACTCATGCCGAGAAAAAACAGCACAACGCTCGCCACCACCAGCGGCAGCGCCAGGCGCTTTTCATGCTTGTAGAGCCCCGGCGCGACGAATGCCCAGATCTGGTACAGCACGTAGGGAAGGCTGATTAGGAAAGCCACCATGAGGGTGACTTTCACCGGCACGAGAAAAGGGGTCGTCACTTCGGTCGCGATCATCTGCCCGCCTTTGGGCAGCGCCGCCAGCAACGGTTTGGCCAGCAGCTCGTAAATTTGCCGCGCCCAATGGAACAGGGCCAGAAACACCACCACCACGGCAATGAGGGAACGCAGCAGCCGGTCCCTCAGTTCGATGAGATGGGAGATGAAGCTGTCCTGCAGCGAATCTTCCGCGTCACTCATGGAGCGGTTGCGCAGGCTTGCCGGCTGCCGGCGCATCGGGAGCGGGGGAATCCGGATTTACTTGCGGATGATCGGCGGCCTCGTGGCCAAGCGCGCCCGTCACGGATTTTTCCGCCTGCCCCACCTCTTCACGGATCACATAGTCGGCCTGGCGCGCATGACTTTCGATTTCCTGGCCCGCGTTTTCCACCGATTCCTTGACCTGCTGTCCCGCCTTGCGCAGTTCTTCCAGTTCCATCTCGCGGCTGATGTCGGCCTTCACCTGGGATACGTAGCGGTTGAAGCGGGCCAGCAGATGCCCGGCAGTGCGCGCGACTTTGGGTAGGCGCTCCGGCCCGATGACGATGAGCGCCACCACGGCAATGAGCAAAAGTTCCGAGAAACCGATATCAAACATGGGCGTACGGCCGGGCACGGGCCCGAATCAGGATTCGTGCTTGTCTTTGACCTCGGCGTCATAGGTCTGCCCGGTCTTCCCGGCATCGGGAAGCTTGGCGTTCTCTTCCTTCATGGCTTCCTTGAAATTCTTGACCGCACCGCCAAGATCGGAGCCGATGTTCTTGAGTTTTTTGGTGCCGAAAACCAGCAGAACAATAAGCAATACGATGAGCCAATGCCAGATGCTGAAGCCACCCATGATGTGTTACCTCCTAATAAATCAACGGCTGGGCGGTTCACCACCGCCATAAATATGCACGTGTATGTGCGGAACTTCCTGTCCGCCTTCGGGGCCGGTGCGAATCAGGGTGCGAAAACCGCGGGTCAGGCCCTGCTCCCGCGCCAGCCTGGGCGCCAGCAGGAGCAAGTGTCCGAGCAGTGCCTGGTGTTCCGTCCCTGCGGTTTCCAGGCTCTCTATGTGAGTTTTCGGGATAATCATGAAATGCACCCGTGCCATGGGGTGAATATCATGGAAAGCAAGCACTTCATCGTCCTCATAGACCTTGCGGCAGGGTAATTCGCCTGCCACGATGCGGCAGAATATGCAGTCCTTCATGGCCGGTTCGCCTTTTCCGTAATACCTGAGACTCCTTCGCGGCGGGCCAGTTCGGCCAATACCTGATCCGGGTGCAGGCCTTCGTGCGCGAGCAGCACCAGGGTATGAAACCACAAATCCGCCACTTCGTAGATGATTTTTTCCGCCTGGCCGTCTTTCGCGGCCATCACCGTTTCGGTGGCCTCCTCGCCGATTTTCTTGAGAATGGCATCCAGGCCCTTGGCGTACAGCTTCGCCACGTAAGAAGTGGCCGGGTCGCCGCCCTTGCGGTCTTCCAGAGTGGCGGCCAGTCGGGCCAGAATATCGCTGCTCATTTGTAGATGCTCTCGGGATCTTTGAGCACCGGCGCAACGGTTTCCCACTGCTCGCCGCTCAGCGCGCGGAAAAAGCAGGAACGCCGCCCAGTGTGGCAGGCAATGCCCCCGATCTGGTTTACCTTGAGCAGGATCACGTCGCCGTCGCAGTCCAGGTAAATTCCGTCGACCTCCTGGACATGGCCGGACTCCTCGCCCTTGCGCCACAGTTTCTTGCGTGAGCGGGACCAATACACACCGCGCCGCGTCGCCGCGGTTTCCGCAAGCGCTTCCCGGTTCATCCAAGCCACCATGAGGACCTCGCCTGTTGTCGTGTCTTGCGCGATGGCGGGCACGAGGCCCTGCTCATTCCATTTCACTTCGCCCAGCCAGTTCATGGCAACCTCCCGCCGGCCCCGGCTTGCCCGCAACCCGGCTTCACAGGCGAACCTCCACCCCTTGGCGGCGCATGTATTCCTTGGCTTCGCCTAGGGTGTATTCGCCGAAATGAAAAATGCTGGCAGCCAGCACGGCATCGGCATGGCCCAGCTTTACGCCGTCCACCAGATGCTGCAGGTTGCCCACGCCACCGCTGGCGATGATGGGGATATCGACGGCATCCGAGATGGCGCGCGTGAGTTCCAGGTCGAATCCGCTCTTGGTGCCGTCGCGATCCATCGAGGTGACGAGGAGCTCGCCGGCACCCAGTCGCTGCATCCTTTCGGCCCACTCCAAGGCATCGAGCCCGGTAGGCTTGCGCCCGCCATGGGTGAACACCTCCCATCCGGAGCCTGTCCGTTTCGCGTCTATGGCAACGACGATGCACTGGGAGCCGTAGCGATCCGCGGTGTCCTGCACCAGTTGCGGGTTCACGACCGCCGCTGTGTTGATGGAAACCTTGTCCGCGCCGGCGTTGAGCAGACGCCGCACATCCTCGACCTGGCGCACGCCGCCTCCCACCGTGAGCGGAATGAACACCTGCTCGGCGACCGCCTCGATGATGTGCAAAATGATGTCGCGCTCGTCGGAGCTGGCCGTGATGTCGAGAAAGGTCAGTTCGTCCGCGCCTTCCCGGTCGTAGCGGCGGGCGATCTCCACCGGATCACCCGCATCCTTTAGTTCGACGAAGTTGACCCCCTTGACGACGCGCCCGGCCGTGACATCCAGGCAGGGGATAATGCGCTTGGCGAGCCCCATGTCAGGAACCGTACACCGCGCCTGCCATTTCGTCCGCCAGCCTTTGCGCCGCGGCGAAATCCAGCGTTCCCTGGTAAATGGCGCGGCCGGTGATCGCTCCCATGATGCCTTCCTGGGCGACTGCGCAAAGACTCTTGACGTCCTCCAGGTCCGTCAGCCCGCCGCTGGCGATCACCGGGATATTGAGCGCACGCGCCAGGCGCACGGTGGCCTCGATGTTGACACCGGTGAGCATGCCGTCGCGGCCGATGTCGGTGTAAATCACCGATTCGACGCCATAGTCCTCGAAGCGTTTGGCCAGGTCCACCACGTCGTGGCCGGTGATTTTCGACCAGCCGTCAGTCGCCACCTTGCCGTCCTTGGCATCCAGGCCGACGATGATGTGGCCGGGAAAAGCATCGCAGGCCTCATGCAGAAAGCCTGGATTTTTCACCGCCGCGGTGCCGATGATGACATAGCGGATGCCATCGTCGAGGTAACGCTCCACCGTCGCCAAATCGCGGATACCGCCACCGAGTTGCACGGGTATGCTGTCCCCCACCGCCTCAATGACGGCCTGAATCGCCTTTTCGTTGACCGGCTTGCCGGCAAAGGCACCGTTGAGATCCACCAGATGCAGGCGCCGCGCGCCCTGCTCCAGCCAATGCCGCGCTTGCTTCGCCGGATCCTCGGAATATACCGTGGCCGAGTCCATTTCGCCCTGCTTCAGGCGTACGCAGTGGCCGTCTTTGAGATCAATGGCGGGAATGATGAGCATGGCAATGCAAGGGAGTGTTAGGAACAGGAAAAAGCCGGGCTGCACGAGGCGCCTTGCCCGGCGCGCGGCTGCCAGGTGATGAAATTGCTCAGCAGCCTCAACCCCGCCTGTGCGCTTTTTTCCGGATGAAACTGCACGGCAAAGATATTATCCGATGCCACGACGCAGGTGAACGGAAACGGGTAGTGGGAAAACCCCGCCACTACATCCGGGGCAAAGGGCTGGACGAAATAGCTGTGCACGAAATAAAAACGGCTGCCGTCTTCGATGCCCTCCCACAGGGGATGGCTCACCACCTGATGTACCTCGTTCCACCCCATGTGCGGTACCTTGAGGCGATTGCCCTGCTCGTCCGTGAAATTGACGCGCGGAAATCGCACCACCTCGCCCTGAAGGATACCCAGGCACTGGGTGTCGCCTTCCTCGCTGTGCTCATAAAGCACCTGCAGGCCCATGCAGATGCCCAGAAAAGGCTTGCTTGCGGCGACCTCGCGTATCACTTCGGCCAGTCCGCGCGCGCCGATCTCGCGCATGCAGTCCGGCGCCGCGCCCTGCCCGGGAAAAACCACGCGCTGCGCATCAAGTATGGTTTGTGGATCGCTGGTCACGGCTACCGTCAGGGCGGGCGCCACATACTCCAGCGCCTTCTGCACGGAACGCAGATTGCCCATGCCGTAGTCGATCACCGCGACATCGACACCGCTCACAGCGCCCCCTTGGTGGATGGCGTCTGGCCCGCCATGCGCGAATCGAGTTCCACCGCCATGCGTAGCGCACGTCCCAGCGCCTTGAACACCGTTTCGGCCTGGTGATGGGCGTTGATGCCGCGCAGATTGTCGATGTGCAAGGTCACCGCGGCATGATTCACGAAGCCGCGAAAAAATTCCAAAAACAGATCCACATCGAAATCGCCGATACGGGCGCGCGTAAAATCGACGTGATATTCCAAGCCCGGACGACCGGAGAGATCCAGCACCACGCGGGACAGCGCTTCGTCCAGCGGAACGTAGGCATGACCATAGCGGCGGATGCCCTTTTTATCCCCTAGGGCTTGGGCGAACGCCTGACCCAGGGTGATGCCGGTATCCTCCACCGTATGATGGGCGTCGATGTGCAAATCCCCCTGGGCACGGATGTCCAGATCGATGAGTCCATGACGGGCGACCTGGTCCAGCATATGGTCGAGGAAAGGAACCCCGGTATCCAGGTGTGCCACGCCGGAGCCATCCAGATTGATGGCCACGGTGATTTGCGTTTCCAGGGTGTTGCGGGAAACCTGAGCGCTGCGCATAGTTATACCTTGATCTGTGGCCATTTTAGCCGAGCGCGCGGCACGCGGCCAGAATCTCCTCGAACGCAGCCAGCAGCGTCGCGCATTGCGCCTCCGTTCCCACGGTAATGCGCAGAAAATCGGCAATGCGCTCGGGCGTGCGGAAATGGCGCACGATAATGCGCTTTTCTCTCAAGCGCGCCGCCAGTGTCTCCCCGCGCGCGCCGGGATGGCGTGCGAAAACGAAGTTTGCCGCCGAGGGCAGTACCTCGAAGCCAAGCGCCTTCAGGCCTGTCGCCAAATTTTCCCGGCTGGCCATGATCTGCTTTCTGGTCGCGTCGAACCAGGCCGTATCCTGCATGGCAGCGATCCCGCCGGCCAAGGCCAGGCGGTCGAGCGGATAAGAGTTAAAACTGTCCTTGACCCGTACCAGGCCGGCGATGAGGTCCGGGTGCCCCAGGGCATAGCCCACTCTCAGCCCGGCCAAGGCGCGCGACTTGGAAAGCGTATGTACCACCAGCAGTTGGGGATGGCGCTCGATGAGCGGCACCGCCGACGCACCGCCGAAATCGATATAGGCCTCGTCTATCACCACTGCGGAATCGCGGTTGGCCTGCAGCAGACGTTCGATTTCCCCAAGCGCCAGAAGGCGGCCAGTCGGGGCGTTGGGGTTGGGAAAGACGATGCCGCCGTTGGCCCGGAAATAATCCTCCACTCGGATTTCGAAAGCGTCGGTCAACGGGACTTCCCGGTAAGCGATACCGTACAACCGCGCATAGACCGGATAGAAACTGTAGCCGATGTCCGGGAAAAGAATCGGCGTCTCGTGCTTGAGCAGAGCCAGGAAGGCATGTGCCAGGACTTCGTCCGAGCCGTTGCCGACGAATACCTGCGCCGCATCCAGACCATGGAATCCGGCTATGGCCTCGCGCAGCTCGGTCGCGAGGGGATCGGGATACAGGCGCAGCGCGTCGCTCGTGCCCCCGCGTATGGCCTCAAGCACGCGCGGGCTGGGACCGTACGGGTTTTCATTCGTGTTGAGCTTGACCAAATCGGCGAGCTTGGGCTGCTCGCCCGGCACATAAGGGGTGAGGCCGTGCACCACGGCACTCCAATAGCGGCTCATGGGGCGGCTCAGCGATGGATGCGGTATTCCGCGGACCTGGCGTGGGCCTGCAGCCCTTCCCCATAAGCCAGCGTGGCCGCAATACGGCCCAAGGTCTGGGCACCCTGTGCCGATGCCATGATGAGGCTGGAACGCTTCTGGAAGTCATACACGCCCAAGGGGGAAGAGAAGCGCGCCGTGCGCGAAGTGGGCAGCACATGGTTGGGCCCGGCGCAGTAATCTCCCAGCGCCTCGCAGGTGTTGCGCCCCAGGAAGATGGCGCCTGCGTGGCGGATCTTCTTAGCCAGAGCCAGAGGATCCTCGACCGACAGTTCGAGATGCTCGGGCGCCGCCTGGTTGGCGATGTCCGCCGCTTCGTCAAGGTCGCGGGTTTTAATGAACGCACCGCGCTTCTGCAAGGAAGTGGCGATAACCTGAGACCGGGGCATTTGCGCCAGCAGGCGGCGTACGGAAGCCTCCACCGCATTCAGGAACTCCCCGTCGGGCGACAGCAGCAACGCCTGGGCCAGCTCGTCATGCTCGGCCTGGGAAAACAAATCCATGGCGATCCAGTCGGGGTCGGTCTTGCCGTCGCAGATCACCAGTATCTCGGAGGGTCCGGCGATCATGTCTATGCCGACAACGCCGAACACCCGGCGCTTGGCCGCCGCCACATAGGCGTTGCCGGGGCCCACGATTTTGTCGACCTGAGGGATGGTCCGAGTTCCGTAGGCCAGAGCGGCCACCGCTTGCGCACCCCCGACGGTGAAAACGCGGTCCACGCCGGCTACGGCAGCGGCCGCGAGCACCAGGTCGTTCCGCTCTCCGCGCGGGGTGGGTACCACCATGATGAGTTCGGCCACTCCGGCAACCTTGGCGGGAATGGCATTCATGAGCACGGAGGAGGGATAAGCCGCTTTGCCGCCGGGGACATACAGCCCCACCCGATCCAGGGCAGTGATTTGCTGGCCCAAGAGGTTGCCGTCCTCGTCCGTATAGCTCCAGGACGCCAGCAGTTGCCGCTCGTGGTAACTCCGTATGCGCTGCGCCGCCAGATCGAGGGCCGCACGGCGCTCCTCGTCCAAGCCAACGAGGGCTTCGGCCAGGCGGGATGGCGGCAACTCCAATTGGCCCATCGACGCTGCCTCAAGACCGTCGAATTTGCCGGTGTATTCCAGGACAGCAGCATCTCCGCGCTCCTTTACGTCGCGCAAAATCGCCGCCACGGTGTCATCTATGGCGGCATCCTGGGTGGCGTCGAATTGAAGCAGCTTGGCAAATGCGGACTTGAAATCCGCTAGCGAGGTGTCCAGTCTGGAAAGAAAAAAATCTGCTGCCATGATCGATACGGACGTAAATCATCATTATACGCGGCGCGATACAGGCGCCGCCGGTGCATTTCGCCTGGCTTGTCCCACACATCTCGAATTAGACAAAGTCCAAACTCTAGATTACCATTAAATCAACTCGATTCACCCGCCCGACGAGATGCGATATAGCCGTGACAACATGGCTGGGCTTTTGCGCAGCCACGACATCAATCCGACCCATCAGCGGATCGAGATTGCCTATGCCCTGTTCTCGCGCATGGAGCACTTATCCGCCGACCAGGTCATGGCGCTGGTCAACGTGCACCATAGCGAGACCTCGAAAGCGACGGTCTACAACACGCTCAGCCTGTTTCTGCAAAAAGGACTGATCCGGGAGGTGATCGTGGACCCGAACAAGGTTTTCTATGATCCGAACACGCGCCCGCATCATCATCTTTATGACGTGGAAAGCGGGCACCTGACAGACGTCGATGCCGAGGACATCCATATCAGCGGCCTGCCGCCCCTCCCGGAAGGCGCGGCCCTGGAAGGCATCGATCTCATCGTGCGCATCCGCAAGGCCGGCTGAAGGCCTGGGTCACCGCCAATATCGGCGTACCGAATGGATGGTGCCGGGCGCCGGCTACCGGGTTTCGGACCGTCGCTCAGAACCCTTCCCGGTAAGCGGCATTGAGAGTACGCAGGAGTTCGCGAAAAGGTATGTCGCGCTCGAAACGTACAAACAGGGCCATGTAGGGCAGATCGCGGCTCTGACCGAACCCTATCAGGACACCCTGCCGGACATCTTCGAACAACCGCCGAAGCTGCGCGTCGAGCGGGTCCAAAAACGGCACGTAGCGCTCCATTTCCTCGGGGTCATCCTCGATGCAGGCACGCAGTTCATCGACCTCGTAAACGGCCTGATGGAGCAGATCCAGAAACTCGTCATAGTCACGCGGTTTTTGCATAGCCATAACCCACCCCCACAAAACAAAACAGGGGCGGCGCCCCTGTCGCAAACTCCTCGTCGCCGGCGGATCACTTCTTGCCGGCGATCGCTTCCAGCTTGGGCGCCTTGATCACTTGTCCGTCCAGGCCGGCTTCTTTGGCGCTGCCGCCATAAGCCACCGTCATGAGCTGACTGTAATACAGAACCGGGATGTGAAACTTGGTGCCGTATTTCTTGTTGACGTGGCCCTGGTAGATTTCCACATTGGCCTGGCATAGCGGACAGGGCGTCACGATCATCTCGGCGCCATGGTCATAGGCCGACTCCACGATGTCCTTGATCTGCGCCTGCGCCTTGTCCGGCTCGGAAAACGCCAGCGCACCGCCGCAGCAGGTGACTTTCTGGTCATAGGGCACCGCCTCGCCGCCGACCGTCTCGATCAGCTTGTCCAGATACATGGGGTTTTCGAAATTTTCCCCAACGATGCCGAAAGGACGGTTCGTCTGGCATCCCACATAACCGGCGAACTTGAGCCCCTCCAGCGGCTTCTTCACCGGCGCCGAGAGCGCATCCCAGCCGAGGTCTTCGATGAGCACCTCGACCAT
This sequence comes from Pseudomonadota bacterium, assembly GCA_021849595.1. Classification (GTDB taxonomy): domain Bacteria; phylum Pseudomonadota; class Gammaproteobacteria; order Burkholderiales; family Thiobacillaceae; genus JAJXXS01. The sequence continues at coordinate 19,947 of JAJZSR010000008.1, read as the reverse complement.
GTGCCGCACTTCGGGAATGGCCCTGATGTTCAGGCCGGCCTCGTTGAGCGCCTCCTGGGTGTCCTGCAGCAGCACGCTGGAATGTTCCAGGCGCTCCTTCGATTCGCGCGCACCGAGCCAGCATGCCGCGCAGGTGGCAACGATGTCCTGTCCGGGCAAGTGTTTTTCCGCCAGGGCGAAGTTACGCGCATTCAGCACATGGCGCGGCAGCTCGCCGCCCTCGGCGTAACCAATGGAGGCGCTGCAGCAGTTCCAATCCGGAATTTCGGTCATTTTCACGTCCAGCGTCTTGCACATCGCGTTCACCGACGTGAGATAGTTGGACGCCGATGCGCCCTTTTGCGAGGAGCAGCCGGGATAGAACGCATATTCCTTTTTCGCCATATCAGTTCTCCTTACGCAGCGGCCTTGATGGCCTTGCGTTTTTCTTCCAGTTCCCTGGCCTTCTTGAGCATGGCGTGAATGCCGTTCTGATCCTTGCACTTGTGGCCGCCGAGCATCTCGAACGGATTCAGGCGCTTAGCTTTGAGCAGCCCCAGGGCGACATCCTTCATCGCCATGCCATTCTTGATGCCCTGACCGAAACCGTCCTTGAAATAAAGCCCCATGGAAAGCTTGAGCTCGTTGACCCGCCCCGTCTTCACGCAGTTGTTCCAGAACAGCTTGGCGAAATGCCGGGTGGGCTGCATCTTGGGTGCCATTCCCAGGCGATGGGCATAGTTGGCCAGGCCATGCATGATGTGGGTGATGGGCAGCTTGCGCGGACAGCGCACGATGCAGTTGTAGCAGGATGTGCACATCCACATGGAGGGGCTGGTCAACACTTCCTCCCGCTTGCCGGCACGGATCATCATGAAGATCTCCTGCGGCGGATGCTCCCAGCCGGGGTGGAAATTGGTCGGACAGGATCCCGAGCACACGCCGCATTGCATGCACATCTTGACCCACTCGCCCATCTCCACCTGCTCTTGCACTTCCTTGAGGAAGTTGTTCTTGTATTTGGCAACCATTTGCGCGTTTGCACTCATTGCGCTCTCCTCGCCTAGAAGCTCTTGAACGGGCTCATGCCCATTTCCACGATGCGCTCGGCATACTGATTGATCATCGCCGGCACGTGTTCGATGTCGGTAATCGCCACTTCCAGATCCCGTACCCGGTCGGTTTCCAGGTTGAGGTTCTTCAGCGTGTCATCAATCTTGGACAAGCGGTAGCGGCCGAGTTCAGAGCCCTTGACGAAGTGGCACTGATAATTCTCGCCGTGCTTGCAGCCCATGAGCATGACGCCGTCATAACCGGCATTGAGGGCATCGGTGATCCAGATGGTATTGACCGATCCCAGGCAGCGAATCGGAACGATGCGCACGAAGGCGCTGTATTCGTTGTGCTGCATGCCGGCCATGTCCAGCGCCGGATAGGCGTCGTTTTCGCAGGCCAGAATAAGGATGCGGGGCTTTTCCGAGAACTCGTCCGGGATGTCCACCGCCTTGATCTGGGAACCCACGGTATCGACTGAGTAGTTCTCAAAAGAGATCACCCGCACCGGGCAGGCGCCCATGCAGGTGCCGCAGCGCCGGCAACGCGATTCGTTGAACAACGGAAAGCGCTTCTCGTCCTCGTCGATCGCACCGAAGGGGCATTCCACCGTGCAACGCTTGCACTGGGTGCAGCCCTCCAGACGCACCTTGGGGAAGGACAAATCCCCCGAACGCGGATGCGCGGCCCGCCCCAACTGGGCGTTTTCGATGGCCTGGATGGCCTTCAGCGTCGCCCCGGTGGCATCCTCGCGCGCCTGCGCCATATCCATGGGACGGCGCACCGGGCCCACGGTATAGATGCCCGTGCGGCGTGTTTCATAGGGGAAGCAGATGAAGTGCGAGTCGGTGAAACCCCATTTCAATTGCGGGACATCGGGCCCCTGCCGGTACTGCAGATTGAGGATGGAGATGGGCTTGGCTTCGACCGTCGCCTCGCCGCCTTCCCCCTCGACCGGCGGTTTGCTCAGCGCCTCGATATCGACCCCGGAGTTGGGCACCTGGCCGGTCGCCAGCACCACCAGATCCACCTCCAGCTTGGCGTCCTTGTCGTCCAGGATCAGGTCATGGAAATTCACCGTGAGCGCGCCCGCACCCGGGCTGACCGACGCCACTTTGCCCTTGGAGAAGATCACTCCTTTTTCCTGTGCGCTGCGGTAGAAATCCTCGCCGTTACCGGGCGTACGCAGATCGGTGAAAAGAATGGTGGTGTCGATGTCCGGATTGCCGTCCTTGAAGTACATGGCCTGCTTGATGCTGGCGTTGCAGCAGTAGCCCGAGCAGTAGGGCAGATGCTGGCCGTCGGCGTCACGCTGGCCGGCACATTGGACAAAAGCCACCGACCTCACCGGCTTGCCGTCGGATGGTTTGAGTATGGGTCCGCCGTTAGCGGCGCGCGCCAAGGCCTCCAGGCCAGCCTGATCGACGACGTCGGGGGACTTGCCATAGCCCAGTTCAGGCAGCTTGTTCGCGTCATAGGGCTCCGACCCGGTGGCCTGGATGATGGCGCCGATGTCCTCGGTGGCGACCGAGCCGGATTCCGTCGCGATCTGCACTTCGAATCGCCCCGGCGCGCCGTCGGTCTTGGTGACCGTGGCATTGAGATAGACCTTGATGTTGGGGTCGGCCTGAATCTGGGCAACGAGATCAGCCACCCCGGTGCCCGCCGGCGCCTTGAAGGGCTCATGCACCGGGATACGCTTCCACAGCTTGGCAGCCCAGCCGCCCAACTGCCCGCTTTTTTCCACCAGCACGACCGGATAGCCGGTACGGGAGGCCTCCAGCGCCGCCGTCATGCCGGACACGCCGCCGCCGACCACGAGCAGGGTGCGGGCACTGCCGGTGTTGGGATTGCCGGCCGGCGCCGACATGGCCTTGACCTCGGCACAGCCCATGCGGATGTAGTCTTCGGCCATTTCCTGCGTGGTTTCACGGGCCTCTTCGGTGTCCGGGCGGATCCAGATCACGCCCTCGCGCAAATTGGCCCGCGCCACCGCATTTTGCGGGAAGTAAAACGCCTCGGTCTTGGCGCGCCGCGAGCAGGCACCGATCATGATGTGGGTGACGCCTTCGTTGGCGACGTCATTCTTGATCAAGTCCACGCCTTCTGCCGAGCAGAGGAGATCGTGGGAACGGGCAAGCTGAACCTTGCCCTCCTTTTGCGCGACGTTCACCAGGGCGTCGGCATCGAGCCGTTCGCCCAGGCCGCACCCTTTGCAAATGTAAGCTGCAACTTTCTTTTCCGCCGACATGGCTTATGCCTCCGCGCGTGCGACTTTGTTGACTACCTGAACCGCCCGCAGGGCCGCCGCCGTGGCGGATTGCACAGAACGGTTCACATCCAAGGCATTGGTGGCGCAACCCGCGCCGAAGATGCCTCCGTTGGCCGGGTCTGCCTCGATGAAGCCGCTCGAATCCGCCACCACGGACGCAGGAATGTTCATGCCCTTCACCGACGGTTCCATGCCCACGGCCAACACCACCAGATCGTGTTCGTTGGCGTAGCGGTGATAGCCCTCGGTATTGACGCCGTGGCAGATGGGATTGCCGTTGGCCTCATTTAGGGAGATGCGCGCCACCTTGGATTTGGTGAAGGTCACGCTGCTGTCGGCCTTGACCTTCTGATAGAAATCCTCGAAGCGGTCGATGGCACGGATGTCGATGTAGTAGATGGTCGATTTGCCGTCTTCCGGGAAACGTTCGCGCACATAGTGCGTCTGCTTCAGAGAAGCCATGCAGCAGAAGCGCGAGCAGTGGCGCAGATGGTTTTCGTCGCGGGAGCCGGCGCACTGGATGAATGCCACGTTCTTTGCTTCCTTGCCGTCGGACGGGCGCAAAAGCTTGCCACCGGTAGGACCGTGCGGGTCAGCCAGACGCTCGAATTCCACGCTGGTGATGACGTTCTTGAAGCGGCCATAACCGTAAGGCTGGATCTTGGCGGCATCGTAGGGTTGCCAGCCGGTGGCCCAGACCACCGCACCGGCCTTGATTTGCACGATCTCTTCTTTCTGACCCAGATCGATGGCGCCGTATTTGCAGGCCGCCTTGGCTTTTTCCGCCTCGGCCGTGCCGATGATGGAAGGATCCAGCACGTAGCGCTGCGGATAGGCCATGGCATTGGGGAGATACGCAGCCTTGGTCTTGCCCAGCTTGTAATTGAACTGGTCGTCCACCAGGGTGCTCACGGCCTTGGCGCATTCGCCGCAGGCCGTGCAATTTTCGTTCACGTAACGCGGCGTGATCCGCACCGTGGCGGTGTAATCGCCGCTGCTGCCCGCGATACCGGTTACTTCGGCCAGGGTAAGCACCTTGATGCGCGGATTGGACTTGAGCCGGCGCAGATTGATTTCCAGACCGCAGACAGGGTGACACATCTTCGGAAAATAGCGGTACAACTGGGAAGTGCGCCCACCCAGCGCGGCAGTCTTCTCCAGCAGCACCACCTGCTTGCCGGTTTCAGCCGCTTCCAGGGCCGCCGTCATCCCGGATATGCCGCCACCCACCACGAGTATGGTCTCGTTGGTCGCAACGATGGCCGTCATCGGGTTTCCTCCTCAACGGAACAAAATAAAAGCTGGAATTTGCGCCGCCCGAGGCCTGCAAGGCGGCGGCGCTCAAAGGTGGAGAATGTTACTCTCGGTGCCATCCGGCCACCAGACGGCCCGACTAGATTTTTAATCGAAGTTTCTTATGCCTGGATAGAAGAAACGGAATCAATTCGCATGCGGAGTCACTTGCGGCATCGTCGGCGGCAGGGGCTCCGCCACGGGTACGGCGATGACCCGGAACTCCATGCTTTCGAGATCGCCCAGGATGTAGGTGGGCATGTGTCCCACCCCTCCAACCGTACCCGGATTGAGCAGCCAGGTAGTTTCGCCGCGCACATTCGGCACCTGCGAGATGCCTGGCCTATGGTCATGGCCGCAGCACACCAGATCGTAATCGCCGGTGCAGGCAAGCGCATGGGCGTAATGCGGATAGTGGACCAGAAAAATCCTGCGTGCCGCCAGGGTGAGTCCGGCATCCTGCCCATGGTAGCGCACGACGCTGCCAGGCTCGGCGGCCAGCCGGGTCATGTTGTACAAATCCCCGGTGTTGTTGCCATGGATGACATGCACCGGCAACTCGAAGCGCTGCAGTACCCGCAGCGTGGTGGGCGCCACCACGTCGCCGCAGTGCAGGATTGCCTCGGCGCCCTGGCCCTGCGCATGCTCGACGGCCGCCGCCAACAGGCGCCGGTTGTCATGGCTGTCCGAGAGTATGCAAATTTTCATGGCAATGCCGGCCCAAGCGACCTAAAAGGCCGGCTTATGGGCAGAGGCCCGATAACGTTCCACGCCGGCGGAAATTTCCGCTCGCGCGTTGTCGGCACCGCCCCAGCCCTGGACCTTCACCCACTTGCCGGGCTCGAGGTCCTTGTAGTGCTCGAAGAAATGGGCAATCTGGTTGAGGGTCAGGGAAGGCAGATCCTCGGGCTTGTGCACCGCCTTGTAGAGGCCGCAGAGCTTGTCTATGGGCACGGCGATGAGTTTGCTGTCCGCTCCCGCCTCGTCGGTCATTTTCAATACCCCGACGGGACGGCAACGCACCACTACGCCGGTGATCAGTGGCACCGGCGTTATCACCAGGACATCGACCGGATCCCCATCCTCCGACAGGGTATGCGGGATATAGCCATAGTTGCACGGGTAGTGCATGGCCGTGGACATGAAACGATCCACGAACATGGCGCCCGTTTCCTTGTCCATCTCGTATTTGATGGGTTCCCCATGCTGAGGGATTTCTATGATGACGTTGAAGTCGTCCGGCAGATTCCTGCCGGAAGTGACGCGATCCAGGTTCATGGGGACTGAGAAAAAAAACGATGGATTATACGTGCCCGCAACGCCTCACGGACGACGCGCGGGCCTCTACTCCGGCCAGTGCTTGATATAGCGCTTGAGGAGGCTGTTCTCGAACTTGGCTTCCCGCAGACAGGCCTTCGCGACGTCGTGGAAGGAAATGACCCCAATGAGCATATTGCCGTCCATGACCGGGATGTGGCTCACGCGGTAACGGGTCATCACGTCGCGGGCATAATCTATGCTGTCGTCCAAGCCGCCAATGATGGGCTCCAACGTCATGATGTCGGCAACCGGCGCTTCCAGCACGGCGCATCCTGATTTGCTGAGGCTGCGGATGATGTCCCGCTCGGTAATGAAACCAACCATCTCCCCGCCCTTCATGACGACCAGGGAGCCGATATCGTTGCTGACCATGAACTCCATGGCCCGGGACACCAGCATTTCCGGTTCGGTTGAAATCGGCGCGCGGTTTTTGGTCAGGACATCGCGTATGTACATGGGTGACCCTCTGTTCAAGCAAGCGTATGGAAGGGAGGAATTTTCCCTCTACGGAAGGGAACGCACCAGCCCCGCCTCCACTTCCCGGCGTTTTGCCCCCCCGGCCAGAAGCTCCACCAGCTTGAGGGCAAAATCCATGGCCGTACCCGGTCCGCGCGAGGTAACGATGCGGCCGTCGGCCACCACGGCGTCGGTACGGTAGGTCATCCCCTCCGCGGGACTGCGATCGAGAAAGCCCGGATAAGAGGTTGCCGCCTTGCCACGCAACAGGCCCGCCTGCGCCAGCACCGTGGGAGCCGCGCATATGGCGGCAACGTATTTGCCTGCCTCGGCCATGCGCCGTAACAACGCGAGCAGTCGCGCATCCCCCGCCAGATGGCTCGCTCCCGGCATGCCGCCGGGCAGCACCACCATGTCGAATGGCTGCTCCAAAACGGCGTCCAGCGTGGTATCCGGCACCAGTTGCATGCCATGACTGGCCCTGACCATGCCCGGGGCAAGACCGGCCGTCACGACGTCGATGTCGGCGCGGCGCAACACATCGACGATGGTCACCGCCTCGATCTCTTCAAAGCCTTGTGCGAGCGGCACCAATACCTTGCTCATGGACACCTCCTAATCGCGGAAATTGCCGAACTGCAGCGGGTAATCGGCAATGTTCTTTTTCACCAGGGCGATGGCCTCCTGCAGCGTATCGCGCTTGGCGCCCGCCACGCGCACGGCTTCGCCCTGGATGCTGGCCTGCACCTTGAGCTTGGAGTCCTTCAGCAGCTTGACGATTTTTTTCGCCCGCTCGCTGTCCACCCCTGTCTTGACCGTGACCGGGCGTTTGACCTTGTTGCCGGAAATCTTCTCGGCCTTGCCGATTTCCAGGCATTTGATGTCTATGGTCCGCTTCGCCAGGCGGGCATTGAGTATGTCCTGCACCTGGTCGAGCTTGAATTCGTCGTCCGCATATACGGTGAGCCCATAACCGCTCTGCTCCACGCGCGCGTCGGAGCCTTTGAAATCGAAGCGGTTGGCGACCTCCTTGTTGGTCTGCTCCACCGCGTTGCGTACTTCCTGCTGATCGACTTCGGATACGATGTCAAAGGAAGGCATGGCTGTTCCTCAAGACAACAAGTGCAAGGTCTTGACCTCGACCGGCAGGCCGGTACGGTCGTCAAATTCGGCTGCCGCCTCGATCGCCTTGCGGGCGATTTCCCGGGCCCCCAGCGGCGTATCATAAAGCGCATACAGGGCACCCAGCGCCAGTTCCGCCCCGCTGCCATAGGCATAGAACCGCGCGAACTCCTGCACCGAGCGATGCTCGGCCACCCCGAAAATGCCACTCGGATTGGCGATCAGCACGTCGATCTGGCTGGACTCTAGGTCGTCGTCCTTGTCCTCGCCCGCCTGAAGATAATACTGATCCTTGAGCGCCGCATGCAATGTCTGCCAGGTACTGAAGATGGATTCCACCCGGCTCAGATCGGGCGATACCTCGGCATGGGAAAAATAGTCCCGCAGGATATGCAGAAAAGTGCTGTAGCCGGTGACCGCGACCAGACTGTCCCCCACCGTGAGTATCTTGCTGTGGTTGACCACGTACTTGGCCGATTCCTTGATGGAACCCCACTTGGTCAAGGTATCGGTGGCGAGCGCCGCCACGCCGTCTTTCTTAACGACAACCAGCGTGGTCATGTCCGATCCGCCTTGCCATACGATGATCTGGAGACGTTTCTCGACACCCCGTTAGTCCCCGTCAAAGCAGCACCATGTTGTCGCGGTGGATCAGCTCCGCCTCGTCGACATAGCCCAATATGGATTCGATGCGCGCGCTGGGATGCCCGGCAATGCGGCGGATTTCCGCCGCGTCGTAATTGACCAGGCCGCGCGCGATTTCCGCCCCGGCGGAATCTAGGCAAGCCACCACCTCGCCACGCTCGAATTCGCCCGCGACCTCGTGCACTCCCACCGGCAGCAGGCTTTTGCCTTCCTCGCGCAGCGCGCGCACGGCCCCGGCATCGATACGCAGTCGCCCCCGCACCTGCAAGTGGTCGGCCAGCCATTTCTTGCGTGCCGCCAACGGCGGGGACACCGCACTCAACTGGGTGCCTATCATCTCCCCGCCGGCGAGCCGCAGCAGCACGTTGTCCACGCGTCCGGAGGCAATCACGGTATGGGCACCCGAGCGTGCCGCGCGCTTGGCGGCGAATACCTTGGTGAGCATGCCGCCGGTCCCTACGCTGCTGCCCGCCCCGCCCGCCATGCGCTCCAGATCGGCATCGCCGGCATGGCCATGGGTGATCAGCCTGGCGTCCGGATCGCGCCTGGGATCGGCGCTATAGAGCCCCTGTTGGTCGGTGAGGATGATGAGGCAATCGGCCTCGATGAGGTTGGTCACCAGCGCGCCCAGCGTATCGTTGTCGCCCAGCCGTATTTCGTCTATGGCCACGGTGTCGTTTTCGTTGACGATGGGCAGCACGTGCAGGTCCAGCAGCGTCTTGAGCGTGGTGCGCGCGTTGAGATAGCGGGTGCGGTGCGCCATGTCGTCGTGGGTCAGAAGGATTTGCGCAGTGTGCAGCCCGTGCACGGCGAAGATCCGCTCATAGGCCTCGACCAAGCCCATCTGCCCGACGGCGGCAGCAGCCTGCAATTCGTTGACGGCCTTGGGGCGCCGGCTCAAACCCAGGCGCTGCATACCCTCGGCGATGGCGCCGCTGGACACCAGCACGACCTGCCGACCCTCCTGCATGAGCGCCGCAATCTGTCGGGCCCAGCCGGACAAGGCCTGATGATCGAGCCCGCGCCCATCGGCCGTGACCAGCGAGCTGCCCACCTTGACCACCAGGCGGCGCGCACCGCTCACCACGGAAGCCGTCTGCGTCACCAGCCGTGCCCCTTGCGCAGATTATCCAAGGCCTGCGCCGGGCCGGTCACCGCAATGCCGCCGGGGCAGAGCACGTCCTGCATCAGCGTCCGGCGAAAGCTGTAGGGCGAGCGCAGTTGGATGGGACGCCAGACCGGATCCCGCACCAGTTGCCACTTTCCCGCCATGCCGATGGCGTAAATCTTGTATTCCTGCGTGGGACAACGGATGCCTTCGTAGCTGACGTTGACCGCCCCCTGCGCGGAAGTCGCCACCACCGCGTAACGTACCAGCCCCCCCGGCTCCACGCTTATCGAACTTTTGTCCAGAGCGTAATGAAAAGAGCCGAGAGGCGACACCGAAAAAGCCACCAGGTCCTCGGCTTTCGGATAGGCCGGCAGGCTCAGCGCGCTTTCCACCCAGGGTTTGTCCTCCCGCAGGGCGCCGGGAGGAATAATTTCGCCCCAGTCGGCGAACGCGGGCGCAGCCGCGATCAGCAAGGCAAAAAACAGTGCGGTTTTCATGGTCGCCCATTGTATTACGGCCGCCGCCCGGCATGGCGTGTTACCGATGCAAACCGCCATATCGGGCGGTCAATAGCGATAGATGTAGTCGCGGCTGAAAGGGTACTGCGGCTGGCCGCCGTCCGCCGCCTTGCCCGCCAGGACCTGCCAGAGTTCCAGCCAGCCGCGTTCGAAGGCATGCGCGGAACCGGCCATGTAGATGCGCCAGATGCGGTATTTCTGCTCCCCGATGAGGCGGCGTGCCTCGTCCTGCCGGGCCTCCAGGCGTTCGACCCAGTGCCACAGCGTCTTGCCGTAATGTGGACGGAGGTTTTCGCAATCCAAGCACTCCAGCCCGGCGCCGGAAGCGGCACGCACGACCTCGGAAGCATGCACCAGTTCACCGCCCGGGAACACATAGTCATCGATGAATTCGGATACGCCTCCGCCCAAGCCGTGGGAGTCGAGCGCCGCAGACGTGATGCCATGGTTCATGACCAAGCCGCCGGGTTTGAGCAGCCGGTGAATCTTGGCGAAATACTCTCCCAGGTTGCGGCGCCCGACATGCTCGAACATGCCGACACTGGCGACCTTGTCATACGCACCCTCTTCGGGAACGTCGCGATAGTCCATGAGGCGCACCTCGACCCGGCCTTGCAGCCCGAGGCGGGCAACCTGCTCAAGCACGTAGTCGCGTTGATTGTCCGACAAGGTAATGCCTACCGAACGCACGCCATAATTTTTGGCGGCATGCAGAATGAGCCCGCCCCACCCGCAACCGATATCCAGCAGGGTTTCCCCCGGCTTGAGCGCGAGCTTGCGGCAGATATGGTCCAGCTTGGCCTCCTGGGCGGCGTCCAGGTCGAGATCCGGGGTGCGGAAATAAGCACAGGAATAGACCCTGCGTCGGTCCAGCCAAAGACCGTAAAAATCGTTCGAGACGTCGTAATGGTATTGGATGTTCTTGCGGTCGCGCGTGCGGGTGTGGCGCCACCATTGCCAGGCCGCGCTACCCTTGCGGTCGCGGCAGGAGCCGTCGGCCAGACAAAGCCTGTCGCCCAGTTTAAGTATCTCGCGGGCAGCCCCGTCGATGTCCAAATCCTGCTCGACATAGGCGCGCGCCAGCCCGCCCAAGGTGGGTTTCGCCAACTGCCCCAAAGCACGCGGTGTATTCAAACGGATGCTCACTTGGACGCCGGCGGCGCTGGCGTATTGTTGGCCATTCCATAATTGGACGTTGACCGGCAGTTCCGCCCCGCCCAGACGCTTTTTTACTTCCTCGACGAGTTTGTCCTCCAGCATCGGCCACCCCCGCTAGCTTTTTTCAGGCCAGATCCCGCAACAGGGAATCGCGTACCGCGGCCGGCACTTCGGGCACGACGGCGTTGTATTCCCGATGATCCACGCCCGCCGACAGCCCCTGGCCTTTTCTCAGGGCGGCGACAGAATCGGCCGGCAACTCGAAGCGCAGGAAGTGCACGGCCGATGTCTTTTCCTCGTTCTCCCGTTCGAGGTCCTCGTCGGCGATAGCATACACAGGCGCGCATTGCCCGACCTTGACCCACACCCGATCCTCGATGCCCTTGAGTTTGGCCAACTGCGCGGCACGTACCTGGGGATCACTGTATTCGATCATCATGGTCGCCTTCCAATTGGAGCCGTCCGGGATGAGCGGATTGTAGGCTTCCAATTCGTCCTGGATGCCCGCCTCTTCGAAAGTCCTCTCCGCACGCAGCATCTCCTGAATCTGGTAGCGGATCGTGGTTTCATCCTCGAAGATCAGCGTCAGGTGTTCCCCGAGAGGCAAGATACGGCTTTTCTTGTGGGCCATGACTCTGGCACGAAACTCCGGCCGTGCCTTGGCATAGGCCTCCAGAGTGAGCAGCGATTCGCGCGTAACCTTCTGCATATCTTTCCTTTCGACAGTCGAACCCGGCAACGCCCAGCCTACAGGCCGTAAGCCAGGCAAATCAAGCTGATGGGGTGTAGCTTGCGGGTCACGGTTTCGCCCATCCCCTGCAGGATGTGGCGCCCCGCGATGGCGCAATCCGAACTGACATAGTCGGCCCCGGCGGCGAGCTTCGCCACCGGCTTCACGATTTTCATGGAGTTGGCAAAATATTCGCGCTTGACGCCCCAGGTTCCGTCATGCCCCGAGCAGCGCTCGATTGCCGTGATCTGGGTGCCCGGCACCTTGGCGAGCAAATCGCGCGTTTTGCTGCCTATGTTCTGTACACGCTGGTGGCAAGGCGCGTGATAGGCGACCTTGCCCAAGGAACGCTTGAAGTCCGTTTTCAGCAGGCCGTCGGCATTGCGCGCCATGAGATATTCGAAGGGGTCCCATATGGCCTCCTTGACGGCCTGCACTTCGGCATCGTCGGGGAACATCAGCGGTAGTTCCTGCTTGAACATCAGGGTGCAGGAAGGCACGGCGCTCAGGATGGCGTAGCCCTCGCGCGCCAGCCGGGCCAAAACAGGGATGTTGATGTCTTTGTGCTTTTCCACGGTGTCCAGATCGCCCAGTTCGAGCTTGGGCATGCCGCAGCAGACCTCCTTTTCCACCAACATGGCGGGGATTTCGTTGTGGGCCAGGATTTTCAACAAATCGTGGCCGATGCCGGGTTCGTTGTAATTGATGTAGCAGGTGGCATAGATCGCGACTTTGCCGGGCGTACGCTGGCCGTTTTGCACCTGGAAAGAGGCATCCGGTTTGGCCGTCGCGCGGAATTTCGCGCTGTCGTAATCAGGCAGGACGCGGTCTTTGTGTATGCCCAGCGCCTTGTCCAGAACGCCGCGCATGGCGGGGCTCTTGAGCGAGGCATTGACCGCCTTCACCACCACGGGAATGCTGGCAAGTTTCCCCATGGCGTCCGTGCTGGACAGAAGCTTGTCGCGAAATTTGAATTCGCCCTTGCTGAACTTGATCGCCTTGGCCCGCAGCATGGTGTGCGGAAAATCAAGGTTCCACGGATGGGGCGGCACATAGGGACATTTCGTCATGTAGCAGAGGTCGCACAAATAGCACTGGTCCACGACCTTCCAGTAATCGGCCTTTTTGACGCCATCTACCTCCGTGGTTTCGGATCCGTCGACCAGATCGAACAGCGTGGGGAAGGCCGTGCACAAAGACACGCAACGGCGGCAGCCGTGGCAGATGTCGAAGATGCGCTCCAGTTCCTTGAGGAGCGACTCCTCGTTGTAGAAATCCGGATTGCGCCAATCCAGCGCGTGCCGGGTCGGTGCTTCCAAATTGCCTTCACGGACCGTCATGCGAACTCCCGAGCATGTTGCCAAGGTTTATTAATAGCCAAAATTTTGCGCCCCGCGCCCGCGGTCGGAGGTCGATCCGCCGACGGGGCCGGGCAAAAAGAAGGCCGCGCAAGGCGGCCTTGCAGGCAAGCTGCCTGATCCGGGCGCCTCAGGAGCCCAGGGAATCCAGGGTTTTCTGGAACTTGTTGGCGTGGGAACGCTCCGCTTTGGCAAGCGTCTCGAACCAGTCGGCGATCTCGTCGAAGCCCTCCCCGCGCGCGTCCTTCGCCATGCCCGGGTACATGTCGGTGTACTCGTGGGTTTCGCCGGCGATGGCGGTCTTCAGATTGTCGGCGGTGGGGCCGAAAGCCATGCCCGTGGCCGGATCGCCGCAGGCTTCCAGGTATTCGAGATGGCCATGGGCGTGGCCGGTTTCGCCTTCGGCGGTGGACCGGAACACTGCCGCCACGTCGTTATACCCTTCCACGTCGGCTTTGGCTGCGAAATAGAGATAGCGGCGGTTGGCCTGGGATTCGCCCGCGAAGGCGTCCTTGAGGTGTTTTTCGGTCTTGGAACCTTTGAGTTGCATGGTTTGCTCCTGTACAAGACGAAGGACTTAAAATGGACCTTCCCATCGGTCCTTCCCAGCGATGGGTTGGGCACTATCAATCCGGATTTAGATTTAGACTTAGTCTAATCACTGTACGTAATGTAAAACTTGCTCTTGGTCTTTGTCAACCGCAAAGCATGAATTTTTTGGAGGCTGTATGAACGATCTGCCTGACGATGAGGATCTGCGTGCACGACTCACCCCCGAGCAATATCGCGTGTGCCGCGAAAAAGGTACCGAGCACGCCTTTACTGGGCGTTACTGGGACCACCACGAGATCGGGCTGTACCGCTGCGTGTGCTGCGGCGCGCCCCTATTCTCCTCAAACGCCAAGTTCGATTCTGGCACCGGCTGGCCGAGCTTCTACGCTCCCGCCACTGCGAACGGCGTCCGGGAAATCGAGGACACGAGCCATGGCATGAACCGCACCGAGGTGGTCTGCCGAGCCTGCGGTGCCCATTTGGGTCACGTCTTCCCCGATGGCCCCTATCCGACCGGTCTGCGCTATTGCATCAACTCGGCGTCTCTCGAATTCAAAAAAGACGACCCTGTTGACTAGGGCTTTACGGGCCCTGAGTAGGGCGCCTTTCACATATAGTCCATGCGGCCCGCGGGCGCGACGGACTCACGCGCGGGAGCGATTGAGGAAGATGCCCAAGCCCAGGCCGAGCAGCAGCACCAGGGCCACGAAGAGCGCGCCGAAGGTCCAAGGCGCTTCCTCGGCCACTTGCGAAACCCAGTGCTCCAAGCGTACTTCGTCGACGTCGAGGGGCTTGCTCTCCTCGGCCAGCACCGTTCCGTTCCGAAGAAACAGGGTATGGATCGTGTACTGGCCCAACGGCAGGCGGGCGGGAATGGGAATGCTCACGTAAAACAACCTGCCGCCGATGATTTTTACGGCATCATCCAGCACCAGGAAATGCTGGTCGGCTTTCTTGATACGCAGGATGGCGGCGCGCATGGCTGCGGGATGCTGCGGCGGGGGGCTTGCCCGCATGGCGGCGAAAACCGTGTCCAACGTCAGGCCGTAGCGGGCCAATGTGTCGGCATCGGCAAGATGCCCGAGCGGCGCCGAACTGAGCAGGTAGTACACGCCGGGCACCCCCTCCACCACGTGCTTGTGCCCGGACAGCCAGAAAGGCCCAAGGCTTTCCTTACGGTCGATGGAAATTTTTTCGGCGGGCGAGGTCACCTTCACCACTACGTCGCCGCCCCCCGGCATAGCGCCGAACAACAGAATGCGGTCGCCGGTATAACGGGCCGTGATATCCACGCTGTGCTTGTTCAGTTCGGTCACCAGCGGTGCCACCGCGCCATACGACGGGACACCGAGCAGGCAGGTCAGAAAAAGGAGCGCGCGCAGCATCATCGGGTCAACGCCAAGCTATAGAGTTCATCGGGTTTCACCAGAATGCCGTAGAGCATCTTGACCGCCACGGACACCACCACCAGGGCAAGTATCAGGCGCAATTGCTCACCCGGCAGCTTCGCCCCCAAGCGGATGCCCCACTGGGTGCCGAAAACCGAGCCCAGGATCAGGATGATGGCCAGGAGCGGGTCGACGGCATGGTTCACCCCGGCCTGCAGAATCGCCACCTCGGTGGTGGTGAAAAGCAGTTGGAACAGCGACGTCCCGACCACCACCTTGGTAGGCATGCGCAAGAGGTAAATCATCACCGGCACCATGATGAAACCCCCGCCCACCCCCATCAGCGAAGTCAGGATACCGACCCCCACGCCGATCACTACCGGCAAGATGAGCGAAATCCGCAGGCCGGAAACAGGGAAATCCATCTGCATGGGGAGGCGCGCGTGCCAGCCTTCGCCATTGGCGGCTGCCGGGCGGGCCCGGGCCTTCTGGCTCCCGCGCAGGGCATTGATGGATTCCAGCAGCATGCTGAAACCGACGAAGCCCAGCAGGCCCACGTAGAGAAAGGTCACGGTGTTGCCGAAGTTGCCGCCGGCTTCGAGCATCTTGGCGATTTGCACACCGAGCGCCCCGCCGCTCCAGCTCCCCACCAGCAGCACCAGGCCCATCTTCATGTCCACGTTGCCCAGGCGCCAATGGGCATACGTTCCGCCCGCGGAGGTGCCGACGATTTGCGCCGCACCGGTGCCCACCGCCACCAGGGGTGGCACGCCCACGAAAATCAGCAGGGGGGTGATGAGGAATCCCCCGCCCACCCCCACCAATCCGGAAAGAAATCCCACGATGGCGCCGAAGAAAACGATCAGCAGCAGATTCACATCCATGTGGGCGATAGGCAGAAATATCTCCATGCAACGCTCGTTCGTTATGTTTGACGCATCAGGGCGCAGGGGTACGCAACATGCCCGCCGCCTCGCAGATCTGGCTGGGGTCGATATCTGCCGGCACCGTCAGGACAGGCAGGTCCAGGTGGTGCAGCAGCCGATCCGTGACATGGCCGATAGTGCGTTGGCGCAAATGGGCGCGCCGTTCGCCGTCCAGGCCGATGCGTCCCAGCACCAGCATCATGGTCCGCTCCCGCGCCTCGACGACGCGGGGAATGACGTCTTCCGGCAGACCCTCTTCGATGAAGAATTCCGGCACGACGCCGCAGGACGCAGTGATCTTTTCCGCGAAGGCCGTCAGGGTGGCCTCCGCCTCGCGGCGTATGTCGGATTTCATGCGCGCGGCCAAGCCGCCCCAAAAGCCTACCACCGGCTCGTCCAGGACGTGGATTAAGCCCAGGTGAGTACCCAGCAGGCTGGCCAGCCGGGCCGCCAGGCCAGCGGCCAAGAGAGAATTTTGCGAACCGTCGATGGCTGCAAGGATGACGCCTTTGCTCATGGGATCGTGTAAGGGGGTGCGCCGGGCAAGGATTCTACCCCGTCCGCCTCTTTCTTCAGCCCAGTCCGCGTAAGCTTTTTTTCAGCGTTCTTCTGTATTAAGCATGAATTAATCATTTGACCCGTCCCCCGCCTTCCCCGACAATGCGCCCTGCCTCTTCCCTGCCTTGCCGATGAATCTGCTCAAAGCCCTCGCGACGGTTGGGTCGATGACCCTCATGTCGCGCATTCTCGGCTTTGTTCGCGACACTATCGTGGCACGGGCGTTCGGCGCCAGCCTCTACACCGACGCTTTCTTCGTCGCTCTCAAGCTGCCCAACCTGCTGCGCCGCCTGTTTGCGGAAGGTGCCTTTTCCCAGGCCTTCGTACCCATCCTGGCCGAATACAAAAATCGGCGCGGCGCGGAAGATACGCGCCGGCTGGTGGACCAGGTCGCCTCGGCGCTTACGCTGGCTTTGCTCGCCGTGACCTTGCTGGGCATCCTGGCCGCTCCGGCTGTGGTTTGGATCAGTGCGCCTGGTTTTGCCGAAGACCCGGAAAAATTCCGCCTTACGGCGCGGTTGCTGCGCATCACCTTTCCTTACATCACCTTCATTTCCTTGGTGGCGCTGGCGGCCGGCATCCTCAACACCTGGAGCCGCTTTTCGGTGCCGGCATTCACCCCCGTGCTGTTCAATGTCTGCCTCATCGTCGCCGCCCTCTTCCTCGCCCCCTGGTTCCATCCCCCGATCCTGGCCCTGGCGGTCGGAGTAGTGGCGGGCGGCGTCCTACAACTTGCGCTGCAGATTCCCTTCCTGCGCAACATCGGCATGCTGCCGCGTTTGACGCTGCGCATTACCGATCCGGGCGTGCACCGCATCCTCAAACTGATGGGGCCGGCCACGCTGGGAGTTTCGGTGGCCCAGATCAGCCTGCTCATCAACACCATCTTCGCCTCCTTCCTGGCCACCGGCAGCGTTTCCTGGCTTTATTACGCGGACCGCTTGATGGAATTCCCCACCGGCATGTTGGGCGTCGCGCTGGGCACCATTCTTTTGCCCAGCCTGGCCAAGCATTACGCCGACGAAAATCCGCAGGAATATTCCCGCCTGCTCGACTGGGGCCTGCGCCTCACCCTGCTCCTGGCCCTGCCCGCGGCCGTGGCGCTGGCCGTGCTCGCGGTGCCGCTCATCTGCAGCCTGTTCCTGTACGGAAAATTCGACGCCCAGGATCTATGGATGACGCGCGAGGCGCTGCTGGCCTACAGCGTAGGTCTGCTCGGGCTAATATTCGTAAAAGTGCTGGCACCCGGCTTCTACGCCCGGCAAAACATCAAGACGCCGGTGAAGGTTGCTCTCCTGACGCTCGCGGCGACCCAGCTCATGAACCTGGCCTTCATCGGCCCGCTCAAGCACGCCGGGCTCGCCCTGTCCATCGGCTTGGCCGCCTGCCTCAACGCCGCGATCCTCTACCGCCTGCTGCGCAAGCACGGCATCTTCCATCCCGAGCCCGGATGGCGCGGCTTCCTCCTGCGCGTGCTGACGGCCGTCGCGCTCATGGCGCTGGCCCTGTACTTTGCCGCCGGGCCGGACAGCTTTTGGCTCACGGCACGGGCACTCAACAAGGCGGCCGCCCTCCTGGGCCTGGTGGCCCTGGGCATCGCCGTGTACTTCGGCGCGCTGTATCTGCTGGGCATCCACCCGCGCCAGTTTTATCGCGGCGCCGCCAAATAGGCGCGAAGGCGCCCGCCGCATCCGGTAAAATCTATTTTTTGTACGCATCGCTTCGCTTGCGCCATGCGCATTTCCCACGGCCTGACCTCTCTTGCCAGCCCCCATGCCGTCACCATCGGCAACTTCGACGGCCTGCACCGCGGTCATCAGGCCATGCTAGACAAACTCAGACAGGAAGCCCGTACCCGCGGCCTGCCCAGTTGCGTGCTGACATTCGAGCCACATCCGCGCGAATTTTTCGCTCCCGAGCAGGCCCCCACGCGCCTCACCTCTCTCGGAGAAAAAGCCGCCCTGATCGCCGCCGCAGGCATCGATCGCCTGCACGTCCTGCGCTTCGATGACAGGCTCGCCGCCTTGTCGGCAGAGGAATTCGTCGCCGGCGTTCTGGCCCGGACACTGGATGCCCGCTACGTTCTGGTGGGAGACGACTTTCGCTTCGGCCGTGGGCGCGGAGGGGATTTTTCCCTGCTTCAGGCACTTGGACCGAGGCTTGAGTTTACGGCCGAGGCGCTGGCGACGGTAAGCGTGGCAGATCGCCGGGCTTCCAGCACCGCGGTGCGCGAGGCTCTGGCGGCAGGCAACCTAGAGCATGCCGGCAGCCTCCTGGGGCGCCCTTATGGCATCACCGGCCGGGTGATACACGGCGACAACCTGGGCCGCCAAATCGGCTTCCCCACCGCAAACATACAGTTGCGCCACAACCGGCCGCCGCTCATGGGGATATTCGCCGTGGAAGTCTGGGGCATGGGTGACCGCGCTCACCCCGGAGCCGCCAGCCTCGGCGTAAGACCTACGGTGCACGAAGGCGGCCGCGCCACCCTCGAGGTGTTCATATTCGACTTCCAGGGCGACCTCTACGGCAGGAAACTTCGCGTGGATTTCCTGAAAAAAATTAGGGACGAGGAAAAATTCCCCGACCTCCCCTCCCTCGTCGCCCAAATCGCCCGCGACGTGGACCATGCCAAACACTACTTCGCGACCCGCTGATGGCTGACTACAAAAACACTCTCAATCTTCCCGACACGCCTTTCCCCATGCGCGGCGACCTGGCCAAGCGGGAGCCGGGCTGGGTTAAAGCCTGGCAAGAGCAGAGGCGTTACGAAAAACTTCGCGCACGAGCGGCTGGGCGCCCCAAGTTCATCCTGCATGACGGCCCGCCCTACGCCAATGGAGACATCCACACCGGCCATGCCGTCAACAAGATTCTCAAGGACATCGTCGTCAAGTCCAAGACGCTGGCCGGCTTCGACGCACCCTACGTGCCCGGTTGGGATTGCCACGGCCTGCCCATTGAGCTGCAGGTGGAAAAGCAGCATGGCAAGGACATTCCCGCCGCCCGTTTCCGGCAACTGTGCCGGGAATACGCCGAAAGCCAGATCCAGCGCCAAAAGGCCGACTTCATCCGCCTGGGCGTGCTGGGCGATTGGGATCGCCCCTACAAGACC